>JACRAJ010000002.1 GCA_016213445.1 Candidatus Azambacteria bacterium
AAGCCTTCGTTTTGGAATTTTTCCTCAAGAACTTTGGCCAGCTCCATTTCGTCTTCTATAATCAACAGTTTCATAATTTATTAAATAAAGATTATTAGTAAACAATAACAGTTTATCATAATTATTGCTTGTTAATCCAATATTTGCGGCATCTGGAATTATTTTAAAAAAAAATCTATAATGCACATATACATCAAGTGAAACTGAATCGGAAAATCAAAAAATTTTTTAAGCGTTTGGGCCCGGGATTTATTACCGGCGCTTCCGATAACGATCCGTCCGGCATTGCCACCTATTCGCAGGCCGGCGCCCAGTTTGGCTACCGCCAGCTTTGGACCGCGCTTTTTTCATTTCCATTTATGGCCGTTATCCAAGAAATGAGCGGCCGCATCGGCGTGGTAACCGGCAAGGGACTTTCTGCCGTTATCGGGCGCCATTACTCCAAAAAAATCCTTTATTTCGCCATTACCCTGCTTCTTGTGTCAAATACCGTTAATATCGGGGCGGATTTGGGCGCGATGGCTTCTTCTATGCGCCTTTTAATTGATCTGCCTTTTGCGGTATTGCTTTTAGCGATGACCGCGCTTATTCTTATCCTTGAGATTTTTTTAAGTTATAAAACTTACGTTAAATTTTTAAAATATCTTGTATTATCGCTTCTTGCTTATATTGTCACCGCTTTCGCTATCAAACAAAATTGGAGCGAGGTTTTAATATCCACGATACGCCCGACGGTTTTATGGAATAAAGCGTATTTGCTGAATATCGTCGCGATTTTAGGGACGACAATTTCTCCATATCTTTTTTTCTGGCAATCGGATGAAGAAGTCGAAGAAGAAGTTGCCAAACATAAATTGAAAGAAATGGGAGTCGGCACTCCGGAAATCGGCAAAAAAGACATTCGCGATATGCGAATCGACACGGTATTCGGAATGTTTTTTTCAAATTTTATAACTTTTTTCATAATTTTAACCGCGGCGGCAACCCTGGCGCTTTCCGGCATAACGGACGTAGATACGGCCGACAAGGCGGCTACGGCCTTGCGGCCGATCGCCGGCGATTTTGCTTATCTTCTCTTTGCCGTCGGCATTATAGGCACGGCACTTTTATCGGTGCCGATTTTAGCCGGTTCGGCTTCATACGCGGTTAGCGAGGCTTTTAATTGGAAAGAAGGATTGTATAAAAAATTTTCCAAAGCTCATGGGTTTTACGGTGTAATCACCGTTGCCACGGCGATCGGACTGATAATTAATTTTACTCCGATTCCGCCGTTTAAAGTTCTTTATTACGCGGCGGCGTTAAACGGCATTCTCGCTCCCCCGCTTATGGCTTTAATGTTGATTATCGGCAATGACAAAAAAATTATGGGCAAATACACCAACTCTCGATTTTCCAATATTTTCGGCTGGTTCATCACCGCCGTTATGGCAATTGCGGCAATAGCGCTCATCTGGAGTTATTTTGTTTAAACGTTAAAATGAAAAATTCAGAATAAAAAATTGTACAATAAATCATTAAATCATATAATAAGTTATCATCATTAAATTAAAAACATGAATGGATATATTGATAATATAGAAAAAGCGGCGTTGGAAAACGATAATTTTCGCAAAGTCCTCTATACCGCCAAAAACAGCCAGTTGGTGCTTATGGCTTTAAAGCCGGGCGAGGAAATTGGCGAAGAGATTCACGCATTGGACCAGTTTTTAAGGGTTGAAAAAGGGATTGGCAAGGCGTTTTTAGACGGAGTTGAACATTCTGTCGAAGATGGGAGCGCCGTTGTGATTCCCGCCGGAACAAGGCACAATGTAGTCAATGTTTCTGCCGATGCGGAGCTCAAGCTTTACACTATTTATTCTCCTCCCGAACACCGGGACGGCGTAATTCATGCGACTAAAGCCGATGCCATGGCTGACACCGCTGACCATTTTGACGGCAAAACTACGGAGTAATTAAGATGAAGAATTTGAAATAGCGGCAAGATAAAATAAAAAACGGGCTTTAGCCCGTTTTTTATTTTTACGCGTTTCTTATTTCTTAAATACGATGAATTTGTAGCCGAAAAAGTTTCCAAAGAAAGCGATGATAATGGCAAAAACCAACGCTATATTGGCCCAAATTTTCTGATCAATGCCGGCCGGCGCGCCGATAACATTAACAACAAGGTGCAAAACCCCGGTGTTTATAATGGCGACAATGCCGGAAACAAAGAAAAATTGAAAAGCTTCTCCGGTAATTTTTTTTATTCCCAATTCTTCAAAAGTCCAATATCGGTTCCAGAAAAAACTGTTTGTGACGGTTATGATAAAAGCGATTATATAAAATAAATCAACGGTGAAACCGGAGGCGATGTCGGTAATAAAAATTAAAAGATTGTAAATTCCGGCGCTAAGAAGCGTGTTTAAAACTCCTATAACTCCATATTTGCCCAGTTGAAAAAAACCGATTCGATTTTTGTATTTGGCCGCAAGATAAAATATATAAAGAGAAAAGATGGCGCCGATTGGAATAAAAAACGACCAGAACAATATAAATGGTTTTAATCCGATATTCCATTTTTCCAATAAATCCAGTATTTTTAAATTTTTCAGCGTCGGCAATGAAAGCCAGGCAACAATTTCGCCGGCCAAAATTGCCAGCCAAAAATCTTTTTTAGCGTATTTTATTTCAGTTTCCATAAACTTATCGACATTTTAACATGGATAATCTTTATGGTAAAATATGGCAATGAGCAGGAAATATATTTTTGTTTTAATATTAATTATTGTTTTGGCGGTTTTTTTTAGATTCCGGCAGTTTACGTCAATTCCGGCCGGCTTGTATCAGGACGAAGCGATGAACGGCTCCGATGCTTTGACTTCATTAAAATCCGGCGATTTTTCCGCTCAAGGCGGACCAGCCTCGGGCTGGAAGATTTTTTATCAAAATAATAACGGCCGGGAAGGAATGATGGTCTGGCTTGACGCGCTGGCCGTAAAATTATTCGGAACGGAACCATGGGTTTTAAGATTGTTTCCGGCAACAGCGGGAGTTTTGGCGGTTTTAGGCCTCTATTTTTTGGCATTGGAATTATTTGGCGCGGAAATCGCTTTAATTTCAAGTTTTTTTATGGCGACAAGTTTTTGGGCGGTGAATTTCAGCCGTACGGGATTTCGAGCCGGTTTAATGCCGCTTTTTTTGATTTGGTCATTTTATTTTTTGCTACGCGGCTTTAATATACGGATGTCCGACGCTCACAATAACGGGCATCGGACATTCGTATTTATGTTCGTTTTGGCGGGAATTCTGTTCGGTTTGGGATTCTATACTTATATTTCGTTCAGGTTTGCGCCGGTGTTGGCGCTTTTAGTTTTTGGACCGGCGCTTTTAAAAAAATATAATGGCCGATTTAATCGGCAGTTATTAATCGGATTTTTATTTTTTATTTTGACGGTTTTTATCATTGCCCTTCCGATTGGATTGTATTTTCTAAAAAATCCGACAGACTTTTTTGGCCGAGCTTCCGGAGTTTCCGTATTTTCTTCGTCGTCTCCGCTTAAAGCGGCGGCTGCCAGCGTCATTAAAACCGTCGGCATGTTTAACATTGCCGGAGATTTTAACTGGCGCCATAATTACGCCGGTTCGCCGGAATTGTTCTTTCCGGTCGGGTTGTTTTTTCTTTTGGGAATTTGGTTGAGCATTAGGCGGTTTGAGTTTAAAGACAAGTTTTTGCTTCTTTGGCTTGGAGTTTTTTTACTGCCCAATGTTTTAACAAGCGAAGGCAACCCCCATTCTTTAAGGGCTTTGGGCGCCATGCCGGCGGCAATGATATTCGCCGGAATCGGCCTGTTTTGGCTTTATCAAAAAATTCAGGCGTATTTTGACGGCAAAATTAAAAATCCGGATTTTTTCAAATACAAAAGCCAGCTTTTAAGGTTAAAAAAAGAAACATTTTTGCTTTTAATGGTATTTTTGGTTTTTATCGGAGCTTATAATTTTAACGGATATTTCAATCTTTGGGCTTTTAATCCAAACGTTCTTTCGGCTTTTTCTCGCGACCAAGTTGAAATTGCGAATTATCTGAACAGTTTGCCGGAACAAACGGAAAAGTACGCCATTTGGGATGCAAGCGACAGAGCGACGGATAACGGGCTTCCGGTATCGGCTCAAACGGTTTATTTTTTAACGGCGAAAAAAATTAAAGTAAATTATTTAAAATCCGACGAACTTGATAAAATAAATCCCGGTGCAAATGGTTTGGTTATCGCTCCGTTATATTATAATTTGGATTTATTGCGCGATCTGAACAAACGATTTCCGCAAAGCAAAATTAATTTTATTTACATAAACACCGCCGTTGTATCGATTCAGTAAATAAAAATTTATAAATTATTATGAAAAAAATTAATCTTTTGGCCGCGGCATTTTTAACAATTTTCGGCTTGCTGGCTTTTACCAGCATGTGGAATGACAATGCCAATTATGATGAAAGAATTCACTTGCCGGCCGGCTATTCGTATATCACCCAGCAGGATATGCGGCTAAATCCGGAGCATCCGCCGCTAGTTAAAGATTTAGCCGCTTTGCCGCTTTTTTTTATAAAAATAAATTTTCCGTATAAAAGCTGGGGTTGGAATACGCCTTTATCGGTTGATTCATCGCGAACTCCGGCTTGGCAAACCGATGTCGGTTTCGGAAATGATTTGCTTTATTTTTCCGGAAACGACGCTCAAAATATGATGCGGCTCGCGAGAATTCCGATGATTTTGATAGGGCTTCTTTTGGGTTTTTATATCTTCAAATTCAGCAAAGAATTGTGGGGCGATTGGGCCGGACTTATCGCTTTAGCTCTTTATTCTTTCTCCCCCACTTTTTTGGCGCATACCAGATTGGTGACGACCGATGTGGCCGCCGCCGCCGCTTTTTTTATAAGTTTTTATTATTTATATAAGTGGCTCAAATTGCCGACCCTCCGCCCTTCAAAAAATGGCGGGGGGCGTAATCTGTGGATTTTTGGAATTGTTTTGGGTCTTAGTTTATTAACTAAATTTTCAACGATTCTTTTGATTCCGATTTTTGGGTTTATCGTTTTAGTTTGGATTTTACTGCAAGAATCCGGCGAAAAATTACGGGCTTTAAAAAAATATCTTGGCGGATTTGTTTTGGTTCTAATGATCGCATTTTTGGTAATCGGCGCGGTATACGCTTTTCACGTTCGGAATTATCCGGCCCAAAAACAAGCGATTGACACAGATTTTATTTTATCCACTTTTGGTTTCAAGCCGCTGGCTGATTTAAGTGTCTGGATTTCTTCGCAACCGATACTTCGCGCTTGGGGTCAATACTTTTTAGGATTTTTAATGGTGCTCCAGCGATCCGGCGGCGGCAATACGACCTATTATCTCGGTTCGATTTCAGCCGACGGTTCGCATTCTTATTTTCCGACGGTGTATATGCTCAAAGAGCCGCTCACTTATATTTTATTGGAATTTTTCGCCTTATTTTTAGCTTTGAAAAAATTTATCGCTTATAAAAAATCGGGCGGCGCGTTGTTTGGACGGGATTTTTCAAATTTGTTAAAAAATAATTTCGCCGAGTTTGGAATGCTGGCTGTGATTTTTGTATATTGGGCTTTATCCATTAAATCCAATCTCAACATCGGCGTTCGCCATATTTTGCCCTCTTTGCCCTTTATTTACGCCTTAACGGCTCGCCAGATAAGTTTTTGGATAAAGGGCAGCATTACGGAACGAATTGCGGATTATCGCGGATTTTGGCAGCTTTTTAGTTTGCACTGGCGCCGCATTAAAAAGGGGTTTGTTGTTGCCGTTTTGTTGATTTGGGCGGTTATTTCCGTTGTTTCCGTGTGGCCGTCGTTTCTGGCTTATTTCAATGAAATTGCCGGCGGCCCCGATGGCGGCTACAAATTTGTCGTAGATTCAAATCTTGATTGGGGCCAAGATATTTTGCGATTGTCGCGGTTTATAGAAAAAAATAACATTAAAGAAATTAAGATGGATTATTTTTCCGGCGCGCCGGCGGAGTATTACATTAAAACCGCGAAAATCGATTCTTACAATCGGGAAATTCCGCAAAAGGGCTGGCTGGCGGTATCGGCGACGATTTACATGGGCGCTTGCAAGGGCGATAAAATCCCCTGCTCTTACAACGAACGCGCTTACACCTGGCTTGATGCGTATAAGCCGGTTGCAAAAATCGGCTACTCGATTTTTGTTTATAAGATAGATTAATTGAAAAACAAGCTGCGTTCTAGCTGTCGCTGGACAGCTGAGCGCGCGAGGAAAATTATTTATATTGGTTTTAAAGATGAAAAAGATTGAAGTGAATGCGGGTTTTGTTTTAAAAAACTAAAAAATAAAAATTTATTTCATTTTGTAAAAAACGCGGGTGGGGATGCGCAAGTCGATATATGCCAGATTTTTTTCGCCGTTTTTTACGGCTTCGTTCAAAGTGGTGAATAAACTATTCGCTTCCGATTTCGGGTCCTGATTCTGATCCAAATAAATCTGCCAGCCGCGATCGGTGACGGCTTTAAAGTTGATATTCGGCGCAGGATCGACTTCAAATTCGGTTATTTTTATTTTATTGCGGGCGATTATTTCATTATTAAATTGGATTATGAAATTTAAAATGCCGTCGTTTAAAACTTTATCGCCCGGCGCGGCATTGTTTTTTCCAAAGTCTTTTATTTTCAATATCAAAGCTCCTTCCGTTTGCGGCGCTTCTTTAAAAATAATTCCTTCTTTGTCCAAGTAATAACTGCCGGTATTGTTTTGCCAGATTCCGATCTGCGTTCTTTTTTCGAAATCAATCGCCAAACCGTGAAGCGGTTTTTTTGAAATGCTGATATTGGTCAATTCGGGAAAGGCCGCCGCCAACTTAACGTTTAACCGATTTTTTGAAAGAATGAATAAATTTTCGCCGAGATGCAAAGGCGCTGACGCGGCCGTTAATTTATAAATATCATCGGCGGCGATTATGTCGTTTTTAGGCAGTTTTACCTCCGTTATTTTGAAAAATGACGAAAAAAACAGCGCCCAAATCGCGATTATTAATATTGCGGAGGAAGCAAAATAAAAAAGTCTGAATTTCCAGTTTCTTTTTCTCTCTTCTTTTTTTATGGTTTTGAATCTCCAATATTTGCTCGACGGCATAATATAAAGATAACAAAAAAACGGCCGCTTTCAAAACAACACAAATAATTTTCCTCTAAAAACAATCCCGCATTCGTTTTCTCGCGGGTTGTGAGCCCGAGCGGGCATGGTTTGCGAAGCAAGAGCGAGGGCGAACCCTTTCATTTCCCGCGCTGGGGGAAATGAAAAAAGCGAGAAAGTGAATGCGGGGTTGTTTATAGAGCGAAGAAAAAGCAATGAGATTGGGGTTAGGAAAGGAAAGCGGCGCAATTACATATACTTTTCCAGAACCTTTGGGATTTTTATTGTGCCGTCTTTTTGCTGGCAGTTTTCCATTATGGCGATAATCATTCTGCCGATGGCGAAAGCGGTGCCGTTCAAAGTGTGCGCGTACATATTTTTTCCGGTTTTTTCGTTTTTATATTTTATGTTGAGCCGGCGCGATTGAAAATCCGTGTCATTCGATGTTGAATGGGTTTCGCGATACTGATTTTGCCCGGGAAGCCACACTTCTATGTCGTATTTATTGGCGGCTTGCACGCCCAAATCGCCGGTGCAAATTTGAAGGACGCGATAGGGCAATTCCAAAGCTTTCATTAATTTTTCTTCCATTGAAAGCAAAAATTCGTGTTCTTTTTTGGCGTCTTCCGGCCGCGCAAAACTAAACATTTCCACTTTATCAAACTGGTGAACTCGCAAAATTCCTTTGGTGTCTTTGCCGTAAGAACCGGCTTCGCGCCTGAAACAGGAAGAAAATCCGGCATAGCGAAGCGGTAATTGCTTTTCGCTAAATATTTCATTCATACGCATTGCGCCTATCGCCTGCTCCGAGGTGCCTATCAAATATAAATCGTCTTTTTCAAGATGGTAAACTTCATCTTCGTTATAATCCAAATAACCCATGCCGCGCATTGCCTCCGGTTTTAAAAAAACGGGCGGAACAATCGGAATAAAGCCTTCTTTTTCCAACATATCAAAAGCAAAACGAACAAGGGCGAATTCCAAGCGGACAGCGCCGTTTAACAGGTATCCAAATCGGCTGCCGACGGCTTTTCCGGCGCGTTCGGCATCTATCCATCCGAGAGACTCGGCAAGAGCCATATAATCTTTAGCCGGAAAATCAAATTTTGGCTTGTTCCCCGCTTCGCGTAAAACTATATTTTCGGTTTCATCTTTTCCAATCGGCACTTCCGCCAGCGGCAAGTTCGGCAATTTTCTCATAAGTAAATCCAATTTTTCCGAAATAATCTTTTTTTCCGATTCCAATTCGCTTAGTTTAACTTTAATTTCTTTGCCCTTTTCCACGTCTTTTTTGTCAGCCGCTTTTTTACGTTCGGCGTTCAAATCTTCGATTTCCTTTTCCAATTTTCGGTTTTGCTCGTCTAAATTTAAAATCAAATCGACGTCAATATCGAAACCCTTGGCTTTCACGCCTTTTTCAGTATCATTTTTATTTTCTCTTATATATTTTATGTCTAACATTTTTTATTTTATTGAATTATTTAAAAAGGTTTGGTTCGGTTTTGCATGTCTTGATTTTCGGTTTTCGGCCTCATTGTCGGAAAGAATATAATTTCTCTTAGGGTATGAGAATCGGTTAAAAGCGCCGATAAACGGTCTATGCCGATGCCGAATCCGGCGCATGGAGGCATGCCGTATTCCAAAGCTTCCAAAAAATCTTCGTCAAACCGATGCGCCTCTTCATCGCCTTTTCCTCTAAGTTTTTCTTGGTTTTCGAATTTTTCGCGCTGTTCTATCGGATCATTTAATTCCGTGAACGCCTTGACCAGTTCAAATCCGCCTATAAAAATTTGAAAAGCGTCGGCTTTTGAAGGATTTTTTTCGGAGGATTTGGAAAGCGGTAAAAGCTCGGCCGGAAAACCGCTTACAAAAGTCGGTTGAATAAGCTTGTGTTTGGCGGCGTCTAAGTCGCCGAACTCTTTTATTAGGTCGTCGTAATTTTTTTCTTCAAACGGCCGCGAAAAATCAATCGAATTTCCGGCGTAAGTTATGGTTAAGCTGCCGTTGTTTAGTTTTCGCGCCAAAGATCGCAAAAGATTTTCCAAAAAAATTTTCAAATATGAAGAATTTTTGTATGCAATATAAGCTTCAAGCATCGTGAATTCCGGATTGTGGTGGGAATCCATTCCTTCGTTTCTGAAACAGCGCCCGATTTCATAAATTTTTTCAAAACCGCCGACGAGAAGCCGTTTGAGATAAAGTTCGGGCGCCACGCGCAAGTATAAGTCCATATCCAAAGCGTTCAGATGGGTTTTAAACGGTTTGGCCGCGGCGCCGCCCGGAATCGGCTGAAGCATCGGTGTTTCAAATTCAACAAATCCATTGTTTTCAAGAAAATTTCTCAATTCACTTATCAGCCGCGATCGCGTCAAAAAATTTTCTTTTATTTTGGGATTCATTAAAAGATCAAGATATCTTTTGCGATATCTTTCCTCCACATCTTTAAGGCCGTGCCATTTTTCCGGCAGAGGCCTCAAGGTTTTGGCGGCCATCGCCAATTTTTCAACACGGACGGTTTTTTCTCCTTTTTTGGTTTTAAAAACCAAGCCTTTGATTTCCGCAAAGTCGCCGATGTCAAAATTAGCCAAAAATTCACTATATGAATTTTTTATTTTTTCATTTTCGGACAAGCTTTTAGGGCTTAGAAAACACTGGATTTTTCCGCTTTCGTCTTCCAAATCAAAAAATGCCGCTTGGCCGTGGATTCTCATCGATTTTATTCTGCCGGCCAAATTAAATTTTCTTCCGGCCAGTCGCCAAAGCCAAAATTTATCAAGAACTTCCTTGATGCGGCAATCGCGTTTTACATCGTTTGGATAAGGATTTTTTTTCTCGGCTTTTAGCGATTCTAATTTTTTTATTCTGATTTCGCGAAGCTCTTCAATGGTGGGCATGGTTCAAATTATCGGCCATAGGCTGATCCGCCTTTGGCGGAAAAAATTAAATTTTAATCTTAAAAATTAAAATTGTGATTTCTTATTTTTCTATTTTGATGATTTTATATTTTACGGCGCCGCCCGGAGTTTTTATTTCGATTTCATTTCCTATTTTTTGGCCTAAAAACGCCCGGCCCAAAGGAGATTCATTTGAAATTTTGCCTTCTTGAGGTTTAGCTTCGGCCGAGCCGACGATGCTAAACGCTTCTACGCCGCGGTTGGATTTAACTTCGATTGTGGAGCCTATCCTAACAATATTTTCCTCATTTGAAGCTTCGATTACCACCGCGTTTTTCAAAAGATCTTCGAGTTCGGCGATGCGATTATCGTTGAGTGATTGCGCTTCTTTCGCTTCAAAATATTCGGCGTTTTCGGAAAGATCGCCCAAATCTTTGGCCTCTTGAAGCCGCTTGGCGATTTCCTGCCGTTTTGTCGTTTTCAATTCATGAAGCTCTTTTTTAAGGGCTTCAATGCCCTCTCGGCTCAAATATGTTTGTTTTGCCATAGATAAAGTTTAGTTTTTACTTTTATGCTCATTAGCATACCAGAGAAAAACTTCTTTGGCAATGGGAACGGCGGCGGCCGAACCTTCGCCCGCGCCTTCAAGCACTACGGCAACCGCGATTTTCGGATCTTCATAGGGCGCAAAGCCCGTGAACCAAGCGTTGGTTTTTTTAAAGTTTGAATAAACCTGGGCCGTGCCTGTTTTGCCGGCGGCTTTTATCGGCAAATCATTTAGAAGACGCACCGAACCTTCGGTAACCGCGTCGCGCAATCCTTCGCGGACTATTTGCAATTTATCATTGCTCACCATATTCGTTCTTATCGCTTCCGGTTTAAATTCTTCAATTGTATTATTGTTCGGATCCGTGATTTTGGAAACAAGTTTCGGTTTCCAAAGGGTGCCCCCGTTGGCTATGGCGGCTATTGCCGATGCCAGCTGAAGCGGCGTGATAATGACATCTCCTTGTCCGATGGAGACATTATAAGTATCGCCGGTGTACCAGTTTTCTTTTTTTGTCGATTTTTTCCAAGCCGGATCGGGCACCAAACCGTTTGTTTCTCCCGGCAAATCAATGCCCAAAGTCGATCCGAAACCGAAAAGATCCAGATATTTTTTGATGCGATCAATGCCCAGTCCTTTGATGTTTTTGTAGCCGCCGCCTATTTCATAAAAATAAACGTTTGCCGAAACGGCCAAAGCCCGGCGCATATCAACGAACCCTTGCGGCCGCCAATCGCGAAAAGTGTATGTTACTTTCGGATTGTATTCATTGGGAACGGAGATATAGCCCAGAGTGTCGTCGATTTCATAATTCGGGTCGATTGTATTTTCGGCTAAAGCCGCCGCGGCCACGAACGGCTTAATCGTGGATCCCGCCGGATAAAAACCGCCGATAACCCTGTTGAAAAGCGGCCGATTTTTATTGTTAATCAATTCTTGATAAATATTTTTCGGCATGCCGCCGGTAAAAATATTGTTATCGAAATTCGGCAAACTGATCAGAGACAAAATTTTTCCCGACGAAACATCCAAAACAACAGCCGCCGCTCCCGGCGAATTGGTTTGGGCCATTTTGGTTTTTAAAGCGTCGGTTAATAGTTTTTGAAGATCGCCGTCAATATTCAAAACAAGATTATTTCCCGGCCGGGCTTCTTGCGCCGTTAAAGTTTTTAAAACGCTGTTATCGGATTTCACCGATACGGCTATTTTTCCGGGCGTTCCCCTAAGATCTTTTTCATATTGTATTTCAAGCTCATCTTTCCCGATGGAGCTAAGCGATGAATAATACGGGTCGGCTTTAAGATCGTCGGGAGACACCTTTCCGATATGGCCGATTAAGTGCGAAAAATACGGCCCTTCGGGGTAATCGCGTTTAGCTTCTTGATTGATGAAAAGTCCGGGTAAATTCGGCAAATTAGCTTCAAGCGCGACGAGCGTTGCCTCGTCGGGGTCAAAGTCAAATAAAACCGGCATTGTGGAATTTTTGTTTAAACCTTCGGTAAAATCGGCGATTTCAGCCGTGTTTTTATTGAGAATTTTGGCTATTTTCCGAATCCAGCCGTCTAAATCTTCTTGTTTTTTCGGCAAGTCGGCCGGAACGATTAATAAAGTGAAGTTCGGCGCGTTGGAAGCAAGAACTTTATTGTTGCGGTCATAAATTATGCCGCGCGGCGCCTGGCTGTCGTAAAGTCGCACATTATTTCGGCTTGCTTTCAGGGCATAGTAATCCCCTTTCCAAATTTGAAGCCAGAATGCCCTTGTTAAAAATCCGGCCAAAATTATTATAGCGGCGACAAAAACAATGAAAGCCCCCTTTTCTTTGAGCGGAATTTCCAATTGAGCGGTTGCTTTTTTATCCAAAAGAATTTCTTCCAGTTCTATTTCGACGCGGTTTTTTTTGAAAAATTTTTTAAACATTTTAGATTTTATTTTTGATTTTAAAAATCGCCAGCATTAACAGAGCGGTAAATATCAGTTCCGATAAAAATCCGAGGTTGGCGAAATAAAATCCGAAATTTTCAAAAACTCCTATTTTAAAAAATGCGAAAATATTTATGGTCGCCCAATTGGTAAAATGATAAAGCGTTACGCCGATTGCGCTTGCGAAAAGAATAGTTCCTGTTTTCAAATTTAAAAATACGGTTTCGCAAAGAACAATAAAAACGGCGGTGAAAATCAAAAAAACCGCGCCGCTGATTCCAAAAATTGAAAAAGAACTTGCGCCGGTTAAAATTCCTCCCAGCCAAGCAAAAAAAAGAGCTTTCGAGTTATTTTTAGTCAGCGCCAAGTACATTGCCGATATTAAAAAAAGATTCAATTTCAACCATGATGGATTTAAGAAAGAAATTTGAAAACCGGCCAAAAGAATTAAAAAAAACGCGCTGCCGGCAATTAAAAAAAACTTTTTATGGCTTTTGTTCATTTTTATTGAGAGTTCAAGATAACAAATACGCTGTCGAAATCTCGGGGATCGGCCGATAACTCTATATCGGCCGTATTAAAAACTTGATTATCTTTTGATTTGGCCTCTTTTATCTTTCCGATCACAAAACCTCGCGGCCAAATGCCGTCAGTTCCCGAAGAAATTATCAATTCCCCCGCTTCGGGATTTTTATCTTTTGCTATCAAATCGAAAATCGCGTCGGATCCCAATCCGCGAACTAGGCCGGAAATTTTGCTTTTTTCGGCAATGGCGGCTATGCGGCTTTGAGCGTCCAATATTGTTTGCACTTTGGCGGTATTTGCGCTCGCGTCAATGACGCGGCCGACAATCGTTTCTCCTTTGGAAATTACCGTCATTCCGGCATTGATGCCGTCATTTGTTCCTTTGTCGATTAAAAAAGACCGATTATTTTGAAAATCGCGCCCGATGACGCGAGCAAGGCTTGTATTGATGGATTTTTGGGACAAATTTAATTTCTCCCTAAGAAGGGAATTTTCTTCTTCAAGCTGGGACAGTTTTGCCAATTTTTCGTTAAGATTTAAATTTTCTAAAATCAAGCGGTTGTTTGATTCCTTGATATTTTTTATGTTAAAGAAAGCGCTCTGCCAAAAGGACAGCCAACTTTTAGGTTTGGCGAAAGCGATCTCAATTGGTTTTAAAATTTCATTTACGGATTGTTTTAAAAGTAAAACTGCGCGGCTTTGATTAAAAAAAATAAAAACCAAGCTTGTCAAAAGCAAAATAAAAAATATTGCCAAACTATTATTTCTCATATTCCAAGGTTAATTGTTGCTTACCAGAATTTCTTTCAGCGATTCAACATCTTCAAGTATGAGTCCGCAGCCGCGCACTACGGCCGTCAGCGGATCCTCGGCTAATTTAGCGGGGATATCGGTGGCTTTCGCAACCATTTCGGGAAGGCCTCGGAGCAGGCTTCCGCCGCCGGCTAAAACGATGCCTCTAACCATCAAGTCGCTGATAAGTTCGGGAGGAGTTTCTTCGACGACGGAACGGATTTCCGAAATTATGGCGTCAACCGAAGGCGCTATCGCTTCGCTTATTTCCAGGTCGCTTATTAAAACTTCTTTCGGCAAGCCGCTTATGAGATCGCGGCCTTTTATCGTTGCGGCCAGCCTTTCCTGTAAAGGCGCCACCGCGCCGATGGAAATTTTTATTTCTTCCGCGGTTTTTTCGCCTATTAAAAGCTTAAATTCATCATGAACGTATTGAATAATATCTTCGTTCATTTTTTCTCCGGCAATCCGCAAATTGCGAGACACAACGATGCCGCCCAAAGAAACCACTATGATGTCGGTGGTGCCGCCGCCGATATCGACAACCATATTGCCGACAGCTTCGGAAATCGGCAATCGGGCTCCGATGGCGGCCGCCATCGGTTCTTCAACAAGATATACTTCTCTCGCGCCGGCATTGCGCACCGCGTCCTCAACGGCGCGCCGTTCCACTTCGGTTACGCCGGAAGGAATGCCGATAACGACGCGCGGCCTTGTTAAAAAGCGATAAGGGCTCTGATGGACCTTGTTGAAAAAATATCTCAACATCTGTTCGGTAATTTCAAAATCGGAAATCACGCCTTCAATAAGCGGCCGAACGGCGATAATATGACCGGGCGTGCGTCCGATCATTTTTTTAGCGGCGTCGCCGACGCTCAAAACTTGATTGGTTTTTTTGTTAATGGCGACGATTGACGGCTCATTGATGATGATCCCCCGCCCTCTCACATACACCAAAGTATTGGCCGTGCCAAGGTCGATGCCAATATCTTTTGAAAAAAATTTAAACAAACGCCCCAACATAAATAGAATTTTAGATTTTTCCGCCAAAGGCGGATCCGCCTTTGGCGGAAAATTTTAAATTTAATAATTCCGAAATTTTTACCAGCTTCGTCTCTTTTTTATTTCTTTGTTTCAATTCAACCGAATCTTTTTCAAGAGTCTTTTGGCTAACCACCGCGCGCCAAGGAATTCCCAGCAAGTCGGCGTCGGCGAATTTCTCGCCGGCGGTTTTATCGTCGCGGTCATCGTATAATACTTCCATTCCTTTATCAATGAGTTCTTCGTGGATTTTTTCCGCTTGTTCTTTAACGGAATTTTCTTCCGCTTGCTTGGCGGCGATTTCAACGAGGTGAATCTTGAAAGGCGCTATTTCTTCCGGCCAGATTATTCCTTTGTCGTCATTATGGATTTCCACGGCGGTTCCCATCAAGCGGCCCAATCCGATGCCGTAAGAACCCATTATCACGTATTCTTTTTTACCCTCTGAATTTATAAATTGCAAATTGAAAGCGGAAGAATATTTGGTGTCCAAAGGAAAAAGATTTCCAACTTCGATAGCTTTTTCCATTTTAATTTCTCCCCGACATTCGGGGCATTTATCGCCTTCTTCAAGCTTGGAAATTTCCTTGTTTTCCGCGTATCCGCATTTTAAACAAACAAAAATTGTGTCTTCTCCGACTGGAGTTATCACTTGAAATTCATGGGTATGGCTTGCGGTGAAAACTCCGCCGGCCGCTATGGTGTAAACGGCCTTTAAGCCGCAGCGGTTGAAAATTTTAAAATAAGCCGCCTTTACTTTTTCATAAAAGTTTTTCAAATCTTCTTCCGAAGAATGGAAGCTGTATAAATCTTTCATTATGAATTCGCGGCCGCGCAACAGGCCCGATTTTGCCCTCGGCTCATTTCGAAATTTGGTTTGGATTTGATAAGCGGCAAACGGCAAATCTTTATATGAGTTTACGTATCGGGTGGCAATAGCCGTCAGCACTTCCTCGTGCGTCCAACCCATGACGAAGTTGGCGGTTTTTTCGTTTTTTTCCTTCGCTTCAAAACCAATAGGCACATCCCAGCGTTTGGTGGCATCCAAATATTTTTTTTCCACAAGCGCCGGCATAAACATTTCTTGTCCGCCGATGGCATTCATTTCTTCGCGGATAATATTGGCGATTTTTTCAAGCGTTCTCCAGCCTGAAGGCAGATAAGAATAAACGCCGGCGGAATTTTTATAAACAAAACCGCCCCGTTCCAAAAGCCGGGCGTTGACGCTCGTTTCATCTTTTGGATTTTCCCGCAAAGTATGTCCGAAAAGTTGTGATTGCTTCATAAAATGTATTAAAATTAAAATGCCCTTTATTCTGAAATATATTCTACAACAGATTTTATCATTAGAAAATATTGACAAATAAAATAAAAAGCGGCGCGGCTTAAAGCCGCGCCTCTTCGCGTTTAATAATCTCTCGAGATTGATTATTAAAACGCCAGATTGACCGGAATTGTGGTCGCATCGACCGACAATCCTAATCCCATCTCGCCCAAACTGAGGGCGATTTCACTCGCAATGCGAGGATCATAATTTTTTAGAGGAGTAATGCTTACCCCTCCGTTAGAATTCCGGATCTTGGCGGAGCCAAGTGTTTTTACTTTGCGCAGTTCCCTCATTACACCCGGAGGGACTTCCGGGAAAACGATTTTAAAAATGTTTTTGTTTCCTTTTTTAAAGGAAACAACTTCTCCGAAATAAACCGTTTTTTCCTTTGTTGAACTTCTGCGCTTCTTACTCATAAAAAACCCCCTTATTTTTAAGAAGTTTTTACAATAAAAAAGGAATTATTCCCGCCAATTTAAAAACCAAACCTCCTTTCCTTTGTTTTTTAACCGCTTAAGCGATTTTGTCAAACAACCGAATGAATAATAGCACTATCTGGCAAAATGTCAAACGCAATTTAGAAATCAAATTTTCTTTCAGAATTATTTTAGTCTTAAAATATCCCGATAAGTTATCAGAGCAACAAGAATCAGAAGCAAAATCATCCCGATCGAGTGAATCGCATTTTCGATTTTGGGATTTACTTTGCTTCCTTTAATCTTTTCTATGGCTAAAAATAACAGTCGGCCGCCGTCAAGGGCCGGAAAAGGAATAAGGTTTAAAACCGTTAAATTAAGGGAGATGACGGCCACCAATTGAAGAAGATATATGAAGCCCAATTGGGCGGCCTGGTTGGTTAAGACGGCAATTCCCACGGGGCCGGCCAAACCTTGAGGCGTTTTTCCCGCGGTAATCAGATTTTTCAATAAATCCCAGAATCCGGCGATTATTTCCCAAGTTAAAATGAAAGTTGATTTTATTCCGAGCCAAAAACTTTGATGCCACGGATAAGAAATGAAACCGGTTTTTGCCAAGCCGATTCCCAAAGCGCCTTCTCCTTCGGGAGGATTGATTCTCGGTGTCGCCTTGATTTCAAAATAGTCTTTGCCGCGCTGAATATTAAATAATATTTCTTTTCCTTTATTGGCGTTAATTGCGTCTTGAAGAACGGATATTTCATTAACGGCAACGGTTTTATCGCCGATTTTAACGGATTTTATCGCGTCGCCCATTTTTATGCCGGCTTTTTCCGCCGGCGAATTGCCGCTTACGGCTACAATTTGAATCGCCGTATTTTTGGCTATCGCCTCGTTGTTTTGATCGATAATTTGGGGAAGGCCGATAAAATATCCCGCTATCAGCAAGGACATGGCCAATAAAAAATTCATGGCAACGCCGCTTACGGTGATTAAGCCGCGGGTTCCGGTTGACTTAGACGAAAAACTTTTGGGATTGCTGGTATCATTGCCGTCTTCGCCTAAAATTTTAACGAAACCTCCCAACGGCAAAAGATTAACTGAATAAACGGTTTCGCCTTTTTTTATGCCGAAAATTCGCGGCGGAAAACCGAAGCCGAATTCTTCCACCGTCAATCCGCTTTTTTTGGCGGCGATGAAGTGGCCGAATTCATGGGCTAAAATCAAAACCGCCAAAACTAAAATGAAAATTATTGCCGTTATCATCCCTCTTTAATTTCTTTTTCTTTTAATTTGGCTATGTTTTCCAAACTGCTATTCGCCGCATTTATCAATTCCTGGATTTTTTCTTTAAGTTTGAATTTTTCGTCCTCGGTAATTTTTTTGCCGTCAAATAAAGCGCTAGTTTCTTTTACGGCTTCGTCGCGCGCCGCGCGGCATTTTACTTTGGCTTCTTCAAGTTTGGCGTTTACGATTTTAACGAGAGAATTTCGCCGTTCTTCGGTTAACGGCGGAATGCTTATTCTGATAAGATTTTTATCAACAATCGGATTCAAACCGAGATTAGACGCATGTATGGCTTTTTCAATTTCGGCAATTGCGCTTCTATCCCAAGGTTCGATGACCAATAATCTGGGTTCCGGCGCCGAAATTGAAGCCAGTTGTTTCAACGGAGTTTTGGCGCCGTAGTAATCAACCGAAATGTTTTCCACGAGCGCCGGCGTGGCGCGGCCGACTCTTAAGGCTGAAAATTCTTCCTTTAAAAATTTCTCGATATTTTTTAATTTGTTTTTTAAATTTTCCAATGTTTCCATATGTTAAACGCAAAAAATCACAAACGGAAATTATAGATGTCCGACATCTATAATTTCTTTATCTCCGTGTTTAATAATAATTCATCATATGCGAATTTTGGATTAATATTGGTTTCATTCAGTTTAAAATAAATGTTTTGGCTTTTCGCTAAAAGATCGGTGATTTTTTTTGTCGGGTTGGTTTTGAATTTTTCTCTCAAAAAATAAAGCCAAGTTTTGAAAATTTTCGGAGCTTTTTGAGAATTGAGTTTTTCAATATAATTATATTTGCTTGAAAAATTAGCGCCAAGCAGAGCTTCGAAAATGTCGGAGGTTTTTTTATCCGGTTCCGAAACCGCCGGCTTTATCCGCCAGAAAGGCAATCTCACGGCGCGCGATATGATGGTGTCCGCGATAGAATCGAGCGTATTAACGCAAAGTATCACAATTGCGTGCTTTGGCGCCTCTTCGAAAATTTTCAACAGAGCGTTTTGCGCGAAATTGTTTAATTTTTCCGCCGTTTCTATTATCGCTATTTTATATTCGTTTGAATAGGGCCTTAACGTTAAAAAATTTTTGAGCTGACGAATAAGATCGATGGATAGCTCATCATTCATTTCGGGTTTTATCGAAAGCAAATCGGGATGGAATTTTCGGTTGTCATTTTTTAAAATTTTATCGGCAAACCAAAAAGCCGTTTTATGTTTGGAATCTTCGTCCGGCCCGTAGAAAATATAAGCATGAGATAAATAATCGCGTCCAATGCATTTGGTCAGATAATTTGCAATTTTTTTATATCCCGTTTCATTCATCAGATTTTAATTAAAAATTGAAAATTGCGCGTTAGCGGCGCGCCATAACGCTTCGTTTGTAAATTTCCAGATTTTCCAGAACCAAGCCGGCGCCTTTGGCGACGCACAAAAGCGGCTCTTCAGCGATATAAGCCGGCACGCCCGTGGCTTTAACTATCAATTCGTCAAAGTTTCTTAAAAGCGCTGTGCCTCCGGATAAAATTATACCCTTGTCCATAATATCGGCCGATAACTCCGGCGGAGTTTGGGATAAAACTGTTTTTAACGCCTGGATTATCTCCTTAAGGCGTTCGGAAATGGCATCAACGATTTCATTGGTGCCCACGGTTATGTTGCGCGGCAAGCCCGTTAGAATATCTCGGCCCCTGACGCCGATATGCAACTCGTCTTTTACCGGCAAAGCCGAACCGACTTCAAGTTTTATTCTTTCGGCCGTTCTTTCGCCTATTGCGAGATTATGTTTTCGTTTAAGATGCTCGATAATCGCTTGGTCTATTTTATTGCCCCCCACTCTTTTCGAATAAGACGTTACGATGCCGCCCAAAGAAATTACCGCGACCTCGGTTGTTCCGCCGCCGACGCCCACAATTAAATTGCCGGAAGCGGAATTAATCGGCACATCGGCGCCGATGGCGGCCAAAACCGGTTCTTTAACGATATACGCGGATCGGGCGCCGGCATTGATGGCGGCATCGATAACGGCTCTTCTTTCCGTTGAGCTTGATCCGGACGGCACCGTTATCAAAACATCCGGTTTTATCAGCTGAAATTTTCCGAGGCTTTTTTGTATGAAGTACCTAAGCATGGCCTCGGTGATTTTGTAATCGGCGATCACGCCGTCGCGCATCGGCCTTTTGGCGATAATATTTTCCGGGGTCCGGCCGAGCATCATCTGGGCTTCGGATCCAACGGCTAAAACGGCATTATTATCGGCGGAAATAGCCACTACCGTCGGTTCGTTTAAAATAATTCCCCGGCCGGGAACAAAAACCAAAGTATTGACCGTCCCCAAATCTATTCCTATTTTTCTGGTAAATAAACTCATGTGATTTTATTCTTTAATTCTTTTGATGTCCGCTCCCAAGGCTCGCAAGCGTTCGTCAATTTTACAGTATCCCCTGTCTATTTGGTAAATATTATTGATTACGCTTTGGCCTTTTGCTAGGAGTGCCGCGATTAAAAGAGCCATGCCAGCGCGGATATCCGGACTGATTATTTTCTTGCCATAAAGAGGGCTCGGGCCCCTGACAATAACCCGATGGGGATCGGCCATCACGATATCGGCTCCCATTTGATTTAAAATATCCGTGTAAAATAACCGACCGTCGTAAATTGTTTCGTGTATTAAGGAAATACCTTCGGTTTGAGTCATTAAAACGGTAAATGGCGCTTGAAGATCGGTGGTAAATCCGGGATATTCCCTGGTTGTGATATTAACCGACTTCAACTTCTTGGCGGGTTTCACTATAACATAGTCTTTTCCGATTTCAAGATTGGCGCCAGTTTTTTGGAGCATCGCAAGTAGAACGTCTAGATGGTCGGTGTCGCAATTTTTGATTTTAATATTGCCATTTACGGCGACTCCCAAAATTACAAAAGTGCCGGCTTCAATTCTGTCGGGCATTCCATCCCACTCGCCTCCTCGCAAGGATTTCACCCCTTCGATTTTAATTGTCGACGTTCCAGCGCCGGAAATTTTGGCGCCGAGAGAATTCAAAAAACTGGCGAGATTTTCCACCTCGGGTTCGCAAGCCGCGTTTTTCAATATTGTTTTTCCTTCCGCCAGCGCGCCTGCCATCATTAATGTTTCGGTGCCGGTGACGCTAACCATCGGAAAAACAAATTTTCCGCCTGTCAGTTTTTTGTTTTTTGAGATTGCGGTAAAAAACGATCCGTTTTTTTTAACGGAAGCGCCGAGCGCTTTAAATCCTTCTGTAAAAAAATCAATCGATCTTTTACCCAAAGTGCAGCCGCCGGGATGGGGAAAAGAAACCCTGCCCGCGCGCGCCAGCAAAGGCCCCGTTAAAACAATCGAAGCCCTAAAACGTTCGGCGATTTCATAGTTTAAATCCGTTTTTTTGACGCGCGACGCGTCGAAAATATCGGAATTGAATTTAACTCCCAAATCGATTATAAGTTCTTTCATTCGGTTCACATCCTCAATTTGAGGCAAGTTGCTTATTTTTACTGGTTTTGACGTGAGAATGGAAGCGGCTAAAATTTTCAAAGCCGCGTTTTTGGCGTTGCCGATGGCAATTTCGCCTTCCAATTTTTTTCCGCCGTTTATAATAAAATATTCCGCCATAGTGCACTTATTTTACATTGAATTTTTCAATTCGAAAACATTGACAAAATAAACTCGAAGTGGCAATAATTGCAATCATGACCAGAAGATTCAGAAGGTTTATTTTTTTGATATTTACCGCGCTTTTTATAATGTGCAGTTTTGCCGCGGTTCTTTTTGCCGAAGGTTATCGGTTTGATTTCAGCGACTTTAAACTGGTAAAAACCGGCGGAATTTTCATTAAAACATCCACTGATGGGGCCAAAATATACATTAACGACAAATACATAGAATCAACCAATGGAATTTTAACCCACAGCGTTTTAATAAGCGGTCTTGCGCCAAAAAACTACAATGTTTTTGTTTATAAAGAAAATTATTATCCATGGAATAAAGTTGTTAAAGTTGAAAATGGAATGGTGTCCGAGTTGGATAGCATACTTTTATTTCCTCTGGAATTAAAGAAAAATAAAATTGCCGAATTGTCCGATCAGACAATTTCCGAATTTGAAATAATCGACAGCGCGGTGAAAATTAAAAATAACAAAGCCAAAACGCTCAATACCTATAATTTAAATGACGGCAAGTTGCTAACGAGCGAGAAATTCTCCGCCAAAGGCGGACCAGCCTCTGGCTGGAAAACCACCACGTCATCTCCTCAAGAAATAATTTCTCCCGATAAGAATAAAAAACTTTATGTTTTAAATAATCGGATTTGGGTTGAATATTTAAAAAATATAACGAAAGATCCCATTAAAAATGCCGGAGAAAAAGAATTGCTTGCCATTTACGAGCCGCCAATTGATTTTTTTGAATGGTTCGGGGATTCCAAACACGTAATGTGGTTTGCCGACAACGAATTAAATGTGGCCGAATTGGATAATAGAGGCGGAAAGAGAAACAGTATTAATTTTTATCTCGGCATCAATCCCCCGTTTTTTTGGGATCGCGAAAATTCCGAACTTTATTTTTTTGAAAAAAGCGCGGGAAAAAGTGTTTTATACAAAATAAGTTTCAAATCTTAACGCTTACTCCACTGCGGAGCGCGTCGGGCTCCTTTGAGGCCAGGTTTTTTCCTTTCTTTCATTCTCGGATCGCGGGTTAAAAATCCCAATGTCTTTAATGCGGGTTTTGATTCCGGTTGGGCCAAAGCCAAAGCGCGGCTTAAACCATGGCGCGAAGCGAAAGCTTGGGCGCGCAAACCGCCGCCGGTAATTTTTATTGAAGCGGCAAATCCGTCGATGCCAACTTTTACAAATGGATTTATCACAATATCCCGCATTTCTTTTTCTTTGAAATAATCGGTAAAATTTTTGCCGTTTACGGTAATTTCAGGATTTTTTGCGTTAAGCCAAAGACGCGCTCTGGCTGTAGCCGTTTTCCTTCTGCCGACGGCTTCCGTGTATTTTTCAATTTCAGCCGCTTTTTCCTTTTTTTGCTTTTTTATCGCCATATTATTTTTCAATAGTTAATCTTTTCATTAATTTGGCCCGCAATCGGTTTTTGTTGAGCATTCTTAAAACCGCCAATTTCAAAGCCCGGCCGAAATCTTTTTTGGTTACTTCGGGATATTTTAATTTTTTCAATCCGCCATGGTATCCGGTGTAATGGTAGTATATTTTTTGAGAAGCTTTTCTGCCTGTTAAAACAACTTTTCCGAAATTAAAAACCCGAACCGTCACCATCGGATCCAAATGAGGCAAATAATCAACTTGTCTTTTGCCTCTTAGCAGAGTCGCGATTTCCGACGCCAAACGTCCCAACGACCTGCCGGCGGCGTCGATATCGTAATGTTTTGTTTTTCTGGTTGATTTGATAGTCATACTTAATATATCACTTGATAAATTCTATTATAGCCATTTTTGCGCCGTCATTTTTTCTGGCGCCCATTTTAAAAATTCTCAAATAACCGCCCTTTCTTTCTTTGAAGCGCGGCCCTAATTCTTTAAAAAGTTTACTAACCGCTTTGGCGTTCATTTTTTTCAGTAAAAGCCGCCGATTGCTTAGAGTGTCTTTTTTTGCCGCGGTTACGGCTTTTTCAACAATTGATCTGATTTCTTTAGCTCGCGCTTCCGTGGTTTTTATTCTTTCTTTCAAAATCAAGCTGTTTCCCAAATTGAACACAAAGGCTTTTCTATAATCAGCCAATCTGCCGAATTTTCGATTTTTTTTGAGATGTTTCATTAAAATTAATTAATCCTTCTGTTTGAGAGTATAGCCCAATTTGCCCAAAACCTTTTTAATTTCTTTTAACGCTTTTTCCCCTATGTCTTCAATATCCAATAATTCTTTTTCGCCGAGCCGCAGTAATCCGGCTACGGTTTTTATGTGATTTTCCAAAAGGGCATTTTGGGTCCGGCTCGATAATTTCAAATCTTCTATTTTTATTTTGGTAGCGCCCGCTTCTTCTTTGGAAATTGCTTTTTCCGGAATTTTTTTCTCTTTTTCTTCTTCTCTTTTTTTAATTTTTTCCGTTACCGGAGATGCAATGATTTTAAAATGATCATTAAGCAAATTAGCCGCGCTTGTAAGCGCCTCAATCGGAGTTATCGTGCCGTCAGTTTCTATGTCGAATCTTAAGCGATTGTAATTTGTTTTGTCGCCGACTCTCATATCGTCAACTTCGAAATTAATTATTTTAATCGGAGTAAAAATAGCATCGACGGCTATAACGCCAACCTCTTGTTTGTCCCGCTTGCGCGATTCGATTGCCGAGTAGCCAAGTCCTTTTTCAACTTTGATTTCCATTTCAAGCGAAGCGTTTTTTGAAGTAAGCGTGGCAATGCGCACATCCGGACTGGCGATTTCCACTTGAGAAACGGTTTTTATGTTTTTGGCGAAAACTTCTCCTTCGCCTTTGGCTTTTAAAATTACTATTTGCGGTTCATCGCCATGCAATTTAAATCTCACCTGTTTCAAATTCAGAATTATCTCAACCACATCTTCCAAAATGCCGGGCAAAGTTGAAAATTCGTGGGCGACATTGTTTATTTTTATCGAGGTAATAGCTGCGCCGGGAAGAGACGAGAGCATTACGCGCCGCAAAGCGTTTCCCAAAGTAAGCCCGTAACCGGGGTAAAGGTCTTCAATTTCCAAAATCGCTCGGCTTTGCGATACCTGTTCGATCAATTTTGGCGCTTTAGGCAAAGAAATGTTTGTTTCCATAATTTTTCTATAATATTAAAATAATTTTATTTTGAATAATAAGAAATGATAGTGTTCATATTGAAATTCTTCGGCAAATCGTCGATTTTCGGTTCCGATTTTATTTTCACTTCAAGATTTTTTTTATCAACCGCGAGCCAAGCCGGCGCTTCGTGTTTTTTTAATTTATTGTCGATATTGGCGAAAATCGCTTTGTTGCGGCTTTTAGGCTTAACGGTTACGGTTTCTCCAATTTTTACCGAATAAGAAGGAATGGTAATCTTCTTGCCATTCAGCAAAAAATGGCCATGGCTTGCCATCTGGCGCGCTATTGCCCGCGAAGCCGCAAATCCGCTTCTATATATTACATTGTCGACGCGTTTTTCAAGAGCGGCCAACAAAAGATCGCCGGCGACTCCTTTTTTATTTTTCGCTTCTTTAAAATATCTTTCCAATTGTTTTTCGGTTATGCCGTAAGTGAATTTCACTTTTTGTTTTTCCATAAGCTGCGTTCCGAATTCCGACGCGGCCCTTCGGCGCATTTTTCCGTGCGCGCCAGGCCTGTACGGCTTTTTAAGAAAAGCCGATTTCGGCGAAAATGATCTCTCGGCTTTCAATCCGAGATTTTCGCCTACTTTTCTGGATATTTTTTCTTTTGGTCCGGTGTATCTCATAAATATGTTGGAATATTAAACTCTCCTCACTTTTTTCGGCCGCGGCCCGTTGTGCGGGATCGGCGTAACGTCTTTTATGGAAACAATATTCAAGCCGTGGCTGGCAAAAGACCTCACCGCGGATTCTCGACCGGAACCGATTCCTCTGACAAAAATTTCAACTTCTCCAAATCCGGTTTTTTTGGTTTTTTCGAGCACCGCTTCGGCTACTTTTGAAGCGGCGTACGGCGTGGCTTTTTTCGGTCCTTTGAATCCCAGCGAACCGGCGGAAGACCATGCCAGAACATTACCTTTTTCGTCGCTAACGGTGATAAAAGTGTTGTTATAACTTACTTGTATATAAATTCGCCCTCTGGCTATTTGATGGCCAACTTTAACAGTTGCGGATTCAGGCGCTTTGATTTTTCCCGCCTTCTCGCTTTCTTTGAGAAGCTCTTCTTCAGTTTCTTTTTTTATTTTCTTTTTACCCATTATGTTTTCTCCGCTGATTTTTTACGACCGGAACCAACTGTTTTTCTCACATTGCCTCTTCTGGTTCTTGAATTGGTCTTGGTTCTCTGGCCTCTTACCGGCAAACCCCGACTATGGCGATAGCCGCGATAAGCGCCTATTTCTTTCAATCTTTTAATATTGCTTTGGATTACTCTTTTAAGTTCGCCTTCTATTTTATATTGTTTTTCAACATAATCTTTAAGCCGATTAAGCTCTTCGGCGCTCAAATCCGACGCCTTTTTTAAAGGATCGATTTTTAAGCTGGCGATGATTTTCTTCGCTTCACCTTGACCCAAACCGTAAATGTAAGACAAAGAAATGATTATTTTTTTGTTTTCCGGGATATTAACTCCCGCTATTCTTGGCATATGTTTTTATCTAATGAATCCTGGGAATTTTTGACGTCCCGCGAAGCGGGACTAAAATTCCCGTGAAAGCCGCACCGCGGCTTTTCACCCTTGTCTCTGTTTATGTTTGGGGTTTGAACAGGTTATATAAAGCCGTCTTTGGCGACGGACAATTTTGCATTTCGCGCAAATTTTTTTAACACTGGCTCGAACCTTCATTATATTTTTACAGCCTTTTAATAATTCGACCCCGTTTTTTATCAACCGAAAGCTCAACTTCAACTCTGTCGCCAACCAGAACTCTAATAAAATTCAGCCTCATTTTTCCTGATAAATGGGCTAAAATTTCCGAGTTGTCATCAATTTTTACCCTAAAGGTTGTGTTGGGCAAAGCCTCAACAACGGTGCCGCTTAATATGGACCTTTTATTATCTATCACGGCAATTATTGGTTGTCAAGAGTAATGTTTATTTTGTCCGGGCTATTCGGCGCTTGCCTAACCCAAAACGGCCATAAAGAAATGGAGGCGCTGTTAACAAAATTTTTTCCGGCAATTACATTTCTCATTCCATTCTCATCAAGCCCGGCGAGATTTTTTTTCAATCCGGCCAAATCAACAACAAAAGCGTTGTCTTTGTTAAGATCGAAAGTAAAAAATATTTCGCCCTTTTTAAAATCTGCTTTAAAGGCTTGAGGATAAGATATTGTATCCCTAAAATCAAAATTTTGCAAGACGGGGTATTTATTAACCGCCGTGTAATTCACCAGCGACCTAAAATCTTTTTCATTGAAAAACACGGCTTGCCAGGTAATTTTCATGCTTACAATTTGAGAATCAACTTTAACTTCATCTGCTTTAACGGTTGAAGCGCCGTCAATCAATACAAAATTCGAATTTTTATAAGCGTTTAAAGTGTCGTTTTTAAGCTCATTTGCCAATTCGTTTTTCAAATTTTCTTTCGTTATTTCAATCGCTTGCGTTTGGCCGGCAGGCGCCAGACCGCCGGACACGGCCGCCATCGGCTCCGCGCTTTCCGCATAAAATCCCGCGTATTTTGGAGAACCTTTAAATCCCGGAATGGTGAAATAAGACGGGCCGATTAAGTATTCTTTTCCGGCCGCATCGCTTACAACTTCGGTTTTGATTGAGCTGGGGATCAATTTGGAACCCGACATTTTTGCTCCCGGAACGGTTATCGATTTTTGTATCCTGAATACTTTTCCGTCTTTTGTTTCAAATCTGGTTTGAGCTATCAATTTTTGAGGAGCCGCGCTGTAAGCGTTGTAAACGGTTATTAAGCCTCCGGCTTTAACCGGCAAATTAGCGCTGTCGTCGGCGCCGATTATTTCAATCGCTTTCGATCCGGATTTGGTCAGCAGAAAATATTGGCCGGGAAGAATTCCGTTCGCCAAATCGGGCGCGGTTATGTTTTTACTGACGGCAGTTTGAATGGACAGCTTTATCGGAACTTCTTTCAGCGAGAGCTTCACATTGGCTTTTGGCAATATTAAATACATTGCCGCCGCCAAAAGTAAAATCCCGACGCCGATAAAAGACGCAATTAACTGTTTTAAAGAAAAAGATTTTTTGAAACCGATTTTTGACTGTTTGATTTCGGCTTTGTTTTTCGGTTCGTTATAGAAAGCTTCAAGGTCTTTTTCCAATTCCGAATTATCATTCGCGCCAAGTCCGACAATCGTGTTTTTACGCGCAATTTCATCTGCAATTGCGTTTTCGCCAACGAGATTTTCGCCTTCCTCATTAAAAGAAACGCCGGTTTCTTGTTGAGGAATAAAATCAATTTTCGGTTCCGAATCGGTGTTTATTTCCAAATCCGGTTCCAATTCCAATTCCGGCTCCGGCTTTGATTCCACTGACAAACGTTCCGCTTTTGCGAGATGAAAAGCCGGCGGCGTAATATCAAGCATTTTCCTTGTTTCTCTTTTAGGCTCTTTTATTTCTTTTTCTTTCGCAGGCGCGCAATTGGCGTCATAAATCGGCAGCTGTATTTTTTCCGCGAATTTTTTAATATCTTTACTTTCGGTATCTATATATAAATTTTTATTTACGCTCTCGGCTTCTTCTTTTAAAATTTTAAGCGAATTCAAATCTGCGGCGAGCATGGAGTTTTTCGGCAAAATCAAAATTATCTCGCTATGTTTCGACTTCATCAAGCGGCCGATTAAAATCGCCGCATCGTCTTTTGTTCTGGCGCGAATTATTTCAACGTTTTCCATTTAAAATTTATAATTTTTTAACTTTTAAAAACAATGGGATTGGGTTTAGGATATTTCGGTAATTAGTAATAATTATACAACAAAATATTTTTTTATTCCACAACGGCTCTTATCCGGCGTATGCCGGCCGACGAACTTTCTTCTTTTATTATTTTAAATTCGCCTATCTCGCCCGTTCTCGCGACATGCGGCCCTCCGCAAAGCTCTTTGGAATAAGCTTTGGACGGATCGGGGTCGCCGATGGAATAAACGTTAACTTCATTCGGATATTTATCTTTTAAAAAAGCGCGCGCGCCCATTCTAATGGCGCCTTCTTTGGACATCTTCGCGGAAAAAACCGGCAAATCAAGCTTGATTTTCTTGTTAACAATGTTTTCGATTTTTTTTAATTCTTCCGGCGTCAGTTTGCGGGGAAACGCAAAATCAAATCTCAATCGCTCCGGAGTAATGTCAGAACCTCTCTGTTGGACTTCCGCCTCGTTTCCCAAAACATCGTGAATCGCCTGATGAAGCAAATGTGTCGCCGTGTGCAATCTTGTGATTTTATCGATTTCTTTAAAACTTGTCGCCTGTCGCCTGTCGCCTGTCGCTATCCCGTGTCCTCCGAATTTTTTTTCCGCTCCGGCACGGGAAATTTCCCGGTGTTTTTTAAAAGACGTTTCCCATCCGGATTCATCTATATTAAATCCCCTTTCTTCGGCAAGTTCTCGCGTCAGTTCCGTCGGAAAACCGTAGCTTTCATAAAGATGAAAAGCGTCTTCCCCGGAAATAATTTTTTCTTTTTTGGCGGCAAGCGTTTTTTCAAGCTCCTTCAGCCCCTTTTCAAGAGTCTTGTAAAATTTTTCTTCCTCTTTTTGGATTACCGTTAATATATCTTCGCGTTTTATTGAAATTTCCGGATAAAATTCCTTATACATTTTAATAACTTTCTCCGCTAAAGAAATCAGGAAATTTTTATCAAAGTCTAAAACTTTGCCATAGCGAATGGCGCGCCGCAAAAGCCGGCGCAAAATATATCCGGCGCCAATGTTTGAAGGTAAAATGCCATCGGCGATAAGAAACACCGATCCGCGAATATGGTCGACGACAATTCTTACCGCTCGCGCTTCATTTTCTATGTCTTTGTGCGGAATTGATTGAATCAGCGGTTCGAATAAGTCGGTTTCAAAAATTGTCGGAGCGTCTTGAGAAATCATGGCAAGGCGTTCCAATCCCATGCCGGTGTCTATTCCGTTTTGTTTAAGCGGCTCCAAATTTTTATCGGCGCGGCAATAATATTGGTTGAAAACCAAATTCCAAATTTCAACGCCGTCAACATAAATTTCCGAGGTCGGGCCGCAAGGGCCTTCATCGCCGGTCGGGCCCCAAAAATTATCCTCGCGCCCGCATTTTTTTATTTTATCATCGCCAAGCCCCAAGCTTTTCCAAATCGCTATTGATTCAGTATCTTCCGGCACAACTTGCCCCGAGTTTGTCGAGGGGTCGCCTTTAAAAACCGAAACATGGCAACGCTCGGGAGAAATGCCTAATTCTTTGGTGATGAATTCCCAGCTCCATTTAATCGCGTCTTCTTTGAAATAATCGCCAAAGCCGAAATTGCCGAGCATTTCAAAAAAAGTGAGATGCGACTCGTCGCCCACTTCGTCGATATCCGAAGTGCGTAATGACTTTTGTATCGAAACGGTTCGCCGCGCGCCGAAATCTTTCACCGGATCTTTCGCGCCGGTGTAATAAAGCTTGAATTGCTGCATTCCGGCCGTCGTTAAAAGCACGGACGAATCATCTTCAGGTAAAAGCGAAGAAGAAGGCACAATTTTATGCCCCCTCTTCTCAAAAAATTCCAAAAATCTTTTTCTTAATTCTCCGGATGTCATTAATTCAGTTTAACAGAGCATCCTGCTAAACACAAATCAATAGGTTTCCGACACCTATTGATTTGTGCGGGGTTTACGATAAAAATTTTAATTTAAATGAGAATTCAATAGGTGTCGGAAACCTATTGATGTATTTTAAATTATAATTCCGCCGCCGAGCATTGCGCCGTTTTTATCGTAAAACACCGCGCTTTGGCCGGGCGTAATTGCTCGTTGAGGAACATCAAAAATCAGCGACATGCAACTAGCGACACGCAACATGCTTTCATTGCTTTTCTTTGTATCTTGTAGCTTGTTACTTGTCGCTATTATTGCTTGTTGCAGCGGCTGGCGATATCTGATGCGCGCTAAGCATTTCAAAGGCAATTTCGGCGCGCTTCCGGAAATCCAATTAATATCTTTTACGGTTAATTCTTTGGCAAAAAGTTTTTCATTTTCACTTTCGGCCACCCAAAGCGTGTTTGTCTTCATGTCTTTTCCGGCAACATAATAAACTTTTCCCTGTTCGCCGGGCAAACTGCCTTTTATTCCGATTCCCTTTCTCTGCCCGATGGTATAGAAAATCACGCCGTCGTGCGCGCCGATTGTTTTTCCATCAAGCGTTTTTATCGGCCCAGAATTCTTTCCGAGCCTTTCTTTAAGAAAACCCGCGACATCTATTTCTCCGACAAAACACACGCCCTGCGAGTCAGGCTTTTCCGCCGTCGGCAAGCCGTATTTTTTTGCCAATGCCCGCACCTGCGGCTTGGTATAATCGCCTATTGGAAAAAGGCAATGTTTCAATTGCTCCTGCGTCAAAGTCCATAAAAAATACGACTGATCTTTTGCGCTATCGTGCGCGGTGACAAGCGACAAGCGACAAGCGACATGTTTTTTAATTTTATTTCTTGTCACATGTTTTTTGTCACATGTCGCCCGCACATAATGTCCCGTGGCGATGTAATCCGCGCCGAGCGTCAATGCTTTTTTTAGAAACAAGCCGAACTTAATTTCGCGATTGCACATTACATCGGGATTCGGCGTTTCGCCTTTGGCGTATCCGGAAACCATATAGTCAACCACGGTTTTTTTATATTCGTCTTCAAAATCAAAAACGTAAAACGGGATTTTTAAAACACCGGCGGCTCTCCGGGCATCCGCCGCATCTTGTTCGGCGCAACCGGTTAAAGACCAGCCTTTCATATAAACTCCGACAACGTCGTATCCCTTGTTTTTTCCGCCAGAGGCGGATCCGCCTTTGGCGGACAACAATAAAGCGGCGACGGAACTATCCACTCCGCCCGACATTGCCATAAATATTTTTGGTTTTTTTCGGTTTATTTTTGACATACGCATAAAAATGTGTCCGCATTATATACCATATTCAAAAAAATTAAAACCGGGCTTTAATAAGCCCGGTTAATCGCAAGTTACATTATAATTCGCATTTTCCGGCAGTACATGCCAATTCATGTGCGCCTTTTTCATCAAAAGACTCATATGCCAGAATTTGCGAGTAGTCAATTACCGGAAATTCTTCCAGTTTTTGTTTATATTCTTCGGCGGTAATTTCCTCATACGGAGCTTGAGGATAAATACTGTCATCGCGGGGCAAGAAAGAAAGTCCGCCTATAATGTTCCAATTTTCCCAAATCCAATTTCCCACTTTCAGCCATTCGTCTTCGTTGGCGTAAACCGTTATTGATGGGTTGTGTTCGGTATAATTGATTTTGACTTTTTTCCAATACTCGAGCTGCTCGAGAGCGCTTAAGTCATGCCGAGTAATGGCATTTTCGGGAGATTTAACCGGGAATTCCAAAACATAATTTGTAGCATGACCGTCTGGCTGTCCGTATTTGGGACGATGCGGCACTTTTTGGTCCCGCAACATTTTAAACAAAGGATCGGCCGCGTCAATTTCAACGCGCCTTATGTAATATTTGGCATAACGCGGATGCATACCGGATGAGGCATTAACCAGTTGCGAAACCGTGCCTGATGGCTTAACGCATGTTGCGCAAGTGGAGGGATTTATGCCAAATCGTTCGGCAAAAATGCGATTTACTCTTATTACTTCCTCTTTCAATTTCTGTAAAACCGCCGCATCGCGAACAATCGGCGAATCCCATTGTCCGGTTATGGATACGCCCAAAAGCCTTTCTTCTTCGCAATTTCTTTTCCACGTTGGAGATAAAAAAGGAAAATCGGTCAAAGTAGCTTGATAAGTTCCAAGCAAAGTTGCGTAGAAGATTTTTTCCATCAGATCTTCCAAACTGTCAGAGGGTCGAGCGACTATTTCCGTCAAATTACAAAATTGTTTCGATCGCAAAAATATCTCACCGCAGGGATTTATACCGCTTTCGTTAAAATAAGGGCCAAAAGTCAGTAAACGCCTGTGCGGCAATTGATATTTTAATCCCTCACGATTAAATATACCTCGTTCACCGGAACCGCTTTTCATTAAAGATAACCATTCCTCAAGAAATTCCGGTAAATTGGGTTTTCCATTGTAAGCGACCGAATTATTGGCCATTTGCCGTTCGGGATGAAGCTCAAAAAAACGACCAACTTTTGCCTGTCGCATATCCGAATCATCCAGATCAGACAAAGAAAGCTCAGCGCTGCGTCTGACGCCTCCCATTATAACAGCATCGCCAATTTTACAATTTATATCATGAACATCAATAGGTTTGAGCCGGCGACCCTGCCTGTTTAAAATTCTTGCGCGTGTAAATTTCAACAATCCCTTTAATGGCTCGGGACCGGAAGCCCACCCTCCCATAGTATTTAATCGAGTGCCTCGAGGGCGAATTTCAGAAAAATCAAAATCAATTTCTCCTCCCTTCATCCAGGTTTCTATTCCCAAATTCAGGGCCTCAGCCCACCCCTCCTTACTATCAGGCACTTTAAAAGTTGGAAGAATTGTGCCATTTTGCTTTACAACCTTGGGCAATTCCTGAATGAAATTTTCCTCAACCGAAAAACTAATTCCGGCTCCGCACATTAATGCGTACAACTGCTCGCCAAAGTCTCTTATGTTTTTTATGGCTTGATACGCGCAGTTATAAGCGGCGACATTGGTAGCGCGCGCCGCTTTGCCCGCACTCCACATTAAGCGCATTGATGGTATCGTTTTTTGCCATAAAATCATTTGTTGAATTTTTTCATATTCTTTAGAAGCCAGACGATCGCCAAGTTTTTCGAACATAAAAGCCATATAGCGATCAACCGTTTCAACCCATGTTTCCCGACGATTTTCGCCTGACATCCATCGGGAATAATGACCAAAATAAATAAATTCTTCATACGGTCCCTGAAAATAATTACTACTTTCATCGGCAATCTTTTTTACATCCGGCGACACCTCTTTTTTTGAAGAACGGATTTTCGCGCGTTCATGCCGATAAACGATATATGCTTTTGCAGTCTTTGGATAATCGCTAAGAATAAGTTTTTCTTCAACGATATCCTGAATGTTCTCAATTGTAGGAACACCCCCATTACAGTAAATTCTTCCCAGTTCTTCAACAACATAATTAGCGACGATTACGGCATCGCTAAAAACCAAAGTTTTGCCAAGATCAATACCAGTCACCTGCATAGCTTTCCAGACGGCATTTGTAATCTTTGTTTGATCAAACGATACAATTCGTCCGTCACGTTTCCTGATTTCCAACAATACATTATTTTCCATTTTTTCTTCCTCCTCTTTCTTTTTTATTTAATTTTCAAAAAACAATCTTTTTTGAGTAATAAAAAGATATCATTGGCCCTTGTTTTTTGTCAAAAAAACTTATACAATAGCGCGGTATGATAAATTACAATGAACTGAAACCGGGAGTGGTTTTCATTTTAGACGGCGAGCCGTATGAAGTGCTGGAATTTAATTTTATGAGAATGCAGCAAAGAAAGCCCGTTGCTCAAACGAAAATCAGAAATCTGATTTCTGGCAAAATATTAAGCCGTAATTTTGCTCACACGGAAAGTTTTGAAGAAGCGGAAATCGATTTTAAAAAAGTAAAATTTCTTTATTCGCACCGCGACAGATTTGTTTTTTGCGACATTCAAAATCCATCGGGGCGTTTTGAATTGCCCGTTGAAGTCGTCGGCGACAAAGCGAAATTTTTCAAGCCTAATTCGGAGGTGGAAGTGATAAGCTTTAAAGATAAAATTATCAATATCAAATTACCCATTAAAATGGATTTTAAAGTCGTTGAAGCGCCGCCGGCCATTCGCGGCAATACGGCGCAAGGCGGCAACAAAATCGTCACCATAGAAACCGGCGCTCAAGTCGCCGTTCCCCTTTTCATCAACGAAGGCGATATTATAAAAATCAACACCCAAACCGGCGAATACACGGAAAGAATCGAAAAAGGAAAGTAAATTCCCTAAACCCAATCCCTCGTGCTCACAACCCGCGAGAAAACGAATACGGGGTTGTTTAAAAGCCTTGCTGGTTTGGAATTAAAAAAGATTTATTATTTTGGAACAGAATCTCCCAGAATTTTTTTCGATTCTTCCATATCGACGCTTTTTCGCGGCTTTTTATTTTCCGCGATTTTAGCCGATGCGGGCAATGTTTTTTCTGCCGGTTTTCGATCGGAAAAAGATTTGGTCTTTGTTTTTACGAAGCAATCTTTGCAATAAACCGGACGGTTCGGATCGGGCTTGAACGGAACTTTAATTTCCTTTTTGCAATCGGAGCAAATCGCGTCAAACATTTGTTTGCCCTCCGGGACTTTAGCAAAGGGGAGTTTTTCCATTGAAGTTTTAGCGTGGGGAGGCTTGATTTCCGATTCAATTTGCATCGCCGTTTCTCCAACACCCGCGGCCTCCGCAATGGCTTTTTCCACCTCGGCTCTTGGCACGCCGTAGGTTTTTCTTGAATACCCTATTAATTCATCGGCGTGGGAAATTTCCGGTCTTGCCGCCGGCGGCAAAGTATTCGCCGAAAAAGGCCTTGAAGGAACGCCGTCAACCATTAAGCGCAAATAAATATTGTAATTCGGCAAATTCAGCAAATCTTCGGCGACAATATTGGGCCCGAATTGTTTTTCCTCGAGAAAAGCCACATCTTCGCCGCCGGTTCTAAAAGCGACAAACGTGCCGACATTGCCGAAAACCGCGTCTTTAACTTTTGTATTTTGATCGTGAACCAGCTGTCCGATGTATTGGTTGGTAATTATAAGATTCAGCCGGTATTTTCGGGCTTCCGACAATATCGTGGCGAAACTGTCGGTGACAAAATTTTGGAATTCATCGACGTAGAGATAAAAATCTTTTCGTTCTTCTTCCGGAATATCAACGCGGCTCATCGCGGCCAACTGGATTTTGGTTATCAGCATTCCTCCCAAAAGTTTTGAATTGTCTTCGCCGACGCGCCCTTTTGAAAGGTTCATTATGATAATTTTCCTTTCATCCATCGCTTTGCGAAAATCAAAAGAAGAATGCGACTGGCCGATGATATTCCTGATAACTGCCGCCGAACTGAACTGCCCGATTTTATTTTGAATCGCCGCGGTGGCTTCCTGTTCGTATTTTTGCTGGTATTTGGCGTATTCCTGCGTCCAAAAAGCCTTGATAATCGGATCTTCTAATTTATCAACAACCGATTTTCTGAAAATTTTGTCGGAAAACATTCGATTAATGCCCAGAAGCGTCGAACCGGGTATTTCCAAAAGCGCCAACACGGTGTTGTTTAAAATGTATTCCATGCGCGCCGACCAAACATCGGGCCAGATTTTCTTAAAAACTCCCATTAAGCCGGATGCCACCAAATGCCTCGTTTCCGAATCAACTTTTTCAATGGCATTAAAAGCTATCGGATAATCCATATCCGCCGGATTGAAATAAATAACGTCTTTGATTCTTTCTTCGGGAATATAATTAAGCAGGCTTTCCGCCAAATCGCCGTGAGGATCGATAAAACCGATGCCGTGGCCGGCCCTGATATCGGAAATAAGCATATTCATCAAAAGTGTGGTTTTGCCGGTGCCGGTTTGGCCGATAATATACATATGCCGCCGCCGGTCATCGAGTCTGATGCCGAACTTTTTCCGTTGGTTCCGGAAATTTGTTTCCGCAAAAAATGTTATTTCATCTTTCATAAAAATTTTCAATTTCTAATTTTCAATCAATGATTTAATTTTGTAATTTTCAAACGTTTGAGACATTGATTCATTGAAAATTCAATGAAAATTGTAAATTGATAATTGTAAATTTCTTTACTCAACGGGTAAAGACGCCGGCGGTTCGGCTTTTTTCGCTTCGACGCGCCGCAAAGTCGGCGTTTCAACCGCTAAAATCGGATAATGGTAAACGGTTGCCAATTCTTCAATATTAAAAATAAAATCTTTTTTGTTTTTTGAAAATTTGCGCTTAACGTACCTGTCGATAAAATCAATTTTTTTCAAAAATTCCCGCCGATTTTTTATAAAAGGAATCAATCTCGGATGATCAACAGAAGTTCCCGCTTTGCTATTCGGTTTGAAAGCATTGAGATTTATGGTATTAAATTGTTTGAAAGCGCCGATAGTCGCCGATATATTGGCGGGATTGAAAATATCGTTTGCGGCAACGTAAACAAAGCGAGCGCAAACTTTAAAGGCCAATTTTGACATTTTATTGTCGATGGCCTCGACAATTAATTTGTCGCCCGGAGAAAGGCTTTGAGCCGCCGCTTTTTCTTCCTTTTTGGCCGCGCCCCACTCGGGATAAACCGCTATCGCTTTAAGCAAATTAACAGTAAATTCGCCGAGACCTTCCAAAAAATTTCCAAGCCAGCCTTTTTTTGCTTCGGTTTTTTTTCCGATTAACTTATTAACCGCCGCGATTCCTTCTTCTTTCCAATCTTTTTCGCCGGTGGGTTTTATCACATATTGAATAAAAATATTTTCATTCGGTCTTAATTTTGAAAGAATTTCAAGAAAAGAAGCAACCGGATCTATCCGCCGTTCTGGTTCCTTTTCTTCAAAAAACTGATAAGTTCTAATCGGATAATGATTGGCTTTATCCAATACAAATTCCACGCCTCCGATATTGTAATTTTTGCCGGGAATTTCTTTTGACAAATTTCCGGTATAATCCAAAACTTCCGAAATTTCGGCATCGGGATACTGGGCGTGAATTTGTGCTTCTATGAGATTTCTGAATTCTTCCGGCGTCCTGATGAAAAAATAGACCCCGCCGCCGATTCCGGCAATTTCAAGACTGAACCATTTTTGAACTTTGCCGTATAAATATTTGTCCAAAAATTTGACGCTGGTCAAAACGCCATGCAGTCCGGCAAAAATTTGTTCCATCGCCTTCGGAGTTTTTTCTATGCCTCTAGGAATTTTAACTTCCAAAAGAAGCCAATTTATCTTTTTTATGGCTTTAACTTGAAGATATTTCACCCAAAGTTCGACAAGGAGCGCAAACAAAAAAATGGGCAACCAAAGCCACCATAGGCTCAAAAATACCTTAAATATTGTATAAAAGACCGCCATTTAAAGCAGAGTAAAATGTTCGTTTCCTATTTTTTTAAAAACTTTCTTGTTTTGAAGATTGAGAAGAATCGTATTTTCTTTAACCAAGCGCTTGGTCTGCACCATTTTGATTATTTCATCTTTATGGATTCCTTGTCTGGCGTTTTTCAAAGCGGTAACCAAAATGTCGCGCACGGTTCCCGGCTCGTATCCCCAATCGGCTAAAGCATACATTCCCCGGCCCACCAAAACAAAACGCGGGTCTTTTATCAATTCGTTATGCACGGTTTGATGGTGGGCTTTTCGATTGTCAAAAGTCGCGCGATTGATAAGTTCGGCCACTTGCGTAAAATGGAGCGGCTGTTTTTCTTTTTTAAAAATGATGTACGCTTTGTCTTTTACGCCTCGGGGAGATATTTCCGGCGAATTATTGAAACCCCACTCGCCAAAAGGATTTTGGCTGATGTCGCGGCAAAGCTCTATGCAGGAAAATAGCGATTTTTCGTCGGCATTGCTTAACGAAGTTGTGATTTTCAAAATCGTTTCTTTCGGCGTCGGCAAATTTTGTTCGCTAAGTTTTTTTCTTAAAGCTTCAATTAAAGAAACGGCATTGCCGTACGAATCGCCGGCCAAAGCCCAAGCGGCGCGCCGCTGTGGAGTTTCTTTGAAATATGAAAATTTTCCTTCTCCCAGAGCCAAAACAAAACCGACTAAATTTTCGTTGTTTTTCTCTCTTAGAGAAAAAATGTCCGAAAGTTCTTTTAAGAAAAAATCTTCTCTTCTAACCCCGCCATAATCAATTAAATGTTTTTTGATAGTTTCAAACGCGCCTTGAAGCGATTCCAAAATATTTTTATTGGCGAGCTGTTTTAAGCCCAAGGCCTCGATTTGCCTCACCCGTTCTCTGGTAACGCCGAGATTCTGGCCGATGGCTTCGAGAGTTTGATTGGAAATGGAGCGCAAACCAAAGCGTTTCTCAATAACCTGGCGCACTCTCGGATTAAGATTCTTTATTAATTCGTCTATTATTATTTTTAGGTTTTGTTCCGGCATATTCTTTTATGATAATCGCTCTTTATTGAGCTGTTTTATAATATAATATAAATATGCGGCTGTCAACAAATCATCAACTTGATTTCTTGCTTAACATTTTAAACCAACTCGCAAGAAGCGGCGAAGCGATGAATATCGACGAGTAAGTTCCGGAAAAAATACCGACCATTAAAGCTAAAATAAAGTATTTAAGGCTTTCCCCGCCAAATATATACAAGGCCGATAATGTCAAAAGAACAGTCAGCGAAGTATTGATTGAACGCACCAAAGTTTCATTGACGCTTCGATTGACCAGAGAATCGAAATCCAAAGAAGCGTAGCGTTTCAAATTTTCGCGAATCCTGTCAAAAACGACAATGGTATCGTGCACCGAAAATCCCAAGATTACAAGCAATGCCACGATAAAATCGCCGCCGATTTCAATGCCGTAAAAATGGCCGAGATAGGAAAACAATCCCAATGGAATTATCAAATCATGAAATAATGCTGCGAGCGTCGCCGCGCCGTATCGCCATGAACTTAAAGGCCGGGAAACTTTTCTGAAAGCCCAAGCGATATAAAGCGAGATGCCCAAGAGAACAATAATAATAGCCTTAATCGCTTTTTGTTTCAGTTCATTGCCGATAGTGGGCCCGATTGAAGAAAATCTTTTTTCTTCAATGTTGCCGCCGCTTGAATTCAAACTGTTTATAATCGCCTGATGCGTCGCCTCGTCTGTTTCTCTAAAACGAAAATCTACGCTGTCATCGCCGACCGGCGAAACTTTCAAGTCGCTTAAATTCAAAGGCTTCAACAGGTCGGTAATTTTGTTTATTTCGGGCCGATTGCGATTCGGATAAACAATTTCCAATATCGAACCGCCTTTAAAATCAATGCCGAATTGCAAGCCCCATAAAGACAAAGCGGCGATGCTTGCGACAATAAAAATGCCGGAAATCGCGTAATAAATTTTACTTTTTCCAATGATATTCAACATCAGTTTAAAAATTAAAGATTAGAAATTAAACATTGCGCGACTTTACTCCCATCAGCCAAGAAAATTTTTCGAGAGCGCCGATTGGAAAAACTTTTAAAAACGAACGGGTAACGAAAATTGCCGAAAACATACTCACAATAACGCCGATCCCGAGGGTAAGGGCAAAACCCCTTACAATGCTTGTGGTAAAAAAATACAAAACCGTGGTAGTTATAAGAGTGGAAACGTTTGAATCGCGAATCGATGTCCAGGCGCGGGCAAAACCGTCATCAATCGCCAAAGCGAGATTTTTCCCCGCTCTGTATTCTTCTTTCATTCGTTCAAAGATAAGAATATTGGCGTCAACGGCCATGCCGATTGAAAGAATAAAACCGGCGACGCCCGCCAAAGTCAACGTTACGGGTATCAGCTTGAAAATCGCCAAAACCAAAACGGCATAAATCAACAAAGCCGCCACGGCCACGATGCCGGGAAAACGATAAAATAAAATCATAAACAGCGCCACCACCAAAAATCCAATAAGGCCGGCTTTAACGCTTTTATCGAGGGAATCCTGGCCCAAACTGGCGCCAACCGAATCCTGGGAAATTAATCTAATAGGCACAGGCAAAGCGCCGGCATTAAGGCGTTCGGCCAATTGTTTCGCTTCATTGATGTTGAATTTTCCGGAAATAACGGCCGAACCGCCGCTGATGGGTTCGCGAACGGTAGGCGCCGAAATCGGAAGGCCGTCCAAGTAAATTCCCAGTTTTTTGCCTACGTTGCGCTTCGTCAAATCTTCAAATATTTTAGCGCCCTCGCTGTCAAATTGAACGCTGACCTGCGGCTGATAAGCGCTTTGGTCAAATTCCACTTTCGCGCCTTTTATGTATCTGCCGTTTAAATTAGTGGATTTAAAATACGGATCTTGCGCCAAATAATCTTTATTGCCGGCTTTTTGTTCATTTAAAATTTTTTGCGTCTCGGCATTATCGCGCTGTTCTTTAAATTCCAAAAATGGCGTTTCGCCGATTAAAGCGATTGCTTGGGGAATATTTTTAATTCCGGCCAGTTCCACCATAAGGCGCCAATCCGAACCGGAATGATCAACTCCGACCACGGGTTCGCTAACGCCGAAAAGATTGACCCGGCGTTCAATCACATCGCGCAAACCCGACATGGCCGAAGCGGCGTCTCCGCCGCTTACTCCCGAAACGTCAGCCGAATAAATCAATCTGGTGCCGCCGGCTAAATCAAGTCCGAGTTTAAAAGGCGTTTTAACAAAATTCGGCAGAGCTACCGGCGAAACAACGTTTATTTTGCCGACAGCTTTATCCCAAATTGACGGAAAAATAAAAAACGCCGCGATAACGGCGATTACAAAAATCGCCAACACCGTAAAACGCGTCTTTTTTGCGGCATCCAATTTGAATAATTTGTCGGGTGAGTAATTTTCAGCCATAAAACCAAACGATACCTGTAAATATTGCTTTAGATATTAAAATTATTTCTCTCCCCCTGTCAAATTTTTAACCAATAAAAACCGCAAGGGTTTTTTAGACCATATCGGCTCCGCATAAGCCACGCCGATTCTCGGCAATTTTTTAACGCTGAATTTCGAACGTTTAAAACCGGGGTTTTCTTCTATCCATAGCCCCATTTTCATCGATGCTTTATTGTTGTTGAACTTTTTATCGATTTTTAAAAATTTAGTCAGCCGCGCCGGCCCGTTAATTCCTTTAACGGCTCGGATTAAAATTGCGGCCGGATAATTTTTGGGGCCGGTAACGATATTCAGCATCCAGTGCATTCCGTACGTGAAATAAACATACCAAACGCCGGCTTCGCCGAACATTGGCGCGTTTCTTTTCGTTATCCCCCGCGAAGCGTGCGACGCTTTGTCTTTAAAGCCGTCATAAACCTCGACTTCGGTAATCATAAGGCGAATTATTTTCCCGCCGATGCGTCTTACCAAATATTTTCCCAACAGATTTTTTGCCGCAGTCGCCGCCGGTTTTTCAAAAAATTTCTTTTTTAAAATGCCCATTCAAATTATTGATCTAATTTCTTCCAAAATTTCTTTCGGAATCGGATTACGCGCCGGGCTTTTTCCCGGATACTTCCAAGCCGTGATTATTTTTATTTGTTTTCTGCTTTTTATTGATTTATATATAGTCCAAATTTCGGAATAAGTTTTATTGCCCGCAGGTTGCATGGATGCGATCATGTTTGGCACTATCGCCTCTTCGGTTCGCGCCGGATGCCTGATTATTCTTTTGATTCTCTGCGCCGACAATCCGTAATGCCGCATTTTATACTGCGAATGTTTCGTCCAGATGTATTTTTCTGATTTGGCGGATTGATTTAAGAGCTTCATTATCTTTCAATTCCGCCGGCCGCTTCGCGGTAGCGGCAAAAATCGCAATCGGCGGACATTTTCGGAATTTCATTTCCCATCAAGCATTTATGCGCGTCAAAAACGGTTTTTTCAACCCAGCTATCGTCGCCTTTGTATGGCAGCAGTTTGATGTCAAATTCCAATTTTCCGTCAAAAGCTTCTTTGTCGGCATTGCCGTTGCAGTAAACGAAATAGCCCGTGTCGGAAACTTTAAAATCGTTCTTTCTGAAAAGCCACTGGTAAATTTCCATTTGCCGCTTATAGCCGCCCTGCCACTCCGCATCCAAATTGATTTCGGAGCTTTTCGACGTTGCCTTGTAGTCGACGATAATAAGATTGCCCTGCGGATCAACCCAAATGTCGTCTATCGCGCCGGTAATTATCAAATTCGTCGGCTCATGGAAATACTGGATGCCTTCGCTCAAAGCATCGCGCCATTTTTCCATATTTTCATGCTTAAACGGAATGGCGTCTATTTTGTAAGCTTTCATAAGCGGATGCGGATTTCCCGCCGCCCGGTGAATGTCGAATTCTTTTTTCAAAAGAGTGTCAACGGCTTTGTTTAAGTTGAACGGAAAGCCCGGCGGCTGGCCGATGCCGAGACGCCGGTCGAGATAAAAACATTTCGGGCACGACAAAAAATTGTCGATTTTGGAACGGCTTAATTTAAACGGCGTTTTCGACACCGGATCAAAAATATTCCTGCTTCTTTTCGGATTGTAAAATTTCGACATGGTTTGTATTCTAACACGCAATCATTCAAACGCGCGAATTATCGTTTAACGCGCGCGGCGAGGGCGAAATGGAAAAAATATCCGTCTAAATCTTTCAGCGACGTTTTATATTCTTTCCCGCCCGAAATGGCGCCGCATAATAATTCCCGAACTCTGGCAATTTCTTTCAACCGATTTTTCCAGCGCGAATCGTTGATTGTCAAATCCAAAAGCTCCAACGCTCTATCAATAGCATTGTTATACGATTCTTGGTTTTTATCGCGCCAATTAAGAGCGCGGCTTACTTCACTACCGATATTTCCCATTTGTTCCATTAAAGAAAGTTGTTGCCATTTTCCCGCCGCCAATTCTTTGTGTATATAATTTTTTGATTTTTCGACAATTTTTATTTCCATAATATATTATTATAACATTTTTACTTCCCACAGCACTTCTTATTAATTCCTAGCGAGCCCACAGGCGAGAGTTTACTTTCATCTGGGACGAGCGACGGAATTTCAAGCGCCACAGCAGCGCTTATATTTTTTGCCGGAGCCGCAGGGGCAGGGATCATTTCTACCGGCAACATGTTGATTTGAAACATGAGACATTGAATCCGTCACTGTCGCTTGTCGCTTGTCGCTAATTGCTGATTGCGCCGGCGGCTGGATTTTCAAAATCAGCGACGCAATTTGCGCGTCAAAATTGAAAAGCAAATCCTTAAACAATCTTTTGCTTTCATTTTTATACTCCACCAGCGGATCTCTTTGGCCGTACGCCCGAAGCCGCACGCTGTCGCGCAGGTATTCCATATCCTCCAAATGGTTCATCCATAAATTATCAAGAATATTGAGCATCAGCATTTTTTCAACCTGCCGCATCAACTCCGGCCCGATTTCTTTTTCTTTTTTATCGTACAAATCTTCCGCGTTTTCCATGTTTTGATTTTTCAGCAATTCCAAAACTTCGTCGCGGGAAACGCCCGACAAAATTTCCCGTCTTTTTTTATAAATCAAAGAGCGGTGCTGGTTCATCACGTCGTCGTATTCCAAAATATGTTTTCTGGCGTCGAAATTAAAGCCTTCGATTTTGGTTTGCGCCGATTCAATGGCTTTGGATACCAATCCGGCTTCTATCGGCTGGTCTTCGGGAATGTTGAGCGTCGTCATTAAATTTTTAATGCGTTCGCCGCCGAATATTTTGAGCAAGCTGTCTTCTAAAGAGACAAAAAATTGCGACGAACCTGGGTCGCCTTGCCGGCCGGCGCGGCCTCTAAGCTGGTCGTCGATTCTTCTGGCTTCGTGGCGTTCGGTGCCGATTACGCACAAACCGCCCAAATCCGCGACTTGTTTGGCCTCTTCGGGATTTTTCGGATTGCCTCCCAAAATAATATCAACGCCGCGGCCCGCCATATTGGTCGCCACCGTCACCGCCCCCAGCCTGCCGGCTTGCGCGTGAATCGCCGCTTCCCTTTCATGCTGTTTGGCGTTTAAAACTTCATGTTTAATTCCTTCGCGCGAAAGCATCCGCGACAGCATTTCGTTGTTTTCAATTGAAATTGTGCCGATCAAAACCGGCTGGCCTTTTGCGTTTCGTTCCTTTACTTCATCAACAACCGCTTTAAATTTCGCTTCTTTCGTTTTGTAAATTTTGTCGGCCAGATTTTTCCTAATCATCGGTTTGTGCGTCGGCGCGATTACGACGCCGAGATTATAAACTTTATGGAATTCCTCGGCTGAAGTGGCGGCGGTGCCGGTCATTCCGGCTAATTTGTCGTAAAGCCGGAAAAAATTCTGAAAAGTTATTGTCGCTAATGTTTTTGATTCCTGCTGAACTTTCACGCCTTCTTTGGCTTCAATCGCCTGATGCAATCCTTCGGAATACCGCCTGCCCTGCAAAAGCCGGCCGGTAAATTCGTCAACGATGATTATTTCGCCATTCCTGACGACATAGTCTTTATCCTTATGAAAAAGAGCCTCGGCCCTCAGCGCCTGTTCCAAATGATGGACATATCTGATGCTTCTTTCTTCATAAATATTTTCCATTCCCAAGATTTTTTCCACTTTGTTTAAACCGGCATCGGTGATAATTGCCGTCCTCATTTTTAAATCGACATTATAATCCTCGTTTTCTTTAAGCTGTGGAACGATTTTGGAGAAAGTTTCGTAAAGTTTCGGCGACTGCGCATCCGGCATAGAAATAATGAGCGGAGTTCGCGCTTCATCGATTAAAATGCTGTCGACTTCATCGACAATGGCGAAAGCGCGGCCGGGACTGATTATTTGCGACAAGTCGCCCACTAAATTATCTCTCAAATAATCAAACCCGAATTCGGTGTTGGTGCCGTAAACTATGTCGCAATTGTAAGCGTCTTTTTTCGACGCCGGCCGCAAAAATTCATGTACCACCCGAAAACTTCCTTGATTGTCTCTTAATTCATCAAGTTTTTGTTCATTATTTTTGAGATTTGAGATTTGAGATTTGAGATTTGATCCGTGCAGCGGATCATAGATATAACTGCCATCAGAATTTATACATCCCACCGTAAGTCCGAGAAAATCATAAATTTGTCCCATCCAAACCGCGTCGCGTCGCGCCAGATAATCGTTGACGGTAATGATATGGACGGAAGCTTTATTGTCGCCGGCCGAATGCGGGATAGCATTTAAATATGCGGGCAAAGTGGCTGTTAAAGTTTTGCCTTCGCCCGTCGCCATCTGGGCGATTTTTCCTTGGTGAAGCGCAATCGCGCCCAAAATTTGCTCGTCAAAGTGGCGCTGGTTCAGCGTTCTTTTTGCCGCTTCCCGCGCGATCGCAAACGTTTCGGGCAAAATCTCATCAAGCGAAGCGCCTTTTAGAAAACGATTTTTAAATTCTTCGGTTTTATTTTTTAAATCACTGTCCGAAAGCTTTAAAAATTGGCCATCAAAAGAATTAACCTCCTTTAACAGAGGCTTGATTTTATTTAAATATCGTTCATTCGCGTCGCCGAAAATTTTGGATAAAATACTCATCTTGGTTAGAAAATTATATAACAAAACGTCTTTTTAGGCAACAAAAAAGCCGCGGAAACGCGGCTTTTTTTATATTTGGCTTTAATATTTCAATTTTACTCCGAGCTTATCGGCAATTTCTTGAAGCCATTTTTCATGGCGATCAACTTTGTGGGACAACATAACCATCTCCTGAAAATACGTATCAGCTTTTTGAGCGTAAGCGTCAACGGCCGTGAGAAGATTATTAAAGTCAGACTTATCGGCTTTATTTTCTTTAAGATATTCAAGCTGTGAATCTATACTGGAAAATCTGTCATCTATTTTAGAAAACTGGTCATCTATTTTAGAAAACTGGTCATCTATTTTAGAAAACTGGTCATCTATTTTAGAAAACTGGTCATCTATTTTAGAAAACTGGTCATCTATTTTAGAAAACTGGTCATCTACCTTGGAAAATTTATCATCCAAATATTGAATTAACTCTGAAAAATCATTATTCATCTTTATATAATAAGTTTGTAAAAAATTAATGTCAAATTTAATTGATTTTTAATATTTTCCCATAAAAATCCGTCTGAAAAGGCGGGCGCCGCGCCTGTATAGAGAAATATTTTTTTCCTTTTTGGTATTGATTTCTCTTTTGAGTTCGTCTTTCACGAGATCGATTGCCGCGTGTAAATCCTGCTCTTCAACGTTTGCCCGAATCAATCGCCCCGGCATTGTTAAGTTTACTTCGGCTTTAAAAATATCGCCTTTTCTGTGGTGCCTTGTTGTTTTGGCCAGTTCAACATCGGCAAAAATACTTTCATCTTTAGGCAAAAATCTATCCAGGCTGTCTAATTTTTCTTGAAGATAGTCAAGAATGCCCGGAGTAATTTCAAAATTTTTTGTTTTCAAATCGATTTTCATAATTCGATTTTAATTTATAAAATTTTATCCTGCCCTTAAAGGGACTCGGGTAAGACTAGCCCCAATTCAAATGTCTTTAAGTGGGTTGTCAGTATCACCGAGTCCCTTTAAAAGCCGGATGGCAAACCACCTGTATTCATTTTAAAAGAAATAAAAAAATTTGGCAAACAACAAATTCCGCCATAAAGGCGGGATAAGGTTTCCTCAAAAATTCTGCTTTAAGCAGAATTTTTGAGGAAGCCCTTAAAAGCTCAAAGCCCCGTAAAACGGGGCTTTGCGCCGACATTGAATGGTTGCCGCCTTTCGGCGATCCAACCCACTTATCCGCAGTGTAGCATATGTAAAAAATTTTGTAAAGCGCGCGCGGTACTTTTGATTCCTTGGCGCGATACCGCCGATAAATCACTACATTGAAAGAATTTTCCACACGCCTTTTTCATTTTTTATCAATTCGATTTCAGCCGCAGCGCCGCCGGATTCGTCGGGCACTTCAAATATATAATGATTGTCGCTTGCCGCCTTGCCGTTTTTAAGATTTTTCAAATCTTTTATCAAATCGCCCAAAAGATGAACGTTGTAAAGTTCTGCCAAATCCTGCGATTCCGCCTCCCTATTTTCCAAAGAAAAATATTCAACCGCCAGCATTAAATTATTTTTTTCCAAAGCGCCAATGAGAAATTTGATCGTTTCCTGGGGCGTTTTTCCCCCAATGTCGGAAAATCGATCCGCTTCGCCGCCATCGCCAATTTGAGAATTTGAAGACGCGGCCGGATTTTGATTTTTAATTTTGTTTTGATCTCCATTTAAAAACCACAAGCCCAAAAGGCCGGCGCCGAGAATAATGCCCATTACGACAAAACTTCTTAAAATGTTTTTGAAGGCAGCCATGGACTTAAAAAAATTAAAATTATAATTAAAACCGCGCCCAAAATGATATTTTTCGCTAAAACTTTTTTAAAATCGTTTTCGTCCGAGCCGGCAAACAGATTCTGATCGCGGCGCAATTTAAACCATTCTCTAAAAATATTAAAAATAATCGCAAAAATCACCGCCAGCACCCCCCCTAAGATAAAAAACGGAAACGGCAAAAAAGAAATAACCCAAACCAATTCGCTAAATCCCAAGGCGGCGCCCAAAGAAACGATAAAAATCTGTTTTCGGCTTTTTAAGCCGAACAGCTCGCCCGCCCGACGAATAATTAAAAGCCCTTTCCAAAAAGTAAAAAAAGAAATCAAACTCAACATGGCAAATCCCGCGACGAAATTAACGGTTTGCGACAAAATTAAAAACCAAATAAAACTCGCCGTGAAAAATATCAAAAGGGGCGAAAAGAATGAGAATTTTTTCGGCGTAATTTTCATATCTTCAAAACGTCGCTGACAATTTTTTTAACTTGGTTTACGGGAATGGCAAAACCTATACTTTGGGCGTTTTGCGCTATAGCCGTGTTGATGCCTATCACTTCCCCCTTCAAATTTAAAAGCGGTCCGCCAGAATTGCCGGGATTTATTGAAGCGTCGGTTTGAATTACGTTATAGATTGTTTCCGTTAAGCCTCCGCCGCTGGCAGTGATATTTCTTGAAAGGCCCGACACCACGCCGACATTGACCGTATTCCTAAATTCACCCAAAGCATTGCCGATAGCGACCGCCGTTTGGCCAACTTGAATTGAATCGGAATTGCCAAGCTTAAGCGTCGGCAAATTCAAAGCGGCAATTTTTAAAACGGCGATATCGGTATTCGCATCGCGAACCAAAACCTTTGCGTCATATTTTTTTCCGTCATTGGTGAAAACCGTGTATTGCGCCGCCGCGTCCTGCACTACGTGTTTATTGGTTAAAATTAAACCGTCGCCGGAAATTATAAACCCGCTGCCGCCGCCAATCTCCTGGAACTTGGTTCCTTTTTGGCAAGGCTGATAAAACTTAAGATTTTGGCCGAAAAATTGCTGGACTTCCGGCGGCAGATTTGAAAACGGATTGTAAGGACACTGTTCGATGATCGGAACATTTTTGGAAATCGTAATCGCCACCACGGCCGGCGAAGCATTTTTGGCCGCGTTTATAATTTTTGATTCATAATCAACCGGAGCGTAAACTTCATTTGATGGAGCTAAATTTAAACTTTGGGGCGTGCTGGTGGCCTGTTGTTTCTCGCCAAATAATCGATTTAAAAACGGCGCTTTTCGGAAAAAATCCAAAACCGACGCGTTGGCAAATATCGCGCCGGAAAGCGGCCCGATGACAACGGCGGTTAAAACGCTCGCCGCCAAAGCCGCCAACAGCATTTCTTTAAATGAATATTTTTTGTTTTCTTCATTCATATTTTTAAATTATTTATATTGGTTTGAAAGATCTATTTTGATTGCAATGCGCTTAAAACCTTATTTATTATTTCCGCGGCTTTCTTTATTTCTTCCTTCGCGGTGTTTTTGCCGAGAGTAATCCGAATACTTTCTTTCGCTTCTTTTTCAGTCAAACCGATTGCGGTTAAAACATGGGAAGGCTCCATTGCCCTGCTGGAACAAGCGGAACCGGCCGAAACCGCCACACCGGCCTGATCCAAAGCCACTATAAGCGTTTCATTGCTTATTCCCGGAAACCTTATATTAATGTTATTCGGCAATCGGCCTTCAAAAGAGCCGTTTAATTCGGCCGACTTATTGTATTTAACGATATTTTCCCACAAGCCGTTTCGCAAATCAAGAACATGTTTGGAACGTTTCTCGCGATTTTTTCCGCCAGAGGCGGATCCGCCTCTGGCGGAAAAAATCAATTCAACCGCTTTCGCCAATCCGGCAACGGCGGCGACATTTTCCGTGCCCGAACGCAAACCGAATTCCTGCCCGCCGCCGGAAATAATCGGCGAAAGCGGCGTGTTTTTTCTTACATAAAGCCCGCCAATACCTTTGGGACCGTAAATTTTATGTCCGGAAAAAGTAAGCAAATCCGCTTTAAGCCAATCGGGGCGGCATTCCAAATAATTCATCGCCTGCACCGCGTCGGTGTGGAAATATATTTTTGAGAACCCATTTTCCCGCCTTGTTTTATTAATTTTTTCAATCAATTTCCCGATTTCTTTTATCGGCTGGATTGTTCCGATTTCATTATTGGCGTAAATAACGCTTACCAAAACCGTATTGTTTTTGATTGTTTTTTCAATGTCGGAAATTTTTACCAACCCGTTTTTATCAACCGGAAGATAATCAATTTCATGGTCGGCTTTTTTTAATTCTTTCAGCGGCTCGTGAACCGACTCGTGTTCTATCGGCGTGGAAATTATATGGTATTTAGTATTTGATATTTCTTGTTTTGTATTTTTTTTGAAAATTGAAAATTGAAAATTCCTCGCAATTCCCAAAATTGCGAGGTTATTAGCTTCTGTCGCCGAGCCGGTGAAAATTATTTCGTTGAAATCGCAATTTAACAATTCGGCGATTTTTCCCCGCGCGCCGTCTATTGCCGCTATCGCCTCCTGGCCGAATGAATGAATTGAAGAAGCGTTGCCGAATTTTTCGGAAAAATACGGCATCATCGCTTTTAAAACTTCGTCATCAACCGGTGTTGTCGCCGCGCAATCAAGATAGATTTTTTTCATAATTTTTCCAGCGCGGCGTTGAGTTCTTTAACTTGCTGTTCGGCGCGAGCGCGCCAGTCGCGGCCGGCGCAAAGCTCGTGATGCGAACAAAAATCGCAGACAAAATTCACCGTCCACTTTCCTTTATCTTCGTCAAAAACAACCGGGTCGGGCAAAGGCGGCAATTCATCTTTACTCCAAGAACTGTTTAAAATTTCAAGCTGATCAACAATCGGTTTCACCGCTTCTTCGGAATAATTTACGGGAATAATCAGTCTGCCCAAATCGTCGCGGGAAACGTAAATTAGCCGGCCTTCGAGATTGGAAAAATCAACTTCCGGCAAATCCGCGTGGCCGTGATTCCGGAGGCGCCACACGTAAAAAAGCATTTGGAGTTTATGCTGGGGCTGGGGCGCCTTGGTTTTTAATTTGTATTTGAAACTGAAAGAATTCGTCGATTTTATTTCGTAAAGCACCGGATGGCCGCCTTCGTCTATTATTAAATCAACCTTGCCCGACGCTTCATATTCCGGCGCCTCTATCCGCAATTGTTCCGCCACCAATTTTCCCGAGTTTTTTACTTTATCGACAATCCAAGTCTCGACTATTTTGCCGACTTCCATAATTCCCATCCTGTCCGGTGGAATAACCGATGTCGGCGGCAAGCCTTTGCGGCGGTAAAAAGCGCCCCTCAAACAGGAATTCAAATCGGTCGCCCACCAGCTTTTTTTGGCATACGGCTCGCGGATGAAGCTTTCGTTTATTATTTTATCTAAAAAAGTGAGGGAGTCCATAATTTTTTTATTTCGAGTCCCGAATATTTCGCCAGGTTAATTTTTAAAGTTTTCACGTAAGGCAAATTGGCATCGCGAGCCGTATATTTCAATTCGCCGTTTTTAAGGCAATGCTCGTACAAGTCTTTTGTAAGCCTTACGTCGTCGAGGCAATATTTTTTAAGCTCGTCCATTCTCCCCTGCCGCCAATAATCAACCGCCGCAAGACCGTTGCCGCTTTTTCTTTTCCCCAAAGTGTTGCCGACCAAATCATCCAAACTCACCCGATGCCCCGCAACGCTTACGAATTCGGCCATAATATCAAGCGTTGGAATTTTGGCCAAATCGATGGACAAATATTTTTTCAAAACCGGCAAATCGAAATGATCGATGTTAAAACCGATAATTAAATCGGTTCTTTTCAGCAAATTTTCAAACGCCGGCATTTCCTTTTCCGTAAAAGTTAAAAACTTATTATCGGAATAAGAATAAACGCCGGCGACGGAAAGCAAAAGTTTCGACAAATTTCCCTTGCCGCCGACGTCGGAAAATAAATTTTGAGTTTCAATGTCTAAAACAATGCGATTCATAACTCGTCTTCATCTCTGGGAGCTTCAATGGCCATCGGCTCGATTCCAACAGCTTCGCCCGTTATTTTTAAAACATCCTTATCGATTTTTTTCAATTCTTTGTAAGATTGGTTATACATATTAACGGAAGTGCCCAAGTGCGTGCCCAGTTTTTTCATATACGTTTCATAGCTTGAAAGATGCCGCCCCAATTCTTCAACTCTTTTTCTTATTTCCTTCGCCGATTCTTCGATTTGAAGCGCTTTCAACCCCTGAAGCACCGTTTGAAGATACGCGAAAAAAGAAGTCGGAGAAACAATTATCACTTTTTTATCGACAATGGCATACTCAACAAGGTCCCTGGCGTTTATCGAACCGACTTTGTTTATCAACAAATCGTAATAAACGGCTTCGGCGGGAATAAACATAAAAGCAAAATCCATAGTGCCTTCGCCCGGCTTTACATATTTTGAGGTTTCGTCAATGCGGGTTTTCAAATCGTTCCTGAAAGCGTCTTCCAGTCTTTTTCTTTCAACTTCATCGCGAACTTCCAGCAAGCGATTGTAATTTTCCAAACTGAATTTGGAATCTATCGGAATGATTCTGTCTTTAATGAATATTGCCGCGTCAACGATTGTGCCGTCTTTGAAACCATATTGCAACTCATAAGTTCCCGGCGGCAAAACGTTTTTCAAAACCGTTTCCAGATAATATTCTCCCAAAATTCCGCGCTGTTTCGGATTTTTCAATATGTCCTGCAAATTTTTCAGCTGATCGGCGAAATTCACCACCTGTTTATTGGTATCGTCAAGCTTGGTGAGGCGCTCGGTGACATCGCGGATAATTTTCGCGCTTTGGGAAAACTGGTTTTGAATCTGGCTTTGCATCGTTTGCGCCGATTCTCCGAGTTTTTTATCAAGCGTCCGCGCGATTTCATTTATTTGATTTTGTATCAAAAGAAACGATTGCGACTGCGAGCCTTCACCGCCTTTCTTTTTAAAAATAAAAAAAGCGAATCCGCCCAGCGCGGCGCCCAAAACCAGAGAAAATAAAATTAAAATAAAATTATCCATAGTGTTTAACGGACTTATCTAAGAATGGACTAAAATCAACAAAAAAACAAGTTTATTTTTCGGTTTTCGGTTCGCGAACAAAAAACAATGCGGCAAACGCGATTGCGGTTAAAATCAGTGAAAGCGCAAATGGCGCCCGAAAATTTACGGCATCCCATAAAATGCCGGCGATAAAAGAAGCCGGCAAAGCTATCAGGCCGATAAGCATTTGGAAACCGCCTATGATGCTTGCTCTCATATTGTAAGGAGCGAATTCCGCCACGATAGTTTTTATATTGCCTTCATAAGCGGCGCCGTGCAATCCGTAAACGGCGAACGCCAAAAGAATCATCCAGAGCGAATTAAAAAAAATAAACATCGCGTTAGTCGCCATAAATAAAATGAAAGCAAAACCGATTACCGGGCGCCGGCCGATTTTATCCGCCATCTTGCCGAAAGGAATCGCCATAAGAGATGAAAAAAGCATATATGTCAGATAAAATAACGGCAATAATTTTAAAGAAACGCCAAGTTTGTTTGCCGCCAGAATATAAAATGAATCGGAAAAGGCGCCCAAAGTGAAAATTGCCGAAAGAGCGGTGAAAACTTTAAAATCGCGGCTGGCAAATTTAAAAGAAAATTTCGGCGCGAGGCCATCGGACGTTATTTTTTCTTTGACGAAAAATAAAATAATCAAGCTGCCGGCAAGCGAAGGAATGGCGGCTATTAAAAATAGCTCGCGATAAGCGAAATATCCCGCCAAAAACAGCGATGCGGCAAGGCCCAAAACAGCGCCGCCCCGGTCGGCCGCTCTCAGCGCCCCAAAAGCCGAAGCTCTTTTTTCGCGAGGCGTGATGTCGGCCACGATGGCATCCCGGGGCGCGTCGCGCATTTTCCCGGACCTGTCCAAAATTTTGCCGGGGATCAATTGCCAGCTTCTCGTTGAAAACGAGTAAATAATTCTTGAAAAAAAGGCGAAAAAATAACCGAGCCAGATAAAAATTTTCCGCTTTTTTATTTTATCCGACAATAATCCCGACGCGGCTTGCGACAGGGAAGCGAAAGCGTCGCCCAAACCGTCAACAAATCCTAAAAACATCGCCGAAGCTCCGATTACCGAGGTGACAAAAATCGGCCAAATCGTAAAAACAAAATAATGCCCGAAATCGTTTAAAAACGCGCCGATTGAAAACAGCCAAACTGTTTTTTTGTTTTCATCCATGGTTTGATTATTTCACAGTTTAGTTTAAAATAAAAAGTATTAACTTTTTTTAGCTGCCTCGGCTCGGAAATGTGAAAGAATACTTTCCCATTTCTCTCGCTCTACGTCGCTAATAAAACATGATGTTGCTTGATTCAAAAAGGCCTTTTTATTGGATTTCGGGATTGATTATTTTCGCTCTCGCGATTATGGTTGTTTATTTCCAGTACCAAAAAACGGCCGATAAAAATTCAACAACCGTTTTCACCGGCGCCGGGCCGGTGAAAATTAAAATTGAACTCGCGAAAACGCAGGAAGAATTGGAAAAAGGATTAATGAACCGGCCGTCGCTTCCGAAAAATTCCGGAATGTTTTTTATTTTTCCCGATGAAAAAACCCGAAGTTTTTGGATGAAAGATACGCTGATTCCCCTTGATATCATTTTTATTTCTTCAACGGGGCGCGTTAATGAAATTACAACTCTAAAGCCATGCCGAGAAAATGAAATTTGCCAACCATATAGTTCAAAAATGCCAGCGCGATATGTTTTGGAAATCAACGCCGGCGCCGCGGAAAAATGGAGAATAATGGAAGGCGATATTTTGGAGATTCCGAAATTTGAAAAATAAATTGACGGTCATTTCATAAACAAAACCGCCCCGCAGCTGCGGGGCGGTTTTGTTTTTCAAAGATTTATTTTATCAAATAGGTCAAAGTGATGTTTATGGTTATTTCTTGAGAGCCGGGTTCTATTTGAGGCGCGGCGGACGCGGCTATGCCGCCGCCTCTTCCCATCGCTTCATAAAATATCGGCGGTTCTCCCGAAGCGCTCTCGCTAAAACCAATCAAGCGGCCCAAGCGAAAGCTCGCAATCTTGCTTGCCGCCATGGCTTTTTCTTTCGCCTGCTTCACCGCTTCTTCGCGCGCTTTATTTTTTAATTCTTCCGGCTTGTCAACAAAAAGAGAAACCGAATTTATCTGGTTGGCGCCGCTACTGACCGCTCCGTCCAAAATTTTACCGACATTTTTTAAATCCCTTACCGTTACGTTTACGGTTTGATTCAAAATATATCCCGCCAGCGTTGATTTTCCTTTGTTATAATCGTACTTCGGCGACAGATTATAATTGCTCGTTTTTATATCTTCATTCGCGACGCCTTCTTTCTTTAAAAAATCAATAACCTTGTTCATTTTGCCGGTATTTTCATTTTGGACCGAAATGGAATCTTTCCCCTCGGTAACCAAACCGATATCGACTTTCGCGGTATCCGGCGCGGCTTTAATTTTGCCTTGTCCGGCAAAACTTACCGTTTGGGAAACATTTGCCGCTCCCCCGTTTCGGTAATTATTCCAAGCGTTAACCATCTGGTTTAACCCGGAAAAAACCAAAAGCAAGCCAAATAAAATCAAAACAGCCAAGACAATTTTCCGTTCCAATTTTGGCAATTTATTGTAATCGAACATGCTTATTAAAAATAACTAATATTAATAATGAAATTATATCATATCAACAAAATCGCGTTATCAACACGCCGCGATATTATTTTACCGGCAAGGCGCAAGCGCTTTCTTGGGATAATTTTTCAAGCGACTGCTCCCCCATTAATTTTTTTCCATCCGGAAAAATCCACGTCGGATAGCCTTCAATTCCTTTGGAGACGCAAACCGACGGATTATCGGGGCATTCGATATACGGCACATATTTAAATGAATCGCCGAATAATTTTTTTTGATTTTGGCAATGCGAGCACCAAACCGCGCCGTACATCGTGATGTTTTTTGACGCCAAACATTTGGCAAATTCATCAAGCGCGCCTGCCGGCTTTTTCCCGCCAAACCGCCCGGAAATAAAAAACGCAAACGCGAAAACCAAAATAATAACGCAAAAAGCAAAAATAAGTTTTGATTTTAAATCGTAATTTTTCATTTTTATATTTATTTTTTTCAGCCGCAAGCTGATTCGCCTTTGGCGGACAATTTAATATTATTCGTCGCAACAATCAACCAATTTATCCAGGATGTCGTTCAAAGTCCACGGCTTTTCATTTTTAGCTATTTCTTTAACTGCCGGCATATCCAGCAGTTTCAAGCGCAAACCCCAAAAAATGGAATACAATTCTTTTGCTTTGCCGAATATTTCTTTAGCCTCCTCTTTTTTATTGTCGGAATAAAGTTTGGTGCCGACTTCAATTAAACGCATGGTTGTCGCCAATAAATGCTTTGAGGCGCACCAAGTTTCGCCCTCGTGTTCGCTTATTAATTTTCTTAACAGCGCCTTCCTCGCTTCTCTCGTTTCCAAAAGCCAATCCAAATATTCCGCTTTTCCGGTTTTGGCGCTGGTGAAGAAAAAATGCTCTTCAAGGGAAATAAGGTTCATCACGGCGATGCTCAAATCTTCTTCCATGGACAAATCAACTTCGCCGGATTTTTTCATCTGCTCGATTTTTTTTATCAGATCCTGAAATTTTTTATTATTGTCATCCATATTTTTTTAAAGCATTAAAATTATAACGCCTAAAACAATCATTGCCAATCCGCTCAAAAACCTGATTTTGATTGTCTTGTTCTTTTGCCAGTTTTGGATTTTTTCAAGAAGCGTTTTGTTGCTCGCGGCGAATAACGCTATAAGAAGCGGAACTATAAAAATAAAATTATAAAACAAAAGATAAAAAACACCCTTTAAATACACGGCGCCGCGATCGTGCAAAAATCCCAAAATCGTCAGATACGGGCCGCCGGTGCAGGGAAATTCGCTGATACCGACCAAAACGCCCAAAAGAAAGCCCGCGGGCGCCGAACCTTGTTCTATCAATTTTGCCATTCTTTGATGGGCGCCGGCGGGGATTTTTAGCTTTATCGGAAACGCGGGAAAAAATTCATTGATAATATTGACGGCGCCAAGGATAATTAAAATCAAAGCGCCGACTTTTGCCATAAAATGAGGCGCGCCGAAAAATTGGAGCGCCTGCATAATCCCGAAGCCTATCGAAACATAAACCAAATATATGCCGGCGATATACAAACCGCCTATTTTCAATATTTTCGGCCGCAAATCTCCCGCGCTGAATAAAAAAGCAACAGTAAGAAGCAATACCGAAAAGGCGCAAAAATTAACGCTGTCAATAATAGCCGCGGCCGCCACAAGCGGCAAAAATTCAACAAATGAAAACATTATTTCAGTCTCCCTCCTCTTCTTCGCCGTTTAATGGTTTGGGTAAAATTGAAAAATGCATACTTTGATTAAGTATAACCGATTATTTAAAATTTTCCAAATTCCGGCCTGTTCTCATCGGTAAAACAAATTTATTAACAATTGCAAAAAACGCAATCCTAACACATATATTAAAAATATGCCAATTCACTGTCATGGTCACAAGCTGTTGAACCATTACGGCGAATTGCGTTTTTATTGTTTTATGCTATAATAGCAAAACATGAACCAATCTTCTGATTTTTATAATCTCGGTATCGCGCCTAATATTTTAGAAGCGCTAAAAAAGCTTAATTTCAAAATTCCCACGCCTATTCAGGAAAAATCCATCCCTCTGGCAATAGAGGGAAAAGACATGATCGGCATTGCCCAAACAGGCACGGGAAAAACGCTGGCCTTTGGGGCGCCTATGATCCAGGCGGCTCTTCGCGGCAATAAAGGACTTGTTGTGTTGCCGACGCGAGAGCTCGCGTTTCAAGTTAATGAAGTCTTCCGCAAAATCGGATCCCCTCTCGGTGTTCGAACGGCGGTTTTAATCGGCGGCGAATCCGTTAATCGCCAAATCCAGTCGCTTCGCGCAAACCCGCAAATTATAATCGGCACTCCGGGACGGATTATCGACCACTTGGAACAAAAAACTGTTTCGCTCGGATCAATCGCCGTTTTAGTGTTAGACGAGGCGGACCGAATGCTCGATATGGGTTTTGCGCCGCAATTAAAACGAATATTGCATGCATTGCCCCGCAATCGGCAAACTATGCTTTTTTCGGCGACGATGCCAAAAGATATTCTTGATATAGCGCAGGCATATATGAAACTTCCCGTTCGCATTGAAGTTGCCCCGCCGGGCACTCCAGCCGCAAAAATCACTCAAGAACTTTTTTTCTTGGAGAAACAGGATAAGCCGCGGCTTCTTCCGAAAATTCTTGATGAATACCGCGGATCAATACTTATATTCTCGCGAACAAAACACGGCGCCAGAAAAATTGCGCAAGGCATCCGAACGCTTGGCCATACCGCGGCTGAAATTCATTCCAACAGATCATTAAACCAGCGCAGAGAGGCGCTCGACGGATTTAGAAACGGAAAATACAGAATTCTTGTCGCAACCGACATCGCCGCTCGCGGTATAGATGTGAAAGGGATTGAACTTGTTTTAAACTACGACCTTCCTCAACACCCGGAAGACTACGTTCATCGTATTGGACGGACCGGCCGGGTGGGCGGCATCGGCCATGCCATTTCTTTCGCCACCCCCGATCAGAAAAGCGACGTGCGAGAAATCGAACGTCTTATCCGCGCAACATTGCCCCTGTCCGCATTGCCAAAAATACTGCCTGTCCGGATGTCTTTAACCGCGCCAAAACCATCAGTTCCCGCCAATCACCGCCGCCATCGCAGACATTATTCGTAAAAAACTTTTTGCTGCGGGACAGGGACTCGAACCCCAGTTTTCGCATTCAGAGTGCGACGTCCTACCACTAGACGATCCCGCAAATTAAAAAATAAAACAAAATAAAATCGCTGTATACACAGGGATTTTAACATTAAATTGCCGAAAAATCAATTGAAATCGCGAGGTTAAATCTTCAAATATTTTCTCATCGCGAACCAGCTGGAAAATACGCCCAGGGCGACGCCGCCCAATGTTTGGAAAAACAAAAGCGACCAAAAATTGCTGCCAACGTAATTCACCAAATTTATTTCCGGAATGAAACTAAGAAGCTTCGGCCCGATAAAGCCGATGCCGGATACAACCACAGCAAAAGAAAAAGCGGAAGCAATCGCGCCGTGTAAAACGCCTTCAATAAGAAAAGGCCCCCTTACGAACCGATTGGAAGCGCCGACCAATTTCATCACCGTAATCTCCTCTCGCGAAGAATAAATCGCCAGCCGCACGGTGTTGAAAGCCACTAAAAAAGCGATAAAAGCCAAAATAACGCCGGCCAGAAAGCCGCTCTCTCTCAAAACCCTGATAATATTGTTCAACCGGTCAATAACGAGTTTATTTTCCGTATAATTGATCTTGCTAACAACATTTTTAAATTGGTCCTGATTTAAAAAAGAATTTATGGCGGTATATTGAGTCGAGTCTTTCGCCAAAATGTTCAAGCTGGCTTCGAGAGGGTTGTCGCCCAATTCGTCAACCGATTTAAGCAAAACTTCGTCGCCGGTATGGCGGCTTTTGAAAATTTTCAAAGCCTGGTCCCTGGAGATATATTCAACGTTCGCCACTTCGCCCAGTCCCTCAAGTTTTGATTTTAAAGTTAAAATGTCAGATTCTTTGGCGTTTAAATTGAAATAAACGCTGACATCGACTTTCTCCGACAAGACATTCAAAACCGAAGTTAAAACCACGTTTGAAAGAAAAACGCTGGTCCAGGTGACAAGAGAGATGGTTATTATTAAAATTGTCGCCGCCGACAGCCAGCCGTTGCGCCAAAAATTAATCAATCCCGATTTTATTATTCTTGATAATTTAACAAACATAAAATTAGCTTAAAATATATCTTCCGGGATTTTCATCTCTTATCACCGAGCCATTTTCCAAACTGACAACCCTTTTTTCAAGGGCGTTGATAATTTCCTTGTCATGGGTGGCTAAAATAACCGTAGTCCCCAATTCGTTGATTTTCAAAAGTAAACGAATAATGTCCCAAGTGTTGATGGGATCCAAATTTCCGGTCGGCTCGTCGGCGACGATAACGCTGGGTCGGTGCACCAAAGCCCGGGCAATCGCCACTCTTTGTTTTTCCCCGCCGGAAAGTTGTTTCGGAAAATTATTCATCTTGTCTTTCAAGCCGACCAAATCCAAAACCTTGGGAACATCGCTTTTTATTTCCTCATCGCTTTTGCCGGCAACTTCCATCGCAAAAGCCACGTTTTCATAAGCGGTCTTTTTCGGCAACAATTTAAAATCCTGAAAAACGGCGCCGATTTGCCGCCGCAAAAAAGGCAGCTCATTGGGCCGCATTTTTAAAATATCCTGTGTGTCGAAAAAAATTTTGCCGTGAGTCGGTTTTTCTTCGGCGATCAAAAGTTTGAGCAAAGTCGATTTGCCCGCCCCCGATCGTCCGACAAGCGACAAAAATTCCTGCGGCTTAACTTCAAAACTTACGCTTCGAAGCGCCACCGAATGGCTGTTGTAGATTTTGCTGATGTTTTCGAATCGAATCATGGTATGCAACCATTTTATCAAAAAAACTTTCCACAAGCAATTTTTGACTCCGCCGCGCTTTATGGCAAATATAATTTTTGCGTGTTATTGTTTATAAATTAGCACATTAAAAAATAAAGGAGGCGGTTGTTATGCTGGAAATTAAAGAAAAAAAGATTGCCGCGCCGATTATTCAGGGCGGAATGGGTGTGGGAGTGTCTTTGGCGCCGCTGGCCGGCGCCGTCGCGAAAGAAGGCGGCGCGGGAATAATTTCCAGCGCCTGTTTGGATATAATCGCGTCAAAAAGAACCAAGCGCAAAGTTGGAATTTACGAGGCGATATGTATTGAAATCAGCAACGCTAAAAATATGAGCGGCGGCGGCATTATCGGAATCAATATTATGTTTGCGCTTGCTAAAGATTTTGAAAATTCGGTGCGAGCGGCAATCGATGCCGGCGCGGATATGATTATTTCCGGCGCGGGATTGCCGTTGAATTTGCCAAAAATCCAAAACCCGAAAAATACGGGATTGATTCCCATTGTTTCTTCGGCGCGCGCTTTGGATTTGATTTGTAAAAAATGGGAAAGGGCGGGCTACCAGCCCGACGCGGTTGTTTTGGAAGGCCCGCTTGCCGGCGGCCATTTGGGATTTAAGATGGAAGCGATTGATCTTGAAGAAAACATTCTTGAAAATCTTTTGGGACCGGTTAAAGACATCGCTAAAAAATACGGAGATTTTCCCGTGATAGTCGCCGGAGGTGTTTTTGATTCCGGCGACATTAATAAGTTTCTGGAAATGGGCGCCGACGGCGTCCAAATGGGAACAAGATTTTTGGCTACGGAAGAAAGCAGCGCCACGCCGGAATACAAACAAGCAGTTTTATCGGCAAAACAGGAAGATATTCTTGTGGCGGACGGCATACTGTATCCGGGTTCTCCCTGCGGATTGCCGTTTCGGGTTATAAGGCAATCCCCTATGTTCATTTCTTCTTTAAAACAATCTCGTGCGCCAAAATGCAGTAGAGGATATGTTTTGCAAAGAGACGAAGCGGGAAATTTTACCCGCTGTTCCGCGAAAGAAAACAATAAAAATTTCTTTTGCGTATGCAACGGGTTGATAAGCTCGGCCGGATACGAGCCGAACGAAGAACCTCTCTACACCGTAGGCGCCAATGCTTACAGGATAAACAAAATTTTAAAAGTTAAGGATTTGATGAACGAGCTCAAATCCGGATTAAAACAACAAACTCGCTAAATCAAACATTTAGCGAGTTTTTTTATTTCCACGGCGCGGATTTTTTATATTTTACGGGACTCAAACCATTCAATTGTTCGTCTCAACCCCTCGTCAAAATTTACCGCCGGATTGTAACCCAACAATTTTTTAGCTTTGGAAATATCGGCGCGAGTGTGCACCACATCCCCCAATCTCGGCGGACGTTTTTCCAAATCAAGTTTTTTGTTTGTGTATTTCTCTATTGAATTTTTTATCTCGTTGATTTTTACCCGGTTTCCAAGCGCGATATTAAATGCCTCTCCATTAAAATTCTTCTTTGATTCCATGGCCGAAATATTTGCCGAAACCACATTATCTATATGGCAGAAATCTCTTGATTGATTGCCATTGCCCTCAATAAAGGCTTTTTCCTTTCTCGGAAAATACAATGATTCCAGCCAAGCGGATATAACCGTGGAGTAAGGAGAATCTCCATATTGGCCGGGTCCGAAAACGTTAAAGTATCGAAGACATACGGTATCCAGTCCGAATAATTCGCTGAATATTCTGCAGAAATGCTCGCCTGCGTATTTTTGAACGGCGTAAGGAGATTTCGGGTTGGAATTTTCGGATTCTCTCGTCGGCAATTTCTTTGTGGCGCCATAAACAGCGGAAGAAGAGGAATAGATAAATCTTTTCACGCCATGATTTTTTGAAGACTCCAAAAGCGCGACTGTTCCGACAATATTAACTTCGCTGGTATGGCGCGGATGCTCAACCGAATAAGAAACTCTCGGCAACGCGGCGAAATGAAAAACATATTCGGGTTTATGTTCGGAAAAAATTTTTTCCAAAAGATTTTCGTTCAAAATTGATCCTTTGTAAAAAACAATTGACGGTTCAACCGCGTCCTTTCTTCCGGTTGAAAAATCATCAATGCCTACAATTTTAGTTTTTGGAAATTTTTTCCTAAACTGATGCGCAAAATTACTTCCAATAAAGCCGGCGCAACCGGTTACTAAAATTGTTTTTGGAATTGTTTTCGGATTAGCCATAAATTTTATGAATTGGTGCGCCCTGAAGGATTCGAACCTTCGTCCGGGGTTGTTTATCTCACATAATTTCAAACTGCGCCCTGAAGGATTCGAACCTTCGACCATCTCCTTAAAAGGGAGTTGCTCTACCGGGCTGAGCTAAGGGCGCAGTTTGAAATTATATTTTTTATGGAACAACCCGTTGAAAGTAATACTATTACTTTCAACCCATCTCCTTAAAAGGGAGTTGCTCTACCGGGCTGAGCTAAGGGCGCGCGTTAATTTTTTTCAAACCAGTAAAGCGCCAATATGGGTAAAATAAGCCAGACAAAATGAGAGATAACCGAGCCGAACAACAATTTCGTCAATGGAGCCAGTTTAAACGCTTCTTCGTTTAATTTCAAGGCATAACCGAATATTATATTAGCCCAAAAACCCACATTCAAAAAACTCAAGAATATCACTTGGCCGGTTTTTTTGTTGATTTCTTTCCTTGAAAAACCGGCTTTGCTAAAAATCCAAAAAACAAAAAAAACCAAAACAAAAAAGCCGAATGAGTTGAGAAATAAAGTCTGGGATGCGTTGAGACTCTCAAAAAATCGCCGGGGATAAGGCAGGTATTCGCCTATCAATGCCGCCGGATAAGAAGCCGCCAGAAGAATTATCATTCGATTGCGCCCGACCACAAGACCGTAAACAAAAACCGCAAAAAAGAAAAAAAGCAGAAGCAATATATCCCAAGCGGGATTGCTTAAAAATGAATTGCCCGTTGCTTTCAATATACTTAAATAATCCACGATTTATTTTAATTTTTAATTTCTTTTTTCAACTCTTCAAGCAATTCTCTCGCTTTCCTGGAAATATTTTTTGGCGTTTTTACGCTCATTACAAAAATTATATCACCATTCTTGCCGTGGTGCACCAAAGCTTCGCCGTTTTGAATGCCGGCCGGAATTTTTAATTTCAATCTTTCTCCCCTTACCGAAACTTCAACGTCGCCGCCCAAAGCCGCGGTCGCGAAATCCACGCTTAGCGTAGTTTGAATCGTTGGCCAGGCGCGGCCGAAGCCGCCGCCAAAAAAGTCTCCAAATCCCCCTCGACCGGAACCGCCGCCGCGGCTTTGGCGGCCAAAACCGAAAAGCTCTTCCAAAATATCCGACAAACCGCCCATATCCCCGCCAAAACCACCGTATGAATATCCTCCTCCGCCCGCGCCCGGAGCGCCATCAAAAGTCTGTCCGAACCTGTCGTATTGTTCTTTTTTTTGCTTGTTGCCCAGAACCTGATAGGCTTCATTTATTTCTTTGAATTTCGCGTCGCCGCCGCCATTTTTGTCGGGATGATACTGGTGCGCCAATTTTCTGTAAGCGCGCTTTATTTCTTCTTCGCTCGCGCTTTCAGTCACTCCCAAAATTTCATAGTAATTTTTAGGCATTGTTTAATGATATGCGACATACAATATGTAACATATTATTTATTATTTTCTGTTTTTTTATCCTCCGCTTCTTCTTTCTTGTCGCTTGTCTCTTGTTGCTTGTCGCTGGGTTGGTACATCGCTTGGCCGATTTTTTGGATCTCGGTCGACAATTCCTGCGAAGATTTTTTAATCGCTTCGATGTCGCCGCCATCTTTTATCTTTTTAAGCGTCTCGATTTTTTCTTCAATTGATTTTTTATCCTCCGGCTTTATCTTGTCGCCGGCGTCTTTTACCGCTTTTTCGGACATATAAACCAGCGATTCGGCGGAATTTTTTATTTCCACTTCTTCTTTTTTCTTCGCATCTTCCTGCGCGTGAAGTTCCGCCTCTTTTTTCATTTTTTCGATTTCTTCCTTCGACAATCCAGTTGAAGCGGTAATGGTTATCGCTTGTTTTTTCCCCGTGGCTTTATCAACCGCGGAAACATTTAAAATGCCGTTGGCGTCGATATCGAAAGAAACTTCGATTTGGGGCACGCCTCTTTGCGCCGGCGGAATGCCGTCCAAAATGAATTTGCCGAGAGTTTTGTTGTCCGCCGCCATCGGGCGTTCGCCTTGAAGAATATGAATTTCAACTTGCGGCTGGTTGTCGGCCGCGGTTGAAAATGTTTGCGTTTTGGCGGTCGGAACGGTTGTGTTTTTGGCGATCATCGGCGTGGCAATATTGCCCATGGTTTCGATGCCCAACGTAAGAGGGGTAACGTCCAAAAGCAAAATGTCGCGCACGTCGCCCTGTAAAACTCCGCCTTGCACCGCGGCGCCAAGCGCCACCACCTCGTCGGGATTGATTCCTTTGTGCGGTTCCTTGCCGAAAAGATTTTTCACCGCTTCGGAAATCGCCGGCATTCTTGTTTGGCCGCCAACCAAAACCACTTCATCGATATCGCCCAAAGAAAATCCGGCCTCTTTTACGGCCTGTTTGGTTAATTCAATTGAAGCGGCGATAAAATCGTGAATCAATTCTTCCAGTTTCGCCCGCGTAATTTTGGAAACAAAATGTTTCGGGCCCGTTGCGTCGGAACTGATAAACGGCAAATTGATTTCCGTTTCAAGCGCCGTTGAAAGCTCGTGTTTGGCTTTTTCGGCCGCTTCTTTGAGACGCGCTAAAGCCATCGCGTCTTTCGACAAATCAATTCCCTGATCTTTTTTGAATATTTCAACGAGATAATTGGTAATGCGCTGGTCAAAATCGTCGCCGCCCAAATGCGTGTCGCCGCCGGTGGCTTTGACTTCAATGGTGTCGTCTCCTATTTCCAAAACTGAAACATCGAAAGTGCCGCCGCCAAAATCGTAAACCACAATCTGTTCCGATTTTTTCTTATCCAACCCATACGCCAAAGCCGCGGCAGTGGGTTCATTAATAATCCTTAAAACTTTAAGCCCGGCGACTTCTCCGGCGTTTTTTGTCGCTTGCCTTTGGGAATCGTCGAAATAAGCCGGCACCGTGATAACGGCTTCGGTGATTTTTTCTCCGAGTTTTTCTTCCGCGTCTTGTTTCAATTTTTGCAAAACCATCGCCGAAATTTCCTCCGGCCGATACCATTTGCCGCCCATTCCGACTTCCACGCCGCCGGAACCGGATTGCCGAATTTTATAGGGAAACCATTTCTCATCGCGCCTCACTTCCGGATCATCCCATCTGCGGCCGATCAATCTCTTCATCGAGAAAACAGTGTTTTCCGGATTAATCACCGCTTGACGCTTCGCCAAAAGCCCAACCAAGCGCTCGCCGTTTTTAGCCGTCGCCGCCATTGAAGGCGCGGTTCTGTTGCCTTCTTTGTTTTCAATTATTTTCGGTTCGCCGCCTTCGACAACGGCCATCGCCGAATTAGTTGTCCCCAAATCTATACCCAGTATCTTACTCATAATTTTATATCGATTATTTTATTTATTAATTGTTTAACTCAATTTCGACACTTAATTTTCAATTTCTAATTTTCAATTTTCAATCAATGTTTCAATTTTCTAATGTTTTAATTTTGAAAATTAATTAATTAAAAATTCATTGGAAATTATAAATTGAGAATTGAAAATTTTTATTTATACACTTTCACTTTCGCGGGACGGAGAATTTCGCCTTTTATTGAATATCCTTTTTGCAATTCTTCCGCGATTGTTCCGGCTTCGCCTCCTTCAACCGACTCAACCGCTTCATGTTCCAACGGATCAAATTTTTCACCGGCGGCTTTTACAGTTTCAATTCCCTGCGCCGCCAAAAAATCTTCAAACTGCTTCCTGATGCCGCCGATGCCTTCAACCCAATTTTCTTTCATTATATTTTCGGGAATACTGCCAAACGCTTTATCAAAACTGTCCATAATTCCTAAAAGAGGCAGAATAAAAACTTTCGACATCCACGCTTTAATCTCGTTATTTTGCGCCTCCATTTCTTTTTTCAGGTTCAGATAATCCGCTTTGGCGCGCTTCCACCCGTTCAGATATTCGTCGGACTGCTTGCGCAAATTCTCAATTTCCAGTTTTAAATTTTCAATTTCGGTTGTATTTTCCTCCTTCGCTGAAGCTACGGAGGACGCGTTATTTTCTTCGTTCATAGTTGTTGAATATTTTATCCATTAAAAATCTTTTTAAAAATTCTTCCGAAACTTCCGGGAAAAATTTGGAAACGCAGCGCCGCAATTCAACGGATGTGTTAACCAAATCGGAAACGAGGCCGTTGAATTTTATCATTTCTTCTTCCGGAAAAAAAGACGGTTCCCAAACTTCTTCCATAAAGTAATGCCAGCCGTCGGCCGTGGGCACTCTGCCGCCGGAGGTGTGCGGCTTGATCAGAAATCCCAGATCCTCGAGAAACGCCAAATCGTTTCTTACGGTGGCCGGGCTTACATTCAAATTATAATTTTCCGCCAAAAATTCGGAACCGACCGGTTTGGCCGTTTTTATAAATTCTCCGACCACAATAATGAATATTTCTCTAGGCCTGCCTTTTAAATTCATAACAAATGCCAGTATATAAAAACTATCACTCCATTGTCAAGAGTGCTAACGCCGGAAAATAAAAAAGTCCCTCCGTAGAGGGACCATGCGCTTATTTAGTACCTTGGGATTTGCGCTGCAACCCCAAGGACTTCCCTGTTCTCGCTCTCCCAGACCGAGAATCGTCATCGGGAGAGAACCAACTGTCCTAAAACCATCCAAATCAGCCCGTTGGCGGCTAATCGGAAAAGGAGCGCTACTTTCTCGCCATAGCGGCGGCTTGGGCCGCCTGGCGAGAAAAGTAGACTACGCCGTCGACAACGTAGTATCTTCTCATAATTCGCTCCTCCTTTCTATAATATTAGAATACATGGCTCATAACGAGCCAAAATCAATCCCTTTTAAAACTTCTTGCTTGATAATGTATCATAAACCAAGATTTCTGTCAAGATGTTGGCGGCGCGCAATCTGTGATAATGTAATTATATTATCAATTTATTCTTATTAAAATAAAAAATGAAAACAATAACGGAAAATAATTTAAATTGGGTCGACATTGAAAAACCGTCCCAAAAAGATCTCGACTGGCTTAAAAACAACTTCAATATTCACACGGTCGTTTTAAACGAGCTAATCCCCTTTTCCCAAAGGGAAAAAGTGGAATATTTCGACAACTATCTGTTTTTGGCGATGCATGTGCCGGTATTTTCCCAAACAAAAAAAACAACCAAGCCGATCGAACTTGATTTCTTAATCACCGGAAATCACCTGATAACCATTCACAATGAAGCAATAGAACCGCTTAAAATTTTTCTTAAAAAATGCGAAGAAAAACCCGAATTGAAATCAAAATATTTCGGCGCGACAACCGGGCATTTATTCTACTGGATCGGCGAAGAAATCCTTAATTTCGCTGAAAGGCAATTATCGCACATCGGCAAAAATATCGATTTAATTGAAGACGGCATATTCAAAAGCGCCGAACATGCGCTGATAAAAGACATATTGGTCATAAAAAGGGATATTTTGGATTTTCGAATCGCCGTCAGGCCTCTTAACAGGATATTTAATTCCTTGGGCAATCGGGGAATAAATTTCTGGCCGGAAAAAAGCGCTGACTTGAAGGTTTATTTCAACGACCTTATCGGCGATTATGAAAGAATTTGGAACGAGATAGGCAATTATGCCGACACAATCGGCGCTTTGGAAGACACGCATGCCAATCTTTTAAGCAATAAAACCGGCGTCATCACCAAAACATTCACTATGTTGTCATTTATAACATTTCCGGCGATGCTGGTTATCGCCATCACGCAAATGAATCCCGGCGATTTATGGATTGTCGCGGCAACTATTTTTTCCACGACGACGTTTATATGGATTTATTTCAAAACTAAAAAATGGCTGTAATCCGCCTTCGGCTGTTTGAAAATTGATAATTGATAATTGAGAATTGAAAATTGAAAACATGATAAATTTATACAATTACCTCACAAAGAAAAAGGAAGTATTCAAATCTATTAAGCCTCGCCAAGCGGGTTTTTACGCTTGCGGGCCGACGGTATACAATTACGCCCACATCGGCAATCTGCGAACCTATATTTTCGAAGATATTTTAAAGCGCGCGCTTGAATATGGCGGATATCGAGTAAAACACGTAATGAACATTACCGACGTGGAGGATAAAATAATCCGCGATTCCCGAAAAGCCGGAAAAAATATTTTCGATTTCGTGAAGCCGTACGAAAAAGCGTTTTTCGAAGATTTGAAAAAACTGAACATTGAAAAAGCCTGGAAATATCCGAAAGCGACGCGGCATATAAAAGAAATGATAAAAATAATCGCGGCGCTTCTTAAAAAGGGGCTCGCCTATGAAGCCGAAGGTTCGATTTATTTCGATATTTCAAAATTTAAATCTTATGGCGCGTTAAGCGGCCTTAAGAATCGAGAACTTTCCGCCGAAGGCGGACCAGCCACAGGCTGGAAAGCCGGCGCCCGCGTCGATGTTGATGAATATGAAAAAGCCAGCGCGGAAGATTTTGTTTTATGGAAAGCCGCCAAAGCCGGAGAGCCGGCATGGAGCGCCCCTTTCGGCAAGGGACGGCCGGGCTGGCATATCGAGTGTTCGGCGATGTCGATGAAATATCTGGGAGAAACTTTCGACGTCCACGCCGGCGCCGTTGACTTGATATTTCCCCACCACGAAAATGAAATCGCCCAATCGAAAGGGGCAACAGGAAAATCTTTCGCCAAATATTTTATCGAAGGCGAACATTTGCTGGTAAACGGCGAAAAAATGTCAAAATCTTTGGGCAATGTTTATAATCTGCGCGATATCGAAGCTAAAAATTTCAATCCTCTCGCTTTTCGTTATCTTATTTTAACCGCCCACTACCGTTCGAAACTTAATTTTACATGGGAAAGCTTGCAAGCCGCCCAAAATGCGCTTGAAAATTTAAAAAATATATTTGCCGCAACAAAAAATAACGCAAAAAAATCAAAAATTTCTGAAAAAGATTTTAGAAAATATAAAAAAGAATTTTTAACATTCATAAATGATGATCTGGATATGCCGCGAGCGGTGGCGCTTTTGTGGGAAATAATAAAAACGGATAAAATAAGCGCCAAGACCAAATATAATTTGATTCTGGATTTTGATAAGATTTTGGGATTAAATCTCTCCAAAATCAGAATTAAAAATATACCGCTTATAATTGCAAAACTTGCAAACGAACGCGAAATATATAGAAAAGAAAAAAAATTCGCCGAAGCCGACAAACTCCGCAAAAAAATCGAATCTCTCGGCTGGCTGGTTGAAGACACATCCGCCGGCTATAAATTGAAACGCGATTAAAAAACGCTCCGCTAAGCGGAGCGTTTTTTAATTCACAGGTTTTCAACTTTTTTATTTGCGGGAAATTTTTTTAGCTATTATACTCACGTTAGTAATTCATTTTTAAAAAACAACCCCGTATTGTGTTATGCCAATAAAAACCTACAAAAAAGAAGCAAAAAAACCTCTGCCGTATAATCCCAATCAATTGCCGCCGCAGGACATCGACGCCGAACAATCGGTTTTAGGTTCCCTCTTGATAGACAAAGACGCCATCATTAAAGTGGCCGACATCATTACCGCCGAAGATTTTTACCGCAAAGCCCATGAATTTATTTTTGAAGCCATGGTCGCCCTTTATTCGAAAAGCGAACCCATCGACCTTTTAACCGTTTCCAGCAAATTAAAAGAAAATAAAAAACTCAAAGAAATCGGCGGCATGTCGTATCTTACGACCCTGATGAATTTTGTGCCGACTGCTTCAAACGTTGTCCACTACGCCAAAATCGTCAATCAAAAAAGAGTTTTAAGAGATTTAATAAGCGCTTCAAACGAAATTGCTTCCCTCGCTTGGGAAGAAAAAAAAGATATCGAAGAAATTCTGGATGAAGCCGAAAAAAAGATTTTCGGAGTTTCCCAAACGTCGCTCGTCCAGGAATTTCAGCATATCAAGCCGCACCTCGCCGAAGCTTTCGAAAGATTCGACCGCTTGCACAAAGGCGATGACACTTGGCGCGGCATTCCCACCGGATTTATAGACTTGGACAAACAGCTGGCCGGCCTGCAAAAATCCGATTTGATAATTTTAGCGGCGCGCCCTTCTTTCGGCAAGACGTCTTTGGCGCTTGATGTCGCCAGAAACGCGGCCGTAAACGATAAAGTCGCGGTCGGGCTTTTCAGTTTGGAAATGTCCAAACAGCAGCTGATAGAGCGTTTAATCGCCGCCGAAGCAAGCGTTGATTTATGGCGATTAAGAACGGGCCAGCTGTCCGATGAAGGCAAAAACAACGATTTTGAAAAAATCAGCCGCGCGCTTGATCGTTTGTCGCTGGCGCCGATTTTTATAGACGACGCCGCTTCGCCAAACGTTTTACAGATAAGAACCATGGCCCGGCGGCTTCAATCGGAAAAAGGCCTGGATCTTTTGATAATCGATTATCTCCAATTGATGCAGGGCAGCGGCCGCATTGAAAACAGAACGCAGGAAGTGAGCGAAATTTCAAGATCATTAAAAAATCTCGCCAGGGAATTGAATATTCCCGTTATCGCTGTTTCCCAGCTTTCCCGCGCTCCGGAAACGCGAACCGACCAAACACCGAAACTTTCCGATTTAAGAGAATCGGGCGCCATCGAGCAGGATGCCGACGTAGTGATGTTTATTTACCGCGAAGACAAAGTTAAAAAAGAAACGGAACGAAAAAACATCGCCGAAGTCCACATTGCCAAACACCGCAACGGCCCGACGGGAAAAATAGAATTGTATTTCAACGAAGATTACGTAAGTTTCAAAAATCTGGACAAGCTTCATTAATAATTTAACAACAAATAAATAATTTTCTTTGTTGTTAATAAGTTAATTTAAATTTTTATTTTTATATGTATCCAAAACCGATAAAAAATTTCATAGATAATTTTTCCAAACTGCCCGGCATCGGCCCTCGCCAAGCGGCGCGATTGGCTTTTTGGATTTTAAACGATAAAAAAAATATCAAGGAAGATTTAAAAAAGGCGCTTGAGGGATTGGCCGGAAAAGTTAAAAGTTGCGACTTTTGCCATTTTGCCATTGAAAATGGCGATAATAACAAATGCGCTTTTTGCGACAATCCCGTTCGCGATCATAAAACAATCTGCGTCGTTGAAAAAGAAACCGACCTTGCCACCATTGAAAAGGCCGGCGTTTATAAAGGTTTATATCATGTTTTAGGCGGGCTTTTTTCCGCGTTGGACACGGCTATTCCCAAAAATTTAAAAATTCCCGAACTGGCAAGCCGGGTGGAAAGCAAGATGGGCGCCGATAATGAAATCGAAGAAATAATTTTGGCGCTATCGCCCACTCATGAAGGCGACTTAACCGCGCGCCACCTGGAAAGATTGTTAAAGCCTTTTAAAGTAAAAATAACCCGACTTGGACGCGGCTTGCCTTACGGTTCGGATGTGGAATTCGCCGATGCCAAAACGCTATCAGGCGCGCTTGAATCCCGCAAGGAATTAAAATAAAACCGCAATTTTTAAATAAAATTTACTTAATCCCCAAAATTTCGACTTCCGTAAAATGCTGGCGATGGCCGGCTTTTTTTCTGTATCTGGTTTTAGAATGGTAGTGAAAAACAATCACTTTTTTCGATCGCCCCTGTTTTAAAACTTTTGCCGAAACTTTCGAGCCCTCAACCAAAGGAGCGCCGATTTTCGCTTCTTTATCGGCCACCAGTAAAACTTCGCCAAATTCAACATTATCGCCTTCGGGCGCCTCTATTTTCCCCAGCTTCAACTTATCGCCTTCTTTTACCAAATATTGTTTGCCTCCCGTTTTTATTATCGCGAATTTCATATTATTTAGAGTTTAAAGATATAGCAATTTTAGCGATTAGTCAACCTTTTTATCTGTTTATCAAATACAGCGCGATGCCGGCGATAACCAAAAAGAATTGGGCCATCAATGCCGCGGCCGACAAAAAATAAGACAGTGTTTGGTTTTTTTTCCAAAAATTCGCGGACAGGGCGCCGTTAACTAAAAAAATCAACAAACCGGCCGCGGGCAAAATAAATATGCTTTTAACTTCGCCGAAATAATCAACGCCCGAATTGACATTGTAGTGAAGCACAATCGGAACGCCGCCTTGTTTTATGGAAAGCCGAAAAAACAAAAAAAGCGCGGCATTCAAAAACAAACTTAAACCGAGCAATAAACGATTTGTTTTATTTTCAAAAAAATCTTTCATAAAATTAATCACAAAAAAAATCGGCCTTGGCTGATTTTTTAATCATTTAAAATTTTATTAAAATAGACATTAAAAATCCCAATATCGCGAAAGCGGCAAGCGGCGGCAGAGCCGGCATCGGCCGGCGAACCTTTTGAGAAATAAAAATCAAATGCATCGCTAAAAGCCCGATCAGAGAGAAAATCAAAACCGTCCAAGCGCTGGCGGCGCTTACGGCATAAGCAGAAGCGGCCATAATGAGCGGGAAAACAAAATCGCCCGTGCCAAGCATCATAAATCCCTCACCCGGCCGGGCTTCATCAAGACGCGCCGCAAATCCCGGCCAATGTTCGGGAAAAACCATCGCAAAAACCGCCCTGCCGGAAATCATCACCTTCGCCATTTTCACCATATGTTTGGTTTTATAAACCGCCACGTAATCGTAGGCCGCCATAAACATTAAAATAAAGATGGCCGTCCAAGGATTGATTGACGCGCCAAAAAAAGCGGCAACACCGGGCAAAGTTAAAATTAAAACCAAATTATGAAGCCACACGTACGGCCAGATAATGTAAAAAGAAACCAGCAATAAAGATAAAATGAGCGCCAAATTATCGGACGTAAAAACGCCAAGCGTTATCCAAGTGCCGGAAAATAAAGCGAAAAGAAAAAATAGCCGCAAGAAAAATCCGCCGTGCGCGATGCGAATCAGCCCTAAAATAACGGCCGTGCCGATGCCAAAAGCCAGCAAAAATTGCCACCACGGCACGGCGGAAACCTGCACCCCGCTTATAAGATTCGAACCGTAAATTTTAGCGGCGGAAAAAACGCTGATGACGCCGATCAAGCAAAACGAAACCAGCTCCTGAAAAAACATTTTTAAATTCAAATTGCGCGGAATCATACGTTTAAATTTCGTACCGCCACCGGGATTTGAACCCGGGTTACCTGGATGAGAACCAGGCGTCCTAGACCGGACTAGACGATAGCGGCTCTCTTGATACTATAGCTCAAATTATGGCATTATTCAACATAATGGACTCCAAAAAAACAATAATTTTCCTTCACGGCTGGGGGGTTTCTTCAAAAATATTCGGGCCGCTTTTTTATTATTTTAAAAATGATTTTACCGTTTATTCCCCGGACTTGCCCGGCTTCGGTGAAACCCCGATTAAAAACATAATGACTTTAAAAGATTATGCCGATTTTGTTTATAAGTTCGTTAAAGATGAAAACATCGAAAAGCCGATAATTATCGGACATTCTTTCGGCGGGGCGGTGGCGGCCAAATTCGCGATAAATTATCCCGACACTGCCTCGCTATTAGTTTTAGTCGGCGCCAGCTCCATTCGCGAACCGAATTTAAAAACCAAACTACTGGGAAAAGCCGCCGGAATTTTAAAATATTTTATACCGAAAAAAATGCGAAAAACCATTTTAAAAATTTTTAAACTCGACGCGTCCGATTACGCTTTAATAGAGAGTCCCCTTTTGAAAGAAACATTCAAAAATCTGATAAAAGAAAATCTGGCGGCGGAATTGCCGATGATAAAAATTCCTGCGCTTATCATCTGGGGCGAAAAAGACGCGGAAACGCCGCTTAAAGAAGGGCAAAAAATCGCCGAACTTATTCCCAGCGCTAAATTTGCGATTATAAAAAACGCCGGCCATTTTGTGTTTTTGCAAAAGCCCGATGAATTTACCAAATTAATTAGAGAATTTTGTTTAGAAATTAAAAATTAGAAAATAGAAATTTTTACATGATGCCTCTTAAAAATCTTTTATATCTTCTCCAGCTCGAAGAATACGATTTAAAACGTTTTAACGATTGGCTGAAGCGCAATCCGAACCGCGTCGTTTCGGAAAAAAAGGGAGTTATAAATTGGACTCCCAAAGCCCGCGCGCTTTTCGCGCTGGCCGAAATCATTAATATTTTAACTTTAAAAAAACGGCCTGATTCGGCGCTCGCAACCGCGCTTCGCATCTTAACGCCGCTCGACCGAATTATGAAAAATATTTCGATTTATCGGGCAAAATCGAAAATCGGAAAATTCAAAAATCTCACTGTCATTGGCATCACCGGCTCTTACGGAAAAACTACCGTGAAGGATGCCGTCGCCCATCTTTTAATTTCCAAATATCAGGTTTTGAAAACCGAAGGAAATTACAACACTCCGCTCGGAATCTCTAAAACGATAATCGATAATTTGCAACCGGAACACGAAATATTCGTCTGCGAAATGGCCGCTTACAAGCCGGGCGACATTAAAGCCATCGCCGAAATTGTTAAGCCGAAAATCGGAATTATCACCGCCATCGGGCCGATGCATTTTGAAAGATTCGGCTCCATGGAAAATATTTTAAAAACAAAAATGGAACTTATAGAATCATTGCCCGAAGACGGCATCGGATTTTTGCCAAAAGAAATGGAAAATCAAAACAAAAATTCAATCAAGTTTTTTTCATCAAAAGAAGATTTGCTGGTGAAAATCGGAAAAATTTTCGGCATATCCGAAGAAGAAACTCTCGATTGGTTAAAAACAACGCCGCCGACTCCGCACCGGCAGGAAATTATCAAAGCTTCCGGCAATATTACCATAATCGACGACACTTACAATTCCAATCCGGCCGGTTTCGTTTCGGCTTTGGAAGCTTTAAAAAATATCGCCGCCGAAAGAAAAATTTTGGTTACTCCGGGAATGGTTGAACTTGGCGCAAAACAGTTTGAATTGAATAAAGAAGCGGCGCGGAGCGCCGCTCTAATCGCCGATTACATAATCATAACGGGCGAAACAAATAAAAAATCCTTCGAAGAGGGTTTGAAAGAAGAATTAAAAGAAAATTTTGATAAAAAAGTTTTTTGGGCGGCGGATTTGGATTCGGCCAAATCAAAACTTTCCGAATTAACAACTCCAAATTCCGCTATTCTCTTAGAAAACGACCTTCCGGACAATTATTTTTGAATTCCGCCGGCGGTTTTGGAAATCAATTCCGAATCGTAGCTAAACATCAGCGCCTGGCGATTTTTATGGCGCTCAAATCCAAGCTCTATCAATTTGTCCAATAAGTCCGGAAAATCCAATCCGCTTTTTTCCCAAAGATAAAAAGACAAGGAGCCCGGCAAAGTATTTATTTCCGTTATCCAAAATTCTCCGCTTTCCGGCCTCGCCATAAAATCAATGCGGGAAATGCCCGAGGCGTCAATGGCTTTAAAAGCTTTAAGCGACATTTCCTGAATCCGCTTGGTCAATTCTTCGTTTATCGGCGCCGGCACCAAACGCGAAAGGCCAGCCATTCCCTTGGTTTTTCCGCCTTTGAGATATTTGTCTTCGTAAGTCAAAACGTCCCGAACTTTTATCGGCTGTTCGCAAACCGAAACTTTTAAAGCTTCATTGCCCAGAACCGAACAGTTTATTTCAACGATATTTTCTTTCCCCTCTTCAACCACAATCCGCCTGTCAAAATTAACCGCAATGTCGATCGCATTTTCCAATTCTTTAATATTTCCGGCCTTGCTGATGCCGACACTGCTTCCCAAATTCGCCGGCTTTACAAAAACCGGATAACCCAAGGTTTGTTCTACATTTTTCAAAATTCCTCCCCTGTCATTTTCCCATTCGCTTTTTAAAAATCCCGAATATTTCACAACCGGAATGCCGGCGTCTTTAAAAACAGCTTTTTGGATAATTTTGTCCATTCCGATTGCCGAAGCCGCAACGCCGCAGCCGGTGTATGGAATGCCGGCCATTTCAAAAAGGCCTTGCAGTGTGCCGTCTTCGCCGAAAGTGCCATGGATTAACGGCATATAAATATCGGCGCGAATTTTATTGAAAAAAGATTTTAAAAAACCCTGCGGCGCAAGCACTTTAACGCTCGGCGACGCCTGAAAAATGTATTCCGGCGCTTTAACGCCGCTCAATTTTAAATTCTTGAAGTTTTCTATTTTTTCAAGCCGCTTATCAACCAGCCAGCGGCCGGATTTGTCGATATAAACCGGAATGATTTCGTATTTATCGCGATCGATACTTTCAAAAGCCTGCATGGCGGTTACAATAGAAACTTCGTGTTCAACCGACCGCCCGCCGAAAACCGCCGCAACTTTTATTTTGGAATTTTCCATACGCGAAAATTATACACTATTTATTATTATTATTCTACCGGTTTGTCGGGAGGAATGCCCCAATAGCTGAATATGAATTGAGCCAAATCGTGAAAAACCGGCACAACCGTGCTTTCAGCGAAACGAACCCCTTTGGGATTGTCGATTTTAATCACGGTGATAAATTTCGGATCGTATGCCGGCGCGAAACCGACGAATGTGTGGATATTTTCGTTTGCTTTGTAAGTGTGTGTTTTTAAATCTGGAATTTGAGCCGTTCCGGTTTTTCCGGCGATGGAATATCCGGCAATTTGAGCCCGCCGGCCGCTTCCGTTTTCAACCACTTTCACCATCATTGCTATTATTTTAGCTGAAGTTTCGGGAGAAATAACTTGGGTTCCCGGCTCGCTTTTCACTTCACGGCTTTCTCCGTTTCGGAAAATGATTTTAGCCGCCAAATGGGGCCTGACCAATTTGCCGCCGTTGGCAATTACCGATAGTGCCCGAATAAGCTCGACGGGCGTCAAAGCAACGCCCTGCCCAAAAGAAGCGGTGGCAAAATTAATGTCTCTCATATTCGATAGAATTGAAAGATCTCCGGAAATTTCTTTGACATCGATTCCGGTTTTGCTGTCGATGCCAAAATTTTTCAGATATTTAAGAAATACGTCTTTCGGCACTTGCTGTTCAACAAAAACGGCGCCGGTATTTAAAGATTGTTCCAAAACCATTGGCATTGCCTGCCAACCCAAAACTTCGTTCGGCATAGCGTTGGAAATAATTCTGCCGTCAATTTTCACGCTGCCGGTGTTGTAGTACTTTGTCTCCGTCGTAACCGCGCCGGTATCAATGCCAATCGCCATAGTGATCGGTTTGAAAACTGAACCGGGCTCATAACGTTTTAAAGTGGCCGGATTCATAAAAAAATCTTTATCGGAAACGGCGGAATAATTGTTGGCGTCGAAATCGGGAAAAGACGCCATGGCGGCGATATCGCCGTTTTTAGGATTCATCACAATAATAGAGCCGCTGTCGGCCTGCCACTTTTGAACCGCCGCGGAAATCAACGATCCGGCTTGAGCTTGAATCGTCGAATCAATCGTTAAAACCAAATCGGCGCTGGAAACCGGCCCGGAAAGATCGTTATTGTAATATTCTTCAAGGCCGTACTGGCCAGCTTGACCATTTTTGCCGAATCCCAAAAAACCGATAACCTGCGAAAGGCGCAAACCTTCGGGATAATATCTCAAAGTTTCGCTGTCGACGCCGAGAGCCGGGTCGCCCAAAGCTTTAACGGCGTTTACAACATCATCGGAAACTTTTTTCTTTAGAACTTCATAAGGATCATTGGTTTTTGACAACTTCTGCAATAAAAATTGTTCTTCGACCTGCAAAATCGGAGCTAATTTTTTCGCCAATCCCGCCGGATCCGCCGCTTTTGACGGCGCGGCGTAAATCAAAGAAAATTCTTTATTCAAAACCGCGGCGTACGGAATATTGTCTTTATCGGTTAAAAAAATGCTGCCGCGGGAAATAACGCCGCTATTGGTACCCAAACTTTTGGCTTTGGCCATATAATAATCATGGCGGATGACAGTTAAATAAAAAAACCGCCCCCAAATAAGCAGGCTAAAAAAAATAAACCCGAGAATTAAAACCAAAATTCTTTTTTCCGGATTATGTTTCATACATAACTGCTATATCATTGGCTTTTCGCCACCGAGCCGGAAACTTGGACATACTGGATTTTATCATTGGCAACAAGATTCATATTTTTAGCCGCTTTTTCAAGAAAACCGATACTTCGCTTTTCGGAAAGATTAAGGTTGAGAGACCTTATTTCTATTTTCAAATTATCAACGGTTTTTTGCAATACGGTTTTTTGATAATTGGCCACAACCACGCTGTTTATCGCAAACAGATAAAACACGGCCAAGCCGATAACGCTTAAACCGAAAATTGTGTTAAGCGATTCTAATTTTAAATTTTCAAATGCCTGTATTTTTAATGCGGCTCTGTTCATAATTTTTCAATTACTCTCAATTTCGCGCTGCGGCTTTTAGGATTAATTTTTATTTCTTCAGCCGAAGCGACAACGGGTTTTTTATTCAAAATTTTAATTATGTTTTCCTTGCTTAAATCTTTAGACCAATTTTTCACCAATCGATCTTCCAAAGAATGAAATGAAATGAATGCCGCCCTCCCGCCTCCCGATAAAATTTTCGGAATATCGGCCAAGGCTTTTTCTATTTCCGCCAATTCCCCGTTAACCTCGATTCTTAGCGCCTGGAAAATTTTTGTTGCCGGATGGATTTTCCCCCGCCGCCTTATAACTTTTTCGATAATCGCAACCAGTTCTTTCGTCGTTTTTATTCTTCCGCGATCTCTGGCTTGCGCCACAGCCCTTGCAACCATCCTCGCTTTCGGCTCTTCTCCGAATTCTTTGAAAATTCTGAAAAGTTCCGCTTCTCCGTAATCATTTAAAATATCCTCGGCCGTAAGCGGCGTCCGGATGTCGTAGCGCATATCGAGAATTTCATCTTTTTGGAATGAAAATCCTTTTCCCGAATTTTCCAGCTGGCCGGTCGACATTCCAAAATCAATCACAACGCCCTTAATTTCGCCGATGCCGCTTTCTTCGACAATTTTCAAAATGTTCCCGAAAGAATCGTTTGCAAAAACAACCCTGTTTCCGAATTCTTCCAAATTAATCTTGGCGCGGCTTATCGAATCAATATCGCGATCGATGGCAATCAATTTTCCATTCGGCGCGGTTTTTTCGAGTATCGCTTTAGCATGGCCGCCGTCGCCCACCGTGGCATCGATAAAATTCTGATTCGCCTGCGGATCCAGATATTTCAAAACTTCGTTTAAAAGAACGGGAACGTGCATATCAGATTCCAAACTCGCTTAATCCTTCCGCAATATCGCCGGACATTTTTTCCGCTTCGCCGATATATTCGTTCCAAATGTTTTCGCTCCAAAGCTCAACGCGGTCGGAAACGCCGATCACTACAATCGATTTTTCCAATCCGGCGTAATTTTTAAGCGAATCGGGAATTAAAACGCGGCCCATTTCATCAATCTCAACTTCGGAAGCGCCCGAAAGCATAAATCTTTTAAAATCCCGGGCTTTTTTCTGGCCAAGCGGCAAATTATTCATTTTTTCCATAAAGATCTGCCAATCGCGATGAGGATAAATAAACAAACAGTTGTCCAAGCCTCTCGTTAAAACCGGCTTCTCCCCCAATTCCATTCGCAATTTTGCCGGAATCGTGAGGCGGTTCTTGGAATCCAAATTGTGCTTAAATTCGCCTAACAACATGTATTGTTATCCCCAGTTTTATATACTTATCCACAAACTTACCCACAATCTCCCACCAAGCAAATTAATCTTAATATAAAAAAATCAGGCCCGCAATAGGCCTGATTGTGGATAAGTTTTTAAGAATTTATGTGGGCGCAATAAGAATCGAACTTATACTCTCTCCGATGTGAACGGAGCGTTTTGCCATTAAACTATGCGCCCTAAATTTTAAGTTTATTTATCAGTTTTTCGTGCTTGAAATCCAAAAGATCGCGAATAAAGCGGTCATACATTCCGTATCGATAATAAAATTCTTTCGTTGTCATCAGGCTGTAATTGATTTCTTTGCCGATTTCCGCTTCCAGCGCGCCGATGAAATTATTGAATTTTGCCAACTTTACATTGTCGCCGACCACCAAAAGATCCGCTCCCGAATTGTCGCAATTTACGAATACGCCGCTAAGAATCGCCAATTTTATTTTTCCCAAAGTTTTTAAGCGCTTCAGCATTTTTTCTTTTGAAGCCGGACTGGCTTTGACAAGCAGTTCCCTTAATTCGTTATAAAACGCAAAACCGCGATTAACCCCGAAAGTCTGTTCGCTTTTTACATTTTTCCGAATCAAAAAATTGATCCCGACCAAATCTTCGATATTTTTTCTCACCGGAGCCGGTTTCAAATTAAGTTTTTTTGACACCGCGTTCAATTTAAAATTTTCTTCCGGACTGCGCAAAAACAGCTTTAAAAGCCTCACCTTAACCGGAGAATCGAACAAAGCGTCAAATGTGGGTTCTAAAAATTTTTTCGCCATATCGCAACCTATGATAAAACAAAACGCCCGATTTTTCAATCGCGCGTTTTGTTTTTATGCTAATCTTATATTATTTCGTTAATACCCTTTATTTCAATTCAACCGTTGCTCCGGCCGCTTCCAGTTTTTTCTTCAATTCTTCGGCTTCGGCTTTTCCGACGCCGCTTTTTACAACTTGAGGAGCGGTATCAACCAACTGCTTCGCTTCTTGAAGGCCTTTGTCGGTCGCTTCGCGAACCGCTTTGATGACGGCAATTTTCTGATCGCCCGCCTTGGCCAATACCACGTCAAAAGCGCTCTTTTCTTCCACGGCCGCCGCTTCTCCGGCTCCGCCGGCCATCGGCATAGCCATCATGGGCGCCGCCGCCGACACGCCGAATTTTTCTTCCAGCGCTTTAACGAGCTCGGAAAGTTCCAATGCGGTAAGTTTTTCTATTTCTTCGATTATTTTGTTGTATTTATCCGACATATTATTAAATTAATTTTAAATTTATAATTTTCAATTTTTTTGTTTACGACCTTTTACCTTTTAAATTATTTAACACTCCGACCAAATCGCGCATATTGCCTTGCAACACATTCGCCAATCCTGAAAGCGGAGAAGCAACCGTTCTGACAAATTGCCCCAAAAGAATTTCCCGAGAAGGCAGTTTCGCCAAAGCGATTATCTTTTCTTTTCCCTGCCAATTGATTCCCAAAAATCCTCCCAAAATTTTAAGAGCGTCATTAGCTTTGGAAAATTTCCAAACCGAGCTCGCCGCCGGCACCGGATCGGCATAACTGAAAACCACGCCCACCTGATTCTTAAAGCTATCAAGATCCACGTTTTCAAAATGTTCGGATTTCAAAGCCCTGTCAATCAAAGTTTTTTTGGCAACCTTGTATTCGGCGTCGGCCGCTTTCAAATTGCGCCGCAATTCCATGGTTTTGCTTACGGGCAATTTATTAAAATCAACAAAAACCGCTGCCTTGGCTCGTTTAAATTTATCAACCAAATCTTTCAAAATATTCTGTTTTTGTTCTTTTGTTAACGGCATATATTTAAAATTTTCAATATTTCAAGCATTAAAAAATGCGGATTATAATCCGCAAATAATAAAAGCATCTGCTTTTATCCTCGGAGAGGCTCACATCTTTCGAAAGCTCTCTGTCTGCGGACTGCGTCCTCCGAAGCTTTATGCGAAGGAGGATATTACCAATATATTATGTGCGCAAAATCTTGTCAACCTTGGTATCGCTTCCTCCACTCCTCGATTTTTTTATGGTTGCCGGAAAGCAAAACTTCGGGAACGGCGTATTTTTTACCGCGATAAATAAAAACATCCGGACGAGTGTATGTTGGAACGCCAATTCCGTATCTCTTTTCTTCGAGCGATTCCTCTTTGCCCAAAACACCCGGAATATGCCGCGAAACCGCGTCAATAACAACCATTGCCGGAAGTTCCCCTCCGGTTAAAACATACGGCCCTGCTGATAATTCCGAAATCCGAAATTCGAAATTCGAAATTACTTTTTTAATCCGCGCGTCAACGCCTTCATAACGGCCGGCAATCATCACGATGCGATCATATTTTTTGGCGAAATCGCTTGCCATCTTGGAATTAAATTGTTTTCCGGAAGCGGAAAATAATATTATCTTGACTTTTGATTTTTGATTTTTGATTTTTGATTTTAAAATCGAATCGAGAGCTCTAACAATCGGTTCAGCTTTAAACACCATTCCCGCTCCCCCGCCATACGGCTTTCCGTCAACCGTTTTATGCTTGTCGGTCGTAAAATCGCGCAAATTAATCGCGTTGATTTTAATTTTCTTGTTTTTTAAGGCGCGCTTAATGATACTCTCGTTTAAATAAGAATCGAAAATTTTCGGAAAAATTGTTATTATGTCAAATTGCATATAGCTAATATAATATCTTTAAATAATAATTTTTCTCGCGCACTCGGCCGCCCAGCGGCGACCTTATTGTCCGATGAAAGCGTTTTGCTCCGCTACGCGGAGACCATGCCAAAACGCTTTCATAAGCTTCGTAAAATTATTATTTAAAGATATTATTATCAATCTTAGCCAAAACCCCCGCAACGCGGGGGTTTTGGTTTAGATTAAAGTTGTTTCAAATCTTCAACAACTTGATCCATGTCTCTTGCCGGTCTTTCTCTCATCGGACGAGTTGAACCCTCCGGTTCCTCTATCTTCAAATTGACGCGCGCGTTGTGGCGAGCGCCGATTATTCGAAGCAAAGTGCGGATGGCTTTTGCGGTTGAACCCTGTCGACCTATAAGCATACCCATATCTTCTTTATTCACTTTGAGGTCTAAAAGGACACCCATTTCGTCAACCTTGCGATCAATTTTGACATCATCGGGATGATCAACGATTGATTTTACAAGGTACTCAAGAAATTCCTGATCAACTGGTTTGTTAGCCATTTCTTTGAAGAAATTATTTTAAAAGTATTTATTCAGTAGGTCGACCTGGCTCCATTATCGCGGAGTAGCTACTAAATTAGTAGCAGTTTACCAAAAAACAGCACATTCGTCAACATCAATGATAATTGTCGGAATTTATCTCCCTAAAAAGAAATTGAGAATAACGCCAAATGGAGAATATTTGAGCAATGATTGGGGAGCGCTTGGCTCGGGCGCGGGTACGGGAGCGGGCGCGGCGGCGCCGGACGGAGAAGGCGGAGCTGTTTCTCCTGATGGCGGCGGAGAAATTGTTCCCGGTGGCGGCTGAAAGCCTTCCTGGGGCATTTGACCGACAGGAGGCATTTGGCCGGCGGGCGGCATACCTTGCGAAGGCGCGCCGGGCGGATATTGAAAACCCTCTCGCGGCATTTGATATTGCGGATACACACCTTCCCGAGGCATTTGGCCTTGAGGCGGCATTTGGCCGGCGGGCGGCATGTATTGCGAAGGCATGCCAGCCGGAGGCTGGAAGCCTTCCCGAGGCATTCGGCCTTGAGGCGGCATTTGTCCGGCGGGCGGCATCATTGGAATAAAACCGGGAATTTCCTGGATATTTTGCTGAAATTGCTGGAGGCTCCGTTGGGCTTCATCTGGTTTCATCAATCCGGCGTCTTTGGCAAAATTAATGCAAGTTTGGACATTATTCGGATCATTGCAATAATTATTGCATTCCTCGTCGCTTTTACAGCCGCCCGGTCCTCCTGATTCTTCCAGATTCCGGCCGACTGCCTGCATTTTTTCAATCTTTTGGATTTCCTCCGGCGGTATTAAGTTATTTTCTTTGGCGAATTTAAAACATTCTTCCCTATGCGACTGGTCATCGCAATATGTCTTGCATTCTTCGCCGCGGCAGCCGCCGGGGCCCGTCATGTTCTCAAATTTTTCAATACGCTCCAATTCCTCCGGCGGTATTAAGTTATTTTCTTTGGCAAATTTAAAACATTCTTCCCTATGCGACTGGTCATCGCAATATGTCTTGCATTCTTCGCCGCGGCAGCCGCCGGGGCCTATTTTACTGCCTATTTTTCTTGCGTTTTCGGCATCTTCGGCGCTTATAAGCCCGTTATCTTCGGCGAATTTCAGACATTCGTCTCGGTGCGACTCGTCATCGCAATAAGTTTTGCAAGCCGGACCGCGACAGCCGCCGGGACCGGGTTTGTTTCCCATTTTTTTCGCCCGCGCCAATTCCTCCGGAGGAATTAAATTATTATCCTCGGCAAATTTAATGCAAACATCAAAATTTTGGTCTTGAGAACAGAAAGAATCGCATTCCGTTTTGGAACGGCAGCCGCCTGGGCCACCGCTTTGCTGGACTTTTTTGGCTATTTTCAATTCTTCCGGCGGAATCAGATTATATTTTTCCGCAAACGCGAGGCATTCATCAATATTTTTGCCGCTATCGCAATAGGCCTTGCACTCGGCTTCCGATTTACAGCCGCCGGGACCGCCCTTTTCCAAAACTTGGCGCGCGATCTTTGTTTCGTTCTTGCTCATCAGATTATTCTTTTCGGCGAAAGCCAGGCAAGCGCCAGCATTCTCCGATTTATCGCAATATGCTTTGCATTCATCGTAAGAGCCGCAATTGCCGAGTTCGGAAATGGGAAAGTTCAAACTAAAAGGATTTTGGGCGCGAACGCTGTTAAACGAAAAAAACAATCCGGCGGCAAAAAACAGAAAAACAAAAATGATTTTTGCCGATTTAAATTTTATGTATTTCATATCGCGAAAATTATTTAAACGGATTAAGTTTTACTTTTTCAAGCGGATTGGCGGTAACATTTTCAAGCGGATTGGTGGCGGCGGACTTAAAAGGATTCGCCGCCTCGGCCGCTTTTTTGGCTTCGGCTTCGGCTATAGCTTTGGCGTCGGCTTGCGCTTTTTTGTAGCCGATTTTATCGCCATAATAATACCCTCCTCCAAGTCCCAAAAGAAGGGCTGCAATAACGGCAAAAATCCAAAGCAACGGTGATTTTTCTTCCATGATTTTTATTTATTTTAAATTAATAATGATTATACGCATTTTACAATTTTTCCGCAATAATGCGAAATAAAATGTGGATAACTTTTCTTAAATTGCCTAAATCGCGGCTTTGGGATAATATGGATAAATATTCCGATGGCAAACATTCTCATTATTTTTGGAAGTTTTACGATCGCGATCGCGATTGTTTTTTTTGGTGAAACGTTTCGTGATGCCCGGCGTTTTAAAACTTAAAGTTTCCAACCGATTTGCAAATGGCTGACCAAACAAAAATACAACATCTCGGCATTATTATGGACGGCAACCGGCGCTGGGCGCGGTCGCGCGGCTTGTCGCCTTCCGAAGGCCATCGCGCCGGCTGTGAAAAAGCCAAAGAAGTTTTAAAATGGTGCCGCGAAGCGGAAATAAAAATTTTAACGCTTTACGCTTTTTCAACCGAAAACTGGCGCCGCGCCAAAAGCGAAGTGAATTTTTTGATGAATATTTTTTATCGCATTCTCACCAAAGATATAAAAGAATTGCATAAAAATAATGTCCGCGTGCGGATTGTCGGCCGCAAAGAAGACTTCTCCGAAAAACTTCAAAAAGCCATCGAGGAATCGGAAAAACTCACTGAAAACAACACCGGCATAATTTTAAATCTGGCGATCAATTACGGCGGCCGGCAGGAAATTGTCGACGCTTTCAATAAAATAATGGAAAATCCGCCGAAAAAAATCACCGAAAATATAATTTCTCAAAATATTTACACCGCGGGGCTTCCCGACCCGAATTTAATAATCAGAACTTCCGGCGAAATGCGGCTCTCCGGATTTTTAATGTGGCAAAGCGTTTATTCCGAACTGCGTTTCGTCAAGCGCCATTGGCCGGATTTTTCCAAAAAAGATTTCAACGACGCCTTAGCCGACTTTGCCAACAGGCAAAGAAGGTTTGGGAAATAAGATTTTAAATTTGCACGGGATGGAGGAATCGAACCTCCGCCAACGGTTTTGGAGACCGTAGTACTACCACTATACTAATCCCGCCTGCTGAAAAATTATTTCTTCGTTTCTTTGTGAACCGTGTGCTTGCGGCACCATTTGCAAAATCTGTTGAATTCCAGTTTTCTCGTAACCGTTTTCTTGTTTTTCTGCGTATGGTAATTAACCCGCTTGCACGCGGAGCATTGAAGTTTTATCGCTTTTTCCTGGGCTTTCATAAGTTTTTTTGAAATTAAATTATTATTACGTATGCCAGAGCCAGCAGAGGGATTTGAACCCCCGACCTTCGCTTTACAAAAGCGTTGCTCTGCCGCTGAGCTATGCTGGCATAGGCTGTCATTTCAAACTTAATCCATGATACTTAATTAAAATGAATTTTTCAAGAAAAAACAAGGCCAGCTGTCGATACCGTTCCAGCTGGCCGAAATACTATGCATTAATAGGGATCGTTCTGCGCCTGTTTTCTTCTATCTGTTCTAGCAAAATTTTTTTCACCGCCTTTTTATGAAAAAGGCAATACGGCAATTTGTAATGAAAATTACCGCTTTCTCCTTCCACTACCCCCACGGAAGGCTCCCTGCAAAAAAAACAACATCTCGAAACCACATCTTCCGAAAATTTTAATTCCTTTTTTTCCATTTCATTTCACCTCCTTCCATTTTTTATTTTTTTAACGAACATCAAACACTACCGGTGCGCAGGGAGGGATTCGAACCCCCGTAGCCCGAAGGCGTCAGATTTACAGTCTGATGTAATTGACCGCTCTACCACCTGCGCGCGCTAAATAAGCGAGAGCCAACGCGCGGAATCGAACCGCGGACCTACTCCTTACCATGGAGTTGCTCTACCGACTGAGCTACGTTGGCATTAGCTGATTTTTTTCTGGTTCTTCCGACAACTTTATTAACTTTAACAGCCGGCTTAATATCGAGAAAACTCTCCATTTCCGGATTCGATTTTAAAGCCAAGTTTATTTTTACTTCCTGCGCCGATTCCGGCAACCCGCTTGGCGCAGATTCTTTTTTTTCGCTTGCGAAATCCTTCCAAAAATCAACATTATTGCCCGAACCGCTCGCGCCGTTCATCGCTTTGTCTTTTTCCGATATTTTTCCGATAAGCTTCATTAAATGATTATCGGTTTTCAAAAGAACAAGCCTCGCCTTATGCAGAAATTTCTGGCTGGAAGAAAGCGACCGGGCCTTCGCGGCATCCAAAGGCAACTGGTTTATCCAATCGGCCAATTTCGCCTTCAAACTGAATTCCGAAACATCCGCTTCTCCATTTTCTTCGAAAGCGGACAGATGATTCGAAATGACATAGAGCGCGCCTCCCAGCCCCATTATCAACAGTGAAATTGGAAACAAATTAAACATGGTTTTTGCTGTTTAACATTAAATTTCAAATCGGCAAAATTCGCCGACTTTGATATTTTCTCCCAGTTTGGCGATATAATCTTTAATGAGAGCGTCAATCGTCATATCCTGGTCGCGAACATACGGTTGCGCCAAAAAATCTTCAACGCTTGCCGGATTCATGGCGGCGATGTGCATTGCCAATTCATGACCGAGTTTTTTAAACTGTTCGGTTCGCGCCACGAAATCGGTTTCGCATAAAATTTTCACCATCACGCCGACTTTATTGTTGGCATGAATATAAGAACAAATAATCCCCTCGCCCGTTTCCCGGCCGGCTTTTTTTGCCGCCACCGTCGCTCCCCTGTCTTGGAGCAATTTCAAAGCCCGCTCAATTTCGCCGCCGGCTTCTTCGAGAGCTTTGCGAATGGCGTCAACCGAAACTCCGGTCATACTGCGAATTTTTTTCAAATCCTCGATTTTCACCATTATTTTTTAATTTCTTCTTTAACTTCCGCCGGTTCCGATATTTTAACGCCGATCAACGCGTCTCGCACGAAGTTTAAAATAAAACTTACGGCGTTAAGGGAATTATCGGCGGCCGGGATCGGATAATTAAAAAGAGTCGGATCGGCGTTGGTGTTAACGATGCCGACCACCGGCACATTTTTCTTTACGGCTTCATTCACGGCAATTTTATCATAATGAGCGGAGCTCACCCAAATAGCATCCGGCAATCGATTTAAATTAACCAAGCCGCCCAAATCTTTTCTTAATTTTTTAATCTTTTCTTCCAGCTTCGAAACTTCGTATTTGGTATATTTGGCGAATTCGCCGGCCGCTTTCTGGCTTTCAATATTTTTAAGATAATCGATGCGGCGGCTGATAGTTGGAAAATTGGTGAAAATTCCGCCAAGCCAACGCTCGGTAACATACGGCATATTCAGATCCTCGGCCGTTTTTTTAGTAACATCCTTGGCGGCAAAACCCGTGCCGACAAACAAAATAACGCCGCTCTTTTTCTTAATGCTCGCGAGAAAATCAACCGCGCGCTCCAGATTTTCTTTCGACTTTTCCAAATCGATAATCTGAAATACGTTCTTATTCGACCAAACATACGGTTTCATTTTCGGATGGCCATGCGATCTTAAAGCGCCCAAATGGAGCCCGCGCAAAGCGAGAGATTCCAAATCCGATTTCAAAGCATTGTCTTTTGTTTCCATAATTTCATGATGATAACAAAGTTAACTAAACTTGACAAGCCCCGTTAGAAATTTTTAGCCGCTTCGCGGCTTATTTCTAACGGGGCAAGAGGTTTTTAGGATTGACAGAAATTAATTATTATTCTAAAATTAGAAAATCAAAATATATGAAAAAAGAAATTCATCCAAAATATCACGCCGATGCCAAGGTTAAATGCGCCTGCGGCAATTCTTTCACGGTCGGCTCCACCGCGCCGGAAATTAACGTTGAAATCTGTTCAAAGTGCCACCCTTTTTACACCGGAAAAGATAAAATTATAGATACCGCCGGACGCGTTGAGCGCTTCAAGAAACGCGCCGAAAAAACCACGGCCAAAAAACGAAAGTTAAAGTGATAAGCGTGAGCGACAATCAAAAATTAATTATAGAAATAAGAGCCGGCGTCGGCGGTGATGAGGCCGGTCTTTTTGCATTTGAACTTTGGCGAATGTACAGCCGATTCGCCCAGCGCCGGGGCTTTAAAACGGAGACGGTTGATTCTTCGCAATCAAGCGCAGGCGGCATAAAAAATCTCGTCGCTCAAATTGACGGGCCGGACGCTTACGCGTTGTTTAAATACGAATCCGGAGTTCACCGAGTCCAAAGAATTCCTAAAACTGAAAAAAGCGGCCGCATCCATACCTCAACCGTTTCGGTGGCAATTTTAAAAGAGGTACCGGAAAAAGAAGTTATTATCAATTCGCAAGACATTAGAATTGACACTTTCAGGGCTTCCGGGCCGGGCGGCCAGAACGTGAACAAAGTTGAAACCGCCATAAGAATCACCCACTTGCCCACCGGCATTGTCGTCGCCTCCCAAACCCAGCGCTCCCAACAGCAAAATCGCGAAAGGGCCTTGGCGATTTTAAGGGCAAAACTCGCGGAAATTGAAAAAGAAAAGATTGCGGGGCAAATCAGTTTGGAAAGAAAAGCGCAAATCGGCTCGGGCGAAAGAGTTGAAAAAATCAGGACCTATAATTTCCCTCAAGACAGAATCACCGACCATCGCGTCGGAAAATCCTGGCATCACATGGAAAAAATACTGGATGGCAACATGGAACCGATAATTGAAGCGCTAACAAAAAAAATCGATAAATAAACAAACTAAAAACAACCCGCGAGAAAATGATGCGGGGTTGTTTTTAACAAGCGAGAAAAATTATATTCGGTTTTTATTTAAAGTAAATTTATTTCCCCTGCAAAGCGTCGATGTCTTTTTGAATTTTAGTAGCGGCGGCCATAACGTTATTTGAGTAAATTCTGGCCGTAAGAGAAGTATTCCACCGGCTGCCGGCGATATACATTTTTGCGGCTTTGCTTTCCGCCGCGTATGTTTGCTTGTTGGCGTCGGACTGCGCGAGCATCAAACCGCAAGCTGTAAACGCGTCCCTGATATTCCAGGGCGACGCCGGACGCCGGCCCGTTAAATTAGCCACCGCATCGGCGTACAAAAGCCATGTTGTCGGTATGAATTGCGCCGGTCCCATAGCTCCGCCCCATCCGTAAGACGGCTTTTTGGAAACCGGGGTCGAATCGGGATTAAGCCCCAATAAACTTGTTATTTGCTGGAAAGCGTTGAAATCCCTCGGTGCCATATCTTGTTTCCAATTCCCCTTGCCAACGTTCCCTCCCCAGTCGGATTCGATTTTTAAAATTGCCATAAGAAAAGCCGCTCTCACCCCGGTTAATTGCGATGCCATCGTGGCGTTTTTCAATGCTTCTTCAAAAGTCATTTTGAAGCCCATCGCCAAGTCATAAGGCTGGTTTCTGATTTTATCCAAATCTTCCCGCGCCTTGCTTAAAAGTTGCTGGTAAGATTTTTCTTGTCCTTTGGTTTGATCAAGAAGCTTTTGCTTTTGTTTTTTTGAATTTTGCAATCCGGCTTTCTGCCGGTTTTGCATATTTTTAAGCTGTTGCTGTTCAGCCCTGTCGGATTCCAAATCTTCTTTTTCCTGAACAAGTTTCGCTTTCAAATCTTTAATGGTCGCCAGCGTATCCTGAATTTGGCTTTGGATATTGCTTGAATAATTCAGATCGCCGAAAAAGTCGGAAAATTTATCGTTTTTAAGTAAAAATTCCAAAAGAGAGCCGGCGTCATTTCTGGCTGCTTGCCTTAAATATTGGGCTAAAATTCCGTTTTGCCTGTTAATTTCATTTTCTTGCAAAACGATATCGTTTTCTTTTTCGCGAATAGCCGAAGTGAGCCGGCCAATAACTAAGTTCGTGGCGTCAATTTCCGCCTGCGCTTGTTTTATTTGCAAGTCAAAAATGGCAATTTGATTGGCCAAACTTTGCGCTTCCTGTTCTTTTTCTTGAATTTGCTGGGAATACCGATCAATTGAAGCTTCGAGTTGCTTTATTTTATCGTCGCGCGAATCGGCGAAAACCGCTTTGGCGGCGAAAATCGAAAAAAACAATAAACAAAATAAAAACAACAAACGTGCGGATTTTTTCATTAAAATAACGGCTTAATTTTAAATTAAGCTGCCGCTTCAGATTTTTCTTTAGCTTCCCGTTCTTTCACTTTTTCTTCAGTTTCAACTTTCACTTCCTCCACTTTTTCTTCAACCGCGCCCCGCAAGGCTTCAATTTCGGCTTCAGACCTGGGAGGAGTGATACTTGCAACCGAAGTATCGCCGTTTTCCAGCGCTTCAACATTTTTTGGCAGCTTTATGTCTTTCACCGTAATTATATCATCAAATGTCTTAAGATGGGAAATATCTATCTCAATTTGGTGGGGCAAGTCGGCCGGCAAAGCCCTCACTTTCAATTCGTGAACAGCCTTAACCAAGATGCCGTCCAAATCGGAAACAGCCGGAGCAATACCGACAAAAACAAGCGGCACGTCGGCGGTTATTTTTTCATCCATTTTCACTTCGTAAAAATCGATATGGTTTATTTGGTCGGTAAGCGGATCGCGGCTGATGTCATGTATTAAAACATTTTTCCAGCCAAAAGCTGGTCCGCCTTTGGCGGAAACTTTTTCCTCATTTATAAACAATTTTATCAAAGTGGTTTCGCCGGCGGTTTTAAAAACCTTTAAAAATTCTTTCAAATTCAATTCGAGAGGAATACTGCCATCTTTGCCGCCATAAACAACCGCTGGAACAATGCCGTTCCTTCTTAAAGATTTTACTTTTTTACCCAAGAGGGTCCTGTTTTTTCCTTTCAATTCCAAAGTCATTGTTTTAATCAAGTTTAATTACGAAAATCATACTATCAGATATCTGCAACAAAATCAACTCATTCCACGAGATTTGGAGGGGTGCGGCCTTCGAGCGCTTCGATGATGTTGGCTGCCGCCAAAGCCGACATTTTTGATCTCGTTTCTTCCGTTGCCGAAGCGATATGCGGCGTTAAAACAATATTATCGAGCGCAAGCAGTTCCGGCGTTATGTTCGGCTCGAATTCAAAAACATCCAAAGCTGCGCCTTTTATTATTTTGTTCGCCAGGGCGTAAGCCAAAGCCGCTTCGTCGACAACGGGTCCCCGCGAAGTGTTTATCAGATAAGCCGAAAATTTCATCAATTTCAAATTTTCCGCATTGATTAAATGGCGCGTCGAATCAAGAAGCGGCACGTGAATGGAAATAAAATCGGATTGTTTTAACACATCTTCAAGCGGCGCGTAGACGGCGGAAAATTCTTTTTCAAATTCTTCGTTTCTTTTAACATCGTAATAAACGGCTTTCATATCAAAACCTTTCACGGCGTGGCGAGCCACGCGCGATCCAATGCGGCCAAGGCCGATAATGCCAATGGTCTTTTCAAACAAATCATTTCCCAAAAGAAGCCGCGGCGCCCAGCCTTGATATTTTAGAGCTCTGACAAACTTGTCGGCCTCGGCTATTCTGTGAGCGATAGCCAGCATCAAAGCGAAAGTATGCTCGGCAACCGTATTGGTTAAAACTCCCGGCGTATTGGTAATCATTACATTTCTTTTTTTGGCTTCCGCCACATCGATATTATTGAAACCGGTGGCATAATTGGCGAAAATTTTGCATTGCGGACCGGCGGCGTCAAAAACTTTCGCGTCGATTTCGTCGGTCAAAAGGCATAAAACCGCATCGTAATTTTTGCCCTTTATCGCCTCAATTAATTCTTCTCTCATTAAAACCAAATCTTCGGGATTGACAACAACCTCATAACCTTTATTTTTGAGCATTTCGATTCCGCTTTCCGGAATCATTCTTGTTATATATATTTTTGGCATAATTTTATATTTTATTTACGCTTCCGAAAATTTTTAATTTTTCTTCAATGACTTTTTTCATCGCGCCGACTGTCGGCGCGAGAATTTTATAAGGCGTAGTTTCATCGGGAATTTTCGCCAAAGATTCTTTCAGCGCTTCGGTGAAAGCGACGCGAATTTCGGTGTTGATGTGAACCACCGACACTCCCGCTTCAATCGCGCTTTTAAAATCCGCTTCCGAAAGCCCCGAACCGCCGTGCAAAACCAGATAAATATCATTGCCGACGGCTTTTTTTATCTCCGCAATTCTGGCAATGTCGATTTTTTCCTCGCTCTCGGTAACGATGCCGTGAATATTCCCCACCGCCGGCGCCAGCATATCGATGCCAGTTTCCCGCGCGAAGCGCGCCGCCTCTTCGGGCTTGGTCAAATCTTCCGGATTTATTTCAACGACTTTTTGCAGTTTGGAATCGCCTCTCACATATCCCAATTCGCCTTCGACGATTATGCCCGGATTTTTTGATTTGGCGTATTCAACGCTTTGCTTCGTCAATTTTAGATTTTCTTCAAACGGCAAGGCGGAAAAATCGGCCAATACGGCGTCATAGCCCGCGTCAACCGCTTCTTTTACGCCCTCAAAAGTTTTAGTGTGATCGGCGTTTAAAAATACGGGGATGCCTCCGCCAAAGGCGGATCCGCCTTTGGCGGAAAATTCTTCCCGAAACGCTTTAACAAGAGCCGCGGCTTCTTTAACGCCGATATGTTTTCTCTCCCCTTCCGAAGTTCCGACAAAAACGGGTGTTTTAAATTCAACCGCGGATTCGACGATCGCGCGCAACGCCTCGTCTTCGGAGAAATTAAAATGTCCCAGCGCCCACTTATTAACAACCGCATCTTTTAAATAATCTTTTATAGCCATAAGTTTAAAAATGATAATTTTTTTAAAAAACAATATAAATTATTTTCCTCGCGCGCTCATTGCGCCGGCTTTTTATAATTTTATAATTTTAATTTTAAATTTTATCCTATAACTTCCGGCTTGTAATCCGCCGGAGCTTTCGCCAAATATTCTTCCAATTCTTTCCGTGTCAGAAGGCCGGCTTGCGATCCGATTTTTTGAACCACCGACATTGGATTTATCGGCGCCCACATCATTGCTTCGCGAACGCTCTTGCCCAAGGCGATCGCCACGGTAAAAGTTGAAGAAAAAGCGTCGCCCGCGCCGGTTCGCTGAAGCGGCGGTTTGGGATCGGGATACGGACGCATAAACAAAATTTCTTTGCCGTCGTAGGAATACGCGCCGTTGACACCGTCGGTAATCACGGCGGTTTTAGGCCCCAAATTTGAAACTTCTTTAAGAAGCTTTCTAATGTCTTCCTCTTTCGTTCCCAAAATCCTTTGCGATTCCTCCTTGTTGCAAAAAAATAAATCGCTTCTTTTATATATGCCTTCAAGAACCTTCCACCCCAATTCCATTTGGAAAGTGCCCGGCTGAAAAGCCAGCTTTATTTCATCATGTTCTTCGAAATATTTTTCCAGTTCCTGGTGAAAAGGCAAAGATTGTCTGCCGAGCGAAGACAAATAGACCCACCTGGGGCTGTCAAAATCGTAAAGTTTATAATCATAATTTTCGTGTTTCACCAGTATTGTTCTGTCGTCTTTGTACCACAAAACATAATGGAGGTTTGTTTTTTTGCTTTTTCTGATTGCGATAAGCTGTGTTTCCACCTCTTCCTGTTGAAGAGCTTTTATGCATTCAAGGCCGTTTAAGTCGTCTCCCAAATTCGTCATCAGAGCGCTTTTTAAACCGAGCCGCGCGGCGGCAACCGCGGCATTGGACGCATTGCCCACCGCCGGAACATAAATCGATTCCTCATATGGCACTTTATCGGCGAAACTAAGGCATATTTTAAGGTGTTCGCCTTTTTTATCGGCATGAACGTCCGCCTGTTCTACACGGATAAAATTATCAACCGTAATGTCGCCTATTCCCAAAAAATCATAATTGAATTTCATAAAATTTATTTAGACTTTCTTTTAATAACTTTTTTAACCGCTTCTTTAATGCTTTTTGAGCCCATGCCGAAAGCTTCGATAAGTTCATCGGTCTCGCCGGATTTTCCAAACCGATCGCGAATGCCGATAAATTCCTGCGGCGCCGGAAAATTTTGCGACAGCGCTTCCGCCACCGCCGATCCCAAACCGCCGGCGATTTGGTGTTCTTCAACCGACACAACCGCTTTTGTTTTTTTAACCGAATTCAATATCGTTTCAACATCCAGCGGCTTCACGGTGTGGCTGTTTATCACCGCGACTTCGATTCCTTCTTTTGACAATTCTTCCGCCGCGACGAGCGCGTTGTATAAAAGCATTCCGCAACCGACTATCGTCGCGTCATTTCCTTCTCTTAAAACTATCGCCTTTCCGATTTGGAAAGGGGTTTTTTCCGTGGTGAATATCGGCGATTTTTCCCTTCCGAAACGAAGGTAGGCCGGACCGGCACAGCAATCGGAAATCGCAATCGTCGCCTTCCTCGTTTCAATGGCATCGCACGGCACTACAACGGTCATATTCGGCTGAACGCGCATTAAAGCGATATCCTCAAGCGCCTGATGCGTGGCGCCATCCGGCCCGACGGAAACCCCGGCATGAGCGCCGGCTATTTTTACCGGCAAAATACTCAAACTGATAGTTGTTCTTATTTGTTCGTTGTTTCTTCCCGGACTGAATACGGCATAAGAGGATATGAAAGGAATTTTTCCATAATTGGCCAATCCCGACGCAATCGCCGCCAAATTCTGCTCGGCGACGCCGATTTCAATATACCTGTCGGGAAATTTTTCCTTAAACCAGTGCGAACGCGTCGACTCGGCGAGATCGGCGCAAAGCACAACCACTCTTTCGTCCTTTTCTCCCAAATCAACCAAACCTTTTCCATAGCCGTCGCGAGTCGGCGCTTTTTCCGCTTTTGACAAATCTTCAATTAGAAATGCATCTTTATTTATATTCATATTATTTTTCATTCATGTTCCGATTTAATTTTTCCTCCTAGGGTTCGCAATTCTCTTAAAAACTTTTCGCCTTCTTCGGGCTTCGGCGGCTTGCCGTGCCAGTCATAATCAAATTCAATTTCCGGAATGCCTTTGCCCGGAATCGTGTGCGCGATTATCACCGTCGGTTTTTCAAAAATCGCTTTTGTTTCCTCAATCGCGTCGACAAATTCTTCAATGTTATGGCCGTCAACGTCAATCACATGCCAATTGAACGCTTCGTATTTGGCGCGCAACGGTTCAAGCGGCATCACGTCTTCCGTAAATCCGTTTATTTGAATATTATTGCGATCAATAATGCCCGTTAAATTGTGCAATTTGTTTTTTCCGGCAAACATCGCCGATTCCCACAAATTGCCCGTTTCGTGCTCGCCGTCCGACATCGCGCAATAAACCCGGAATTTTTTACCGTCCATTCTGGCGCCGTAAGCAATCCCCGCCGCCTGCCCCAAACCCGAGCCCAACGGACCAGAGGTGGTTTCAACGCCCGGCAACGCGCTTCTTTCCGGGTGCCCCTGAAGCCGCGAACCGAATTTTCTCAAAGTTTTCAATTCTTCGACGGGAAAATATCCGGCATGGGCCATCGCCGCATAGCGAACGGGACAAATATGGCCGTTGGATAAAATCAATCGGTCGCGATCGGGCCAATCCGGATTTTTCGGGTCGTGATTTAAAATATGAAAATAAAACGCGGTGAAAATATCCGCCATTCCCAAAGATCCCGCGGTGTGGCCGGAACCGGCCTCAACCAGCATTTCAATAACAGATTGGCGAATCTTGTTCGCCATCACTTCCAGTTCTTTTACCTTCTTATCGTGGATGTATTCAGACATGCTATAAAATAAAAAATTCAAATCTTGATTAAATTTTTCTAATATTTGTTCTTACGCTTTCATAAGCTTCGGAAAATTATTTATATTGGTTTGGAATGTACAGCATAAAATATTATCTGATTTTCTCTTTCAACTCTTTAATCGCCTTGCCGATATCCGGAGATTTTAAAATTCCCGAACCGACAACAAAAATATCAACGCCGGCGTTTTTTAATTCTTCAATATTGGCGATTCTTACTCCGCCATCCGCCTCAATTTTAACATTCGGAAAATTTTGGCGCAATGATTTTATCTTCTCCAAAACTTCCGGAATAAATTCTTGGCCGCCGCGCCCCGGATGGACTCCCAGAAATACAACCGTATCGACGGCGTTTATCCACGGCTCTATCATCATATTGGGCGTTTCGGGATTAAGCGCCAAACCGACTTGAATTTCTTTTTCGCGGCAAACATCCAAAAGCTCGGCCATATTTTCAATCGCCTCGATATGAACGATAATTCTTTTGGGACCAAGCCGAGCCCATTCGCCGATCGTTTCTTCCGGCCTGTTTATCATTAAATGGAATTCAACATTGGCTTTCTCGGTAAAATATTTCAAATCTCCCAAATCGACAATGGTTTTTGTCGGCACAAACTTTCCGTCGGTGATGTCGATCTGAACCCAATCGCCGAATTCGCCCAAAAACGGCTCAAATTTTTCGAACTTGGCCTTCAGCTCTTCGAAATCATTTTTCAAATCCTCATTGGAAGTTATCAAAGCCGGAATTATTTGAGTCATGTTTTTATAGAATTAAACATTTTTATTTTAAAATAATCATCGATATACCTAAACCCAATCCCATTGATTTTTCTTTTCTAAAACAACTCCGCATTCACTTTCTCGATTTTTTCATTTTTCCCATTTCCCTAAAACCAATCCATTGCTTTTCCTCGCGCACTCGCCTCGCCAGCGCGAGGCTCATTGTCCGATGAAAGCGTTTTGCTCCGCTACGCGGAGACCATGCCAAAACGCTTTCATAAGCTTCGGAAAAGCAATCGGATTGTTTTTAGAATTAAATTTTAATTCACAAAGAATCAAATCTGATTTTTTAATTTTGAGATCTTAATATTTTACTCAACTCTTCGCGGACAACAATCCTGTCGTCCCAAGGAATATGCTTTTCACCGACGATCATTGATTGCTCCGCGCCTTTGCCTGCTATTAATACTACATCATTTTTGCCGGCCAGTGAAAGCGCCTTGGCAATTCCCTTTCGGCGATCTTCGATTGCGAATAAATTTTCATTTTTTGTTTTACCGAATTTTTCCGCCGTTTTCGCGATTTCCTCGCAAAGTTCTTTCGGATTTTCTTCATAAGGATCGGTGCTGGTTATTATCAAAAAGTTGGCCATTTTGGCGGCGACTTCGGCCAGATCGTATCTTTTAGCCTTATCCCTTCCGCCTCCTTCGGAGCCGAAAAGAACAACAACTTTGCCCGCCCGTTCGGACGATTTTCCTTCTTCTCCAATCAACTCGCGCGCCGCGACCAAAGCCGCGGTCATGCTCTGCTTTTCATGGGCATAATCGACAAAAACCAAAAAATCCTGCCCCTCGTCGATTTTTTCCATACGCCCGGGAATCACTTTCAAACTTCTTAAGCCATCCGCGATTTTATCGCGCGAAATCCCGAAAACGGAACCGACAATTATCGCCGGCAAAGCGTTATACGCGTTGTATCTCCCAAAAATGTTCAAAACATATTTATACGAATCAATATAGAATTCCAAGCCCGCCGGAATGTTTTTGATATTGCGCGCCATAAAATCTCCGCCGCTCAACCCGAACGTTATTTTTTTGTCGGCCCCAAAATTAAGATAATAATCTTTGTGGGAATTGTCATAATTGGCAATGATTATTTTTTCTATTTTTCTGCCGCCGATTATTTTATAGCCGCCATTCGCCAAAGCGGCGAACAATTTTCCTTTGGCCGCTTTATATTCTTCAAATCCGCCATGCGATTCCAAATGTTCCGGCGACAAATTCGTAAAAATCGCGATATCGTAAACGATTCCATAATGCCGCCACTGCTTTATTCCCTGGGAAGTCGTTTCCACGACGCAATATCCGCAGCCGGCGGCAACCATTTCTTTTAAAAATTTCTGCAAAACAAATCTTCCCGGCATCGTCATATGGTATTTGTTCAAAATTTCAACGTCGCCGATTCTTATATTTGCCGTTCCGACGAGGCCCGTTTTATAGCCGGCCGAATTTAAAACCGACCAAATAAAATTCGCGGTTGAAGTTTTTCCTTTGGTGCCGGTAATGCCGATAACCACCATTTTTTTCGACGGCCGGCCGTAATAAAAGGCCGCGCAAACAGCCAAACAAAAATGGTAAAAAGAAATGAATTTTTCGGGAATAAAATATTTAATTTTAGATTTTAACCCCATAATCTTTTTTTAAAATCATATAACCGATACCAAAAAGTTTTTAACACCAAATCCCAAGAATCGGAATATTCGAAAAGCCGGCCCCCGAATCCTTTTTTGAATCTTGTAATTCCTTCAAATTCTTTATAATCATCGCCGGCGGCGACGCCTCCGAAATTATAAATCTTGCAGCTGCGATTTTTGGCTTCCGCAATCCCCCGCCAGTGCGCCAAGTGCGGCGCCATCAGATTTTTAAATTCATCATTTGAGCCGCCGAATACAAAATAAGCGACATCGCCGAAAATCAAAATAAAATTTATCGCAATAATTTTTTCGTTGTATTTGGCCGCGGCCAAAAAAGCGTTTTTATTTTTTTCGCAATTTAAAAAAACATTTTTATAATAACTTTTCGAATGAAGCGAAAAACCGCCCCTTTCGGAAGTTTTGGAAAGCAAATCATAAAAAATTTCAAAATACCGTTCGAAATTATCGCTGATGATTTCAACCGTCGCGCCCCTGCTTTCCGCCAGGCGGATATTGTATCGGCACTTGGATTGCATGTCGGCCAGCAATTCCTCTCCGGATTTTTCAATATCCAAAAGCCATTCGTACTTCGGCTGAAAATATGCGGCTTTATAAGCATAAGCCGGAACTTTGCGGAAATAAAAATCAAACCCAGCAGAAGCGCTTGGATTGCCTGCGGCATTTAGGCGCCCCGCAAGCTTGCGGGGCGCCTTATCCAAGTCCTCTATCGAGTCAAATTTGGCAAAAACCGCGTTTTCTTCTTCAGCAATTTGAACGAGTTTCTCTCTGAATGCGCCGATAAAGTTTTTATTGACGCCTTCTTCTTCGCCAAAATTTTTAATGACAGGACCATGCGGAATATAAAGAAAATTATACGATAAAAGCAGAGGATATTTTATAACCTGAAAAAAACCAAACGTTTCGGAATTTTTTTTTATTTCGAATCTTCTAACCTTTCGCCCCGCCGTTTCCTGCCATTCGCCGTAAAACCACGCCTGTGTAAACGGCGCCTGCCTTGAAATGAGCAATGGATCATATTCGGTTTTATCGTTTATCTCCCGAATTTCGAACATATTCTTATTTTAAACTTTTCCCATATTAAAAACAAAAAATCAACCCCGCAATTGCGGGGTTGATTTTTCAGATTAATAGCGACCTTCTCGTCTCGGGCGCTCTTCCATCGGGCGCGCTTCGTTTACCGTAAGCGCGCGACCGTCGAGCTCTTTGCCATTGAACATTTCAATCGCTTTCTGCGCTTCTTCGTCGGTGGACATTTCCACAAAACCGAAACCTTTTGAACGACCGGTCATTTTATCTTTTATGATAATCGCCGAGTCAACGTTTCCGGCCTGAGAAAAAGCGTCTTTGAGGGCATCTTCCGACATATCGTACGACAGATTGCCCACATATAACTTTTTAGCCATTTTTTGTTTACTATTTTTTATTAGCGTAAGACGACCTCTCTTTAAGCTTGCCTTACGCCAATAAAAAAGCGCAAGAATCGCAACTTATATGAGAAAACTTACAATCATAAGTGTATATCAATTAAATAAAAAAGTCAATAACAGCATTGGTTTCCCCGCGCTTGTTTATTTTAATGCAAAAATTAAAAAGCGCCGGATATTTCGGACACGCCAAAAGAAAAAAGCTATTATATTGATGTCAAAATAATAAAACCATATAATGAAACCATGATCGGTTCCACCCCATTGCTATACAAGATTATCGCGCCCGTTTTTTTAATATTGATTTTTTGCGCCTATTGGGTTTATTCTTTTCTCATAGTTTACCATTTGTTTGTTTTTGGCATAGGCGCTAAGCCGAAAATCATAGCCGCAATATTTGTTATAGGCTCGCTCACACTGTTTGCGGCCACCGTTTATGCCATAACTTCGCTAAATTTTGCGGATGTGATTAATAAATTAATTGATATCGGTTCGCGAATCCAAAAATAGAATATGAAACTTTTTTCTGTATTCACAAACACGCAGCATGGCTTTGAGGGAAAAGAAGCCGACGAGAAAATCATTGCCTTGTTTTATAGGCATTGGTTTGTAATTTTTAGCACACTGGCCGTTTTTGCATTATTGGCGATTTTTCCTTTTGCGGTTTATATCTTTATTCAGCCATGGTTAATTTCGTGGGACCTGACTGATTTTTTCATTGCAGCCATGCTTGTTTATTTTATTATTTGGTGGAACGGCCTTTTTTACAGAATTACCATGTATATTCTTGATATTTGGATTGTGACCGACCGCCGAATCTTGGATAACGAACAGCACGGCTTTTTCCATCGCACTCTTTCGGAAATGCATTCATCTAAAATTCAGGATATTTCGGTTGAAATTAACGGTTTCATTCAGTCCTTTCTTAATTATGGCAGTGTTAAGGTGCAAACTGCCGGCCGCGAATTAAAGTTTATTTTTAAAAAAGTGCCCGATCCCGCCGGACTCAAGCGTTTGCTTTCGGAAGTTTACAATGCTCGCGTCGCCAAACATAAAAACGGCGGAGAATCTGCGTGAACGGTTCTTTAAACATTTAATAAGGCATCGCCTTAAACCGCGCGTTTTTTAAAAAACTGAAAGCAAAAACCGGCGATAATTCCCAAAAAATTAAACACATTGTCAACAATGGTATCTTTGATTATCTCTTGGCCGTAAAATCCCATGGTCTGCGTTTTCAAAAAAATATCCGCGATGGCTTCCAAAAATTCCCAAATAAAACCGCCGATTAAAATAAAAATTCCGGAGAAAACAAGTATTTTTTGGGAATTCAAACCGTACCAGTCGCCGGCAAAATTTGTAATCGCGATAAATAAAAAGAAAGGAACCAGAAAGTGAACCGCTTTATCATACTCAAAGCCAACAAGATAAAGTTTATAAAGCCCTAAAGAACCGGTTCCGTTTAAAAGAAGCGCAGCCGAAAAAATCGCTTGAAGATTCAAGACCGCTTCCTGTTTTTTAAAATCTTTTGACCTGAATATAAACTTCGGCAGAATAACCGCGAGAGCGGACATAAACGAGGCAATCCCCATAAAATGGGGATTATAAAAATCGGGGAACCATTCTCTCTTTCCAAAAATTAAAACTAAGCCGAAAACCAGAAAAACGGCAATCGTAAAATTAATAAACTTTTTTTTCCTCATGCGCCAATTTTTAATTTAATTAACTCGCAAGCCGCGCATTTAATGCCAATTTTCAAAATTGGCGGTACCTTTTGGTTAAAATCCGAACTTTTTTTGACGAAAATCCGGATTTTGAATTTTGATTAAAACCTTTCCGCTCGGGCGGGCAAAAAGGAAGGGGGTTGGGGGAAAGGAATTTTTGCCCGCCCTCGCTTTCGCCGCTTTTTTTCGCCGCCGCAATTTTTCGTGCCAGCGAAGCTGGCGCGCCGCCTAAATCTGATTATATCTTATTTTTGTAATATCTACATCAATTTCGCCAAATTCTTTAGGTTCATCCATAGCCAATAAATGGATTATTTCTGTAAAACATTTTCTTTTGTCTTTTACATCTAAATAATTCGTAATGAAGCTTAAAAATGTAGATATGTTTTGTTCAAGTGAAGTTTTGCTGTTTTTTGAAAAAATATTTTTGCCCTTTTTGAAATTAAGATTTTCTACCTTCAATTTATCACCTAAAAAATCTAACAATACATTCATCAACCCTGTATCCGCGAAAATTTCAAAATATTTGTAGGGGTCATAGTTTAACCCTCGGAATAAATTTCCTAGCAAAACTTCTATCCATAAACCTTTTCTTTCGCTCGAAATCGCCTCAAGTTGCGTACGACTTATTTTAGCTTTATTTTTCATTTCTCTATAAACTTCTGAAGCAACATCGAGATGAAATTGGCAAGCGAATTTAATAGTGCGAAACAACATCCACGGTTCTTGCACAAATTGCTTTTTAGGATTAACAACGGTTCTTAACCTGCCATTTTTCAAATCATCTAATCCATTATGCCTGTCAACTATTTCGCCATTTACTATATCAACGAATATATTATTTATAGTAAAATCAGATTTTGCTTGGCGAATTGTCGGAGCCAAAGTTAAATCAATGGAATTTTTACGAGAACTTTTGGATGGCAAAAATCGGTAAACAGTAAATTTGTCTTGTTTAAATCTTAATTTTTCTTGGATTTTTACAAACTTCTTCAAGGTATTTTCAATAGATTGTTCTCGTTTGTCCCAATCCTCGTTTAATAAAATGCGGATGTCTAAATCCTTCCATTTTTTACCAAGCAGAATATCACGGATAAATCCGCCAAAGACATAAATTTTAATTTTTGGAATTTTTTTAAGCCGCTCTAAAAATTCTAAATTATAAGATTTTTCAATCTCCTTGATAATAAATTCCGGTTTTAATCTTTTTGTGTTTAATTTATTTATCATTCGTTTTTACTAATTTGATAAGGTCGTCTCGCGTCAATTTAGAAACCGGCATTTCTTTACCAGCAGTTACATTGCCGCCACTTACCAACAATCTTTTATTTGGATGCAACCACCAGTCAACTTCTGTCTCCATTTTTCTAACTTTTTCAAAAACTTCCGTTAAATCAACCGAGCTGTCGCTTTTTGCTCTAAATTGCCGATATCCAAATTTATTATCAACCAAAATCATCAATATCCCGCCGTTATTATAGGTTAAGGCGTCAAAAGGATCGCCCGGGATTAACTCGCTTTCAATCGCTGACGCCTTACCCCAAAATGATTGAAAATCAATTCTCTGCTCAAAGGCTTTTATAGCTTCTTGCTTCTTTACGAAAAGCGCAAAAAGACAATCAAGTATTCGCATTCCCAAATCAACGGTATTGGCAGAATCGGTAGAATGATTTGAGGCTGAAATGATATTTGTAATAGAAAAATCTACCAATTCTTGATTAAAATTCTTTAATTGTCCCGTGTCATCTTTATACGCAAAAACTGAAATTTGTTTTAATACTTTTCTTTCTATTTCGTTAGTTGACAAGTATTTTAACGAATCTAACCAATCCCATATTAAATCGGCAGTCGTAACATCACCTTTTTCGCCCCAGTGTTCATCAAATTTTCCGGCACCAACACCTAAAAATATCATATCCGGGTCGGTGTCTGGCAATTTCCCTTTATAAGTAATTTCGCCAGGATTGCCACTCAAAACAAAATCAATTTTGGGGTTTTTAAAATCAGGATGAAATTTTCTAATTAACCAAATGGCGACAATTTCATCTAAATGTGGATTGATGTGCGTGATTAAGTATTTCATAAATTTTTCAATTTATTTGATTAAATCCCGCGGATTACGCAATTGAAGCGGGGCGTTTCCTTGTTAACGATATGGCCGAGTCGCAGCTTATAAGGCAAGTGATTAACTTTCCGAGCATTTCGGTCTCGCAACCGCTTAGGGAGTGTCGGTCTCTTGAACCGGTGCTCAATACTGCGGAGGGTACAGGATTCGAACCTGTGATGCCTTGCGGCAAACTCGCTTTCCAAGCGAGCGCACTAGACCACTATGCGAACCCTCCAAAAAAACTTTTACAAATCCGAAAATTTGACGATTTTGTTTTTGCCGGTATGTTTCGCTTTATAAAGCGCCTTATCGGTCTTTTCGAACAAATCATAAAAATCCTTGGCTTTGGATTTGGCGAAGCTGGCAATACCGCCGCTCACCGTGAATTTTATTTTCTTTTCCGCCCACTCGGCAGCCGTTTCTTCCACCCTCTTTCTGATATCGTCGGCAATTTTATAAGCCTGGCTCTCGCGAGATCCCACCAACCCCAGAACAAATTCCTCGCCTCCCCAGCGCGCCGCGATATCTATTTCGCGCACTTTCCCTTTGATAATTTTACTTACAAGCTTCAAAATTTCATCTCCGGCTTGATGGCCGTAAGTATCGTTTATTTTCTTGAAATTATCAATATCAAAAACCGCCAAACTGAAACTTTTGACAAGAAAATCTTTGCGGCGCAGCGGATTTTTTAAATAACCTTTGACTTCGGCAATAAATTTATCGGCCCCTTCTTTAAAACCGCGTCGATTGTAAAGAGCGGTTAGCTCGTCTGTATGCGATAATTCCTTCAAATGCGCCACCTCTCTTTCCAATTCCGCAATTCTTTTTTGTTGCGCGATCATTTAGGTGCGCTTTAAATTAAAATTTCCCGCAAGCGTTTTATTCTCTCCTCCACCGGCGGATGAGTCATAAATAAATTTACAAGCCGGTTGCCGCCGCCTTTTCTTTTAAAGGGATTGTCAATATATAAGTGGGCGGTTGCCGAAGACGCGCGCATCAATTGTTTCGGGCTGTTGTGAATTTTAACAAGCGCCCGAGACAGCGGTTCGGAATTTTTGATGAGGCGGGCGCCGGATTCGTCGGCCAAAAATTCCCGCCGGCGGGAAACGGCCAATTGAATAAGCGTGGCGGCAATGGGCGCCAAGATTGCGGCGGCAATTCCCACAATCATCAAAACTCCCGACCCTCCTTCATTGCGATCGCGATCGCCGCCAAAAACGCCCCGAAAAAAAGTCATTCGCAAAAAGAAATCCGAAGCAATCGCGATAACGCCGGCTAAAACAACAACAATGGAGGAAATTAAAATGTCGCGATTTTTTATATGGGAAATTTCATGCGCCAAAACCCCTTCCAGCTCGCTCTCAGATAAAACCTGCATAATTCCCGTTGTCGCCGCCACGGCCGCATGATTTTTATTCCGGCCGGTGGCAAAAGCGTTGGGACTGGGATCGTTGACAACATAAACCCTTGGCATCGGAATATCCGCAAGGCGCGCCGTTTTTTCAACCGCTTCATACAGTTCCGGATATTCATTTTTTGAAGCCGGCTTGGCGCCGGAAATCATCAATGCGATTTTATCCGAAAACCAATAAGAAGCGACATTCATCGCCAAACTTAAAGCAACCGCAAAATACAGAATGCCGGGACTGGCGAAAGCGCGGGAAAAAATAAATCCCACCGCCACCACGAACACAAAAAATCCGGTCATTAAAGCCCAAGTTTTCAAAATATTTTTATTCATAATTCATTCCTATTATACCACAGCGTCTTGCAATTTCAAGGATAAAAGTTTTGAAACACCGTCGCCCGCCATGGTAACGCCGTAGAGAATATCGGCGATTTCCATTGTCGCCCTGTTGTGCGTTATTAAAATAAATTGGGTTTTTTCCGCCAAATCTTTTAAAACTTTGGCAAAGCGCGCGGCGTTATTTTCATCCAAAGCGGCGTCAACTTCATCCAAAATCAAAAATGGCGGACGGCTTGCCGAAACGATGGCAAACAAAAGCGCCGCGGAAACAAGCGAACGCTCCCCGCCCGAAAGCAGATTGAGATCTTTAACCTTTTTTTGCGGCACGCTTACGTTTATAATAACGCCGGAAGAACCGTTTTCCAAGTCAACAAGAGAAAGACGCGAGGAGCCGCCGCCAAACATCAGCCGGAAATAATGATTGAATTCTTCGTTGATTTTCGCGAGTCCGATTTTAAAATCGTTGCCGATTCTTTCGGTTAAATCACTGATCAAGCTTTCCAACGACTTAATGGCGCCGTTCAAATCAGCCGATTCCGCCGTTAAAAATTCATGCCTTTTTTCGGTTTCTTCGTATTCGCGCATTATTTCTTTATCGATTGAGCCGATATCGGCGATTTCCCTTCTCAATTTGATTATTTTATTCTCCAGCCCCGTTAGAAACCCCGTTTCTAACGGGGCCGGTTCCGCAACATTTAAAACTTCATTATTGTTATTGTTAAAATCTGCCGTAGCAAAAGATATTGTTTTGCAAAAATCGTCGTAATTTTTGTCCGAACTCCACATTTCGGATTTAATATCCGCTTCTCTTAATTTTATTTTTTCTTCAATCAAATCAAAATTGCGCGCCGCCTCCCGAATAGACAGATATTCGCGCCTTGCCGTTTCCAATTCTTTTTGGACGTCCAAATACCTGCCGCGCCATTCGGCTTCTTCCGAGCGAATTTTTAAAAGCCCCTCCTTTTTCTTTTTAATGTCATTCTCGATTTTGGCAAGTTTCATTTTCAAATTTTCCCTGTCCGCCTCGTAAGGGCTCTCGCTCTCTTTTTCGAAATCCGCCAAATCCGCCAGTAAAAGAATTTTTGAAATTTCGTTCCGTTCGAAATAATCGCCAATGGTTCCGATTTCCAACGCAATATTTTTAACGGCTTCTTTAATGGCGGCGCCGTCGCTAAGCTCCAAAATAGCATTGAGGCGTTTTGCCCAGTATTTTATTTTAATCGCCAAAACCGTTTCTGTTGTTTTGACGTTGCCGGCGTTATTTTTTTTCGCCGACTCAACAAGCCCTTCAACGCGGCCAAGCTCGCGAGCGATATCGCGCCACCGGGCATTCAATTCTTCCAAATCGCTTTCAACGCGGCCGGTTTCTCTGCCGCCTTGCGAGATTTGCGCCAATTGGTCGCCAAAAAATTTTTCTTTGGCTTCGAAATTTTCTTTCGCCGCCGCAATTTTAAAACCGGTTTCCCGCTGCGCTTTGCGATTATCATCCCTTTCCGCCAAAATTTCCCGGATTTTTATTTTGAAAAATTTATTTTCAAGATTGTCCAAATCGTTAATTAAAGCCTCTCGTTTTTGAAATTTCTCAACTTGGCGCTTTAAAGACCGCAAATGAGGAAAAATTTCGCTTATCAAACTCGCCGTTTGCCGCAAATTGGCGCCTGTTTCCAAAAGTTTCGCTTCGGCTTCGGATTTCTTAAGCTGAAATTCCCGAAGTCCGAGAGCCTCTTCTAAAATACTCCGCCTTTCAACGGCATCGGCTCTCAAAATTTCATCGGCCGAACCCTGGTTAACAATTGAATGGCCTCGAAGTCCCAGTTTTGAACGCGCCAAAAGCTCGGCGATGTCTTTAAGCCGAACTTGGCTGCCGTTTAAATAATATTCATTGGCGCCATCGCGATACACTTTGCGTCCGATCGACACTTCCTCAAAATCAATCGGAAAAAATCCGTCCTTGTTGTCGAAATGTAAAAAAACGCTCGCTTTGCCTTGAGCGGATTTTTCAGCCGAACCGGCCCAAATTAAATCGACGCCCGATTTCGATCTCAAACTCTTTAAACTCTGCTCGCCCAAAACCCAGCGCACCGAATCAACCACGTTCGATTTGCCCGATCCGTTGGGGCCGACAACGGCGCTTACCGCGGCCGGAAATTCCAGCGCGGTTTTATTGGCAAAAGATTTAAATCCCGATATTTCCAGTTTTTTCAGCCTCATTGGATATATATTATCAGTTTTTTACCGCCAATTTTTAACTTTCAAAGCATTTTCCGCCGCCTGTTGCTGGGCTTCGTTTTTGGAAGATCCTTCGCCTTGCGCCACCAATTCTTTGCCTAAATAAACGCCGACAACAAATTTTTTGGCATGATCGGGGCCGCTTTCTTTTAAAACTTCATAAGTCGGTGTAATGCCGGCTCTTTCCTGCGCCGCTTCCTGAAACAAACTTTTGGAATCGCGCCATAATTTTTTATCAATTATGTCTTGAAGCTCCGGGATAAGGTTTTTATAAATAAAATTTTCCGCCGCTTTGTAATTCTGGTCCAAGAAAAGGGCGCCGGTAAAAGCTTCAAACGTATTGGCTAAAATATATTGGCGACCGCGGCCATTTTCCTTGGCTTCGCCTTTTGATAAATACAGAAAATCATTAAAACCCAGCCGGTCGGCAATTTTTGAAAGCATTTGCGTATTAACCAAAGCCGCTCGAAGATTGGTCATTTCTCCTTCGGCCAAATCCGGATAATTTCTAAAGAGATATTCCGTCACCGCGAGTTCCAAAACCGCATCGCCCAGATATTCAAGCCGCTCATTGTGCCCCAGCTCAAAAGCCGGATTTTCGTTTAAATATGAACGATGAACAAAAGCTTGCTTTAACAAGTTTTTATTTTTGAATTTAACTTCCAGTTTTTGCTGCAAGTCGTCAAAATTTTTATCCATTTTCTTTGTTTTTCCTCGGCCCTCCTTCTTCTTTTCCCGGTTCGCCTATCGCCCGATAAATCGTGCCCAAGACGCCATTCACGAATTTTCCCGAAGTTTCGCCGCCAAAACTTTTTGCCAGCTCGATAGCTTCGTTGATGGCGACTTTCGGAGGCACTTCTTTATGGTTGCCGTATAAAAGCTCGTAAATGCCCAGCCGCAGAACATTTCTGTCAACCAAATTAATCTGCTCAAGCGGCCACTCGGGCGCGGTTTTAACGATGATGGCGTCGATTTTTTCTATATTTTCAAAAACGCCTTTTATCAGATCGCGGGTAAAACTGCTGTCGTCCAAGCCGGGCCCGAATTCCTCGATATCGCGCCCCAAAATCTCTTCGATTTTTCCAGCCAGAGGCTGGTCCGCCTTTGGCGGAGAAACTTTCTCACGGTTAAAATCCCACTCGTACAAAACTTGCACCGCAATTGACCGCGAAAGATGCCTGTTTGCCATAAATATTTTTATTATAAAAATCTGTAAACTCTCTAATTTCTATCACAAATCCCCCAAAAAATCAAAACCTTTCAAATACAGATGCATAGATGTCGCCCCGCAATTGCGGGGCGACATCTATATTTTAAATAAGACCATTTTTGATTTTTTCCCTCACTTTTTCGACATAGGTGTTGAAAAAATGGAGATTGTGGAAAGTCAAAAGCCGCATCGCCGTTATTTCTCCGGCTTTTAAAAGATGCGCGATATAACTGCGTTTGTAATTTTGGCAGACGGAACAGGCGCATTTTGAATCCAAAGGTTTTTTATCTTTCAAAAAAACGGATTTGTTCAAATTCAATTTTCCCGCCTTCGCTAAAGCTACGGCGGGCAAACCCGAACTGACAAACGCGATCCCCCGCCTGCCGTAATGCGTCGGCACCGTGCAATCGAATAAATCAATTCCGCTTTTCACGATATTTTCAATGTCTTCGATCTTGCCGATGCCCAAAAGATGGCGAGGCTTTGATTCTTCAAGATGAGGCAAAACCCATGAAATAATTTTTTTCGTGTCCGCTTTGCTTTCGCCCAAATCGCCGCCGATGCCAAATCCGTCAAACCCCAAAGAATTTATAATCCGGGCGCTTTCTCCTCTTAAATCTTTAAACTTGGAACCTTGCACAATGCCAAAAAGAGCCTGATTTGTTTTATGGCTGGCGATGCAAATTTTCGCCCAATCGTGGGTTCTTCTTAATGAAGTTTCTATATATGATTTTGTCGAAAGCGGCGGCGTGCATTCATCGAAAGCGAAAATGATGTCGGCGCCGATCGCTTCTTGTATTTTTATGGATTCCCTCGGTCCTATAAATAATTCACGGCCGTCAATCGGCGATTTGAAATAAACTCCGCCGCTTGTGATTTTCACTTTTTTCGGCTGGGCGTTTTTGTCGATAATCGCGTCTTTATTTTTACCGAAAGAAGGCGCGGAAATTTTTCCCACGCCGAGATCATGGCCGAATCCCAGGCTGAAAACCTGAAAACCGCCAGAGTCGGTCATCAGAGGGTGGCGCCAGTTCATAAACTTGTGAATTCCGCCGGCGGATTTGACGATTTTTTCTCCCGGTTTTAAATGCAAATGAAAAGTGTTGGCGATAAGAATTTGGCATTTTGCCGCCTCGGCTTCTTCACTGGTTAAAGTTTTAACAACGGCTTGAGTCGCCACCGGCACCAAGGTTGGCGTTTCAATTTCTCCGTGCGGCGTTTTCAATATCCCGATCCTCGCCCCGCTCTTCTTTGATTTTTTAACGATTTTAAATTTGATCATTCTTTTATGTGCGCGCCAAACAGCCTTGCCGAATTTAAAATCGGAACAAAATCGGTTATGAAATTATAAGCGGCGGCGAATGTCGGTAAAATTATATTCGGAATAAAGCCGCTGAAAACAAGGAAAAGGCCGACGCCGTTTGTTAAGCCCCAAATCACAAAATCCTGTTTGGAAACTCTCGCCGTATATCTCGCAAGGCGCATAGTTTCCCGCACTTGGGATAAATTGTCTTGCATTAAAACGATATCGCCGGATTCAATGGTAACATCGGCCCCGATTCCGCCCATGGCAACGCCGATGTCGACGGCGTTTAAAAGCGCCGCATCATTAACTCCATCGCCAATCGCCATCACTTTATAATCTTCACCCATATATTTTTTCAAATATTTTAATTTATCTTCGGGAAGCAGATCGGCATGATATTCGGTTATACCGACTTTTTCCGCAACTCTTTGGGCGATTTTTTCATTGTCGCCGGTTAACATTATAATTCTTTCTATCCCCAAATCCCTCAATTCTGAAAGAATGTTTTTAACATTCGGCCTTATCTCATCCGCCAGAGTAAAAAAACCGATAAGATGCCCGTCATAACCGATTAACGTTGTATTTAATCCTTTGTCTTTTTCATTTTGAATGTCGCGCTTTTGATGTTCGGATATCTTAATTCCCAATTCCTCAAGAAAAGACAGTTTTCCCGTCATGATTTTTTTTCCTTTATATGCGGCTTCAGAACCTTTGCCGCTTGTTTCTTTAAAATTATCCGGCTGTTCCGGTTTAACGCCATTTTCTTCCGCATATCGCAGAATTGCTTTTGCCGACGGATGGGACGATAAAAGCGAAGCCGCGCCGGCAAACCGCAAAACATCGCCGATTTCCCAATCATCAAAAACAAAAAGATTTTCAACTTTTAATTTGCCTCGAGTTAAAGTGCCGGTTTTATCAACTATTAAAATCTTGACTTTGCTTATTCCTTCCAAAAAATCGCCGCCCTTAATGATGACGCCTTTTTTAGCCGCATGACCTATGGAAGCGATAAAAGCCAGCGGAACGGCAATGGCAATATCATCGGCGCAAACAACCAAAACGACGGCTAAAACAAGTGAAAGATCGCGAGAAATGAAATATAAAACCCCGGAGCCGATAAGCATTATAACCACATACCAAGTCGTAAAAATATCAACCAAAGTGGTAATGCCCGGCTTATGCCGGGCCGCTTCTTCAACCAATTGAATGATTTTTTCCAAAGTGGTTTCCTCGCCTATCTTTTCCGCTTTAACGATTAAATTGCCTGAAATGACAATAGTGGCGCTGTAAACCGGATCTCCAATTTTTTTATCAATCGGCAAAGATTCCCCCGTAAGCGACGACTGGTCAATTTCGGCTTCGCCTTCTATTATATTGCCGTCAACAGGAATCCTATCGCCCAATTCTACAACCACTAAGTCGCCTTTTTTAATTTTATCCACCGCCACTTCAATTATTTTGCCGCCAATCTTAATGTTGGCTTTTTTAGGCTTTAATTTCATCAAGCTCTGAATGGCGCGCCGCGAGCGATTTTCCGTATAATCTCCCAATATCCTCGCCGAAGCGAGCATTAAGTTTATAAAAATTGCCGAAGCGAATTCTTTTGCCAATATTGAAAAAATCAAGGCGATGCTCGCCAAAAGATCAATGCCGATTGTTTTATTTTTCAAAGCTCTAACGGCGCTAAAAATAACCGGCAAAGTGGCGATTGAAGCGACGGTTATTGAAATCAGGCCGTCAATTTCAGGAGGAAAAACGCCGAGGTAATGCGCGATTAAAACAATAATTAAAACGGCCAAAAGAATTCTATCCAAATCCGGCCGACTAAAAACTTTTAATTTTTTAAAATCGATTTTCACAGCTCTTTTTTGGAAATCTTGGCTACAACGCGATCAACCAGAATAAAAATTGCTATCCCCATCAGCAAAGTAAGTTCGGAATATTTTAAATAACGCTTGGCGGCCGAGAATGACGCGCCCGATAAATATCCCAAAGCGCCGACAAAAAAAATCCATGCCAGCGCGGCCGCAAAATCGGCCTTGATGAATTTTCCGAAAGGTATTTTCAAAACGCCGGATTTTAAGATAACCGGCCTGTTTATGCCCCAGGCGAATTTTGAAATAAAAAGGGTTTTAATCGGGCGATTTTTCAAATGTTCGTCAACGGGACTGGTGATTTTTTCCGTGAATTTTTTAAATCTGGGAAAAGATTTTTGCCCATCAACCAGTTTTCCAAAATAGTACCAAACGGTATCGCCGATAAGCGCTCCGGAAAAAACCAAAACAAACATCAATCCGGCATTGAAATAGCCCTGGCTAATTAAAAATGCGGCGGTAAAAAGAATTATTTCTCCTTCAAGGATCATGCCTAAAAAAACAATGGCATAGCCGAGCGCTTGATGATCTGTTAAGTATTGGTGCAAAATCATTGCTTCACTCCGGGTTTTTAAGCCGCCAGCCAGCCGCCATCGATATAAATTGTAGCGCCGGTAACATAACTCGCTTCTTCCGAAGCCAAAAAAACCACCGCCGCCGAAATTTCTTCCGACCGGCCGATTCTTCCGACGGGAATGCCCGCAATCATCTGTTTCATTGCTTCTTCGGGTATTTGCGCCGCCGCAATCATCGGCGTATCTATCGCGCCGGGCGCGATGGCGTTTACGGTGATTCCCAATTGCGCCCATTCGGTCGCCATCACCTCCGTCATTCCCACAACTCCGCCCTTTGAAGCGGCGTAATGAGCTCCGCCGGCAAGGCCGATGCCGACACCGCCGGAATCAATTGAAGAAATATTGATAATCCGCCCCCATTTATTTTTTACCATTTCTTTCGCCGCCCGCTGGGCGCAAAGAAACTCACCTTTCAAATTGATGTCGATCATTCTATTCCATTCTTCTTCGGTGATTTCCAGCGCCGGTTTGGGCTGGTAAATGCCGGCATTGTTTACCAATATGTCCACCCTGCCAAACTGCTTTACAACCTCGTCAAAAACTTGGTTCACTTCCGCGGCGTTTGCCACATCCATTTTAAAAGCCGCCGCCTCTCCGCCCATTGATTTTATTTCATCAGCCGCCGCTTGGCATTCTTCTTGGTTGATATCGGTGATAACAACCTTGGCGCCTTGTTTTGCCAAGGCCAAAGCGTGGGATTTGCCCATCCCCCGCCTCGCTCCTGTTATAAGCGCCACTTTGTTTTTCAGTTCAAACATATTTTTTATGTTTAATTATTAAGTATTTACATTATAACTTACCGGCGGTTTTTGTTGCAATTAAAAATCGCCCCCTCGGTTGCGGGGGGCGATTTTTTTATTTGTCTTTTATTTTTCACTCATCGTCTCCGCCATTTTTTCTTCCGGCAGTTTATTTTTCTTTTTCTTCTCGCTGAAAATGTATATATACAGAATTTCCAAAATGCCGATTGTGTTTATAACCAGCATGGCGATAAACCACCATTTATCGCCTTTCCGCGCCGCTTTCCATAAGGCGATGCCTTTCCAAACCAGCGACCACATAACCAAAATCATCAAAGCGGCAAACATCAATCCGACAAAAGCCTTGGAAAACAAAAATAATTCCCACATAATTTATTGTTTAATGATAATCCGCCAACACTATTATTTTAGCATTTTCTTATTTTTTCCCGCAAATGAAAAAGAAAACTCCGCTACGAAATGGAATTAGTATGGTTGTGGATAAACTATTGACTTATAGCGATCGCTTGCTATACTATCAATGTCTTTCAGTTTATTTATTGACTGAAAGGGTATTACATCCAAGAGCAACCTTCCTCGCGGAGGGTTGTTTTTTTATTAGCCCTTTTCCGCCCTATGTCTCAATTCTCTACCCCAAATATCTTCCTTAATTTCCAACACATCAGAATATCTATCTCCACCTGTTCTTGACTCTTCAGAGATGTTATTTTTTGATGAAAAAATATATACCTTTTTACCGCCTGTTTTTAGGTAAGTTATCAAGGCCAAAAAGTCAGAATCGCCGGTAAACAAAACTGCCGTATCGTACTTTTTAAGATGATGCATCGCGTCAATTGTTATTTTCACATCCATATTCCCCTTTTTTTCAACAGATTGGCCATTTTTAGTTATAACGGGAATGCGTTTCAACTCTTTTTTACGAACGATGAAACCTAATCCTTTTTAAGAAAAGTAAAAAATTTATGTTTGCCATCCAAACTATAATCCCGCGTTCCATCGGCAGGATAGGCGGTATAATAAAAAATTTCTATAGATGAGCCTCCAAATTCTTTTTTGATAAAATTCCTTAATTTTTCATAATCAAAAAATTTTCCTTTTACCTTTTGCGCTTCCCATAAATTTGAGGCGTCTATAAACACATAAATTATATTTTGTTTTAGAAACATATTTTTACATTATTGCGTTTCTCCGCCTATCCCAAAAACTATTTTCAATTTATTTTTATCTTTCTTTTTTATCTTAAATCCATCTTTAATAGAAATAACAAACACTTTTTTAAATATCCAAAAGCGAAAATAATAATCGTTTATTTTTTCCGGCTTTATAAATTTCGAAATTCTATACTCATTATTCCCCTCCTCAAACTCCGTTGAAAAAAAGAGTCGTTGCCAAACCCTATTTCCGCAAATACTTTTTTCATGAATTTATTTTATTTCTAATATGGCATCTGCAAATCCTTTTTTCTCCAACTCCAATTTCAGCCACTTATGCAAAGGCTCATCGGGAGACCCTCCCCACCCGTGAATTATAAAAACTTTTTTTGATCCATGGATTTATTACGCCTGATTTTTTATTGGACAGTTAGTTTTTATAGAACTTTTTCACTTCCATTACATATTTAACCAATTCTTTTGGTAAGTTATTTTTGTCTAATATACTCAGATAATCAATAGGGTTAAAATTCGGTATTTTTTTACACATTTCTTTTCCGGGAAAAAACTTTCTCCAGTCCAGATTAGCAACATTTCTCATGCCTTGTATTATGGCAACATAACCGCCATCGTCATTTCTAAATTTCATTATTTCCTGTAATTCTGATTCGTTATCAAAAACTTTCACTGTTTTTTTAGCATGGATTCTGCAGTGCGCTGAAAAACATCCATGATGTCATCTTTATTTGTATCCCAAAAAACTTCAGTGAAGTTTTGGGTATTTGACAAGATTGCAAAATTTTCCATTTCATTAACAGGTAAAAACTTAAACTCATATTTAAGATCTCTTTTTTCATTTATAAAAACTTTATTCTCTATGGAAGAAATTTGTTCATCAGTTAGACTGTCTCTATCAACCTGTCTGAATACTTTAGGGTTATAGGCAGTATTTAGTTTTTGTTGGTGTCGAATACCAATCTCAATAAAATTCTTCGTAGAACCCTCGGAAGACATTACAACAATATCTGTAATATTAAACATTTCAAATAATTTTTTCCAAAGTTTAATTACTTTATTGTCTTTATCTTCACAAATAAAAATTCTTCCTGGTTGCGTTTCCAAAAGTGCTTTATTTTTAGTTTCAAACTCACGCCTTGTCTCTAAGAGTAATTTTTCCTCAATTCTTACTCTTTCTACAGCCGCCTTTATCTCTTTCGCAAATTCGACAAAATAAAGCTCTTCCTGTAATTTTTTATATTCAGATGACTCAACTTGTCCTAAATTAAATAATGCTTGTTGCCTAGATCGTATATCATTAAGAGTTTTTATTTCAGAATTTTGTCTTGAATCTTCCGGCTTAATATAGACTCTAAAAAAATTAACATCTTTCTGATCTTTTAATTCTATAAAAGCTGGTGAATGAGTGGTTATGAATATTTGTGCATTTTTTTTAAATTCATTATTAAACTCTTCTGCAATTTTTTGAACCTTTGAATACTCCAAAGAATTTTCTGGCTCCTCAAAGCCCCAAATGAAATTCTTATTTGAAATTTTTCTACAAACATGTGCTAAAAAGTAAGCCAAATATGACATTAAAATTCCATCACCAGACGAAAATAAATCTACATATGCATCTTTTAAGTTTGTCTTTCTTTTTGTCCGCCTCAAAACCTTGATACCTGTTTTTACATTAATTTCAACTGTACTTAAAATATCAGTAATCTTAGAAGATAGATTTGCCTGAGTTGGCAAACCAATAAATTTTTCAAAATCTTTACTTATCTCTATAGAATTTTCTTGTAAAACGTTTGATAAATCATCCATTTTTGTCTTAAAATCATCGCCTGAATTATGTTCTATTAGCTTTTCAAAATGCAAAAATAAACTACGCACAAAATTCTTATCTCTAACTGCTGGCACATAAAAAAATTCAATTTTGTTTAAAAATCTTGTGAACTGACGCGTAATATTTCCATCTTTGTCCGCTATACTTTTTTGAACCTTTTGATCTGTTGAATGATACTCCGTGTTAGGATCTTCTCTACCCATTTCAAAGGTTTTAGATATAAAAAACGGCTTTTTGAGTGCCGCATTTCCTTGACCAGCAAAATACAGAGTTATTTTTATTTCTCTTTTTCCACCAGCTTGACCAGTATGGGCTTTATTATAATCTTTATCAAAATCATATTTTTGTCCAAAACTGGAATTTTTGTTAAAAAAAAGATTTAATGCTTTCAAAATATTTGACTTACCAGAATTATTAATACCAGAAAAAATAATAATCTCATTTGTTTCAATAGAGACATCAGAAATCGAACGAAATCTATGTATTTCAATTTTTTCTATTATTTTCATATGCCATTTATTATACTTTCAATAACATTCTTCATATATTTTTTACCTCCACTAAAATTTCTTTATCATTATTTTAAACCTAAATTTTTACTATATTTATATTTTCCCCTCTCGCCAATCTTTTTCGTGTTTCAAACATAAATGCAAATTACTATCGCCCGTCGGCTCTTCAATATTAAGAGCGTCAAATGTTGAAATTTTCTTATACATTCCATTTTTATCAATTTTAAACTTAGCCCAAATTTTTTGGTAATTTGCCACGGCCTCTGTTTTACAATAATCGCATTTCATAATATGTTTATTTCCCTTCAATTAATTTTTCGACTTTTTGTTTAGCTTCTTCCATTAATTCTTTTGCTTTTTTGCGGGCTTCGTGGGATTGGCGGACTAAATCGGCTATTTTTTGTTGGATTGGTTTTGGTAAAATTGGAATTAAAATGTTTTTGATTTGTTCCGGTTTCCAGTGAGCTATAACGGACCCGCCGGCATCTCGTTCGGCCTGCGCCTGCCCAATTATTGAGTTTATGCAAAGCGTTAAATATTCGGCATCAACATCTTCTTTAACTTTGAGGCGCAATACACCGCCGGCAACAATTCCCTCTAATGGTTCTTTCAAAACATAAGCGATGCCCGGCGTTGCATCTTTTGTTAATAAAATTTCGTCGGTTTTCGGCTCAAAATCTTTCTTGAGTTCCTGATATAATTTGTCGTTTAAATATTTTTGGTCTTTATCTGTTATTCCATCTTTTGAAAGCGAACTGACACGGATAAATAACTTCCCTTCCTCTTGATATTCTTCAGCCCCGGATTCGATTCCTTTTTTTATTGAAACCAAATCTCCTAATAATTTTGTATTCTGATTTTTCATTTTTGAAATTAATTTATCATATTTCGGCTGAAAATATTCCGCGTCAATACGATTCACTTTTTTAACTTCTAACAAATTTACAATGGAAAATAAGTCGTTATTTTCCCAAGCCTTCGACTCGCTCAGGCCTAGCTCCGCTAGAAGCAAATTTTCAGCTTGGAAGTGAAGATGCTTTGAATTTTCTAATTCTGTTTGCGATTCTATAACTAAACTTTTTACTCCTTCTCTGAATTTTTGATTGCCTAAATAAATTTTTGTTTCCAAAATATCCTCAACTGTAATAGCCGGATACATTGTTGCTGTGGTTTTTCTATCTAACAATTTAATAATTGGCCGCGTTTTTAAATAAGTAAATAGATATTCCGGTTCGACTTTCTCTGACTTCAATACGGCAAAGCCGGACGAACAAACTAAATTTTTGGCATTTTCTCTAATCAAACTAACCGCATTACGAATTGGGCGAACTGTAGAAACAATTACATCATTTTGTTTAACAAGCCATTGTGCCCTATCGGGGGCGTCTTCTCCTAGAATTTCGCTTTTGTTGTACTCGCCAGTTGATAAATCAATCTCTGAAATTTCAATATATTGAAAATTTTCGCCTTTTTGGGAATTAAATTTTCTTTTGGGATTTTCCGCAACCTTTCCCATCGGCACTGCGCCTAAGTTATCGAGGTTTTTAATTAATCCCAAATACTCCGGCTGATAATATTCAGCGTCTAGCCGCAAAGCACCTTCGAGTTGTGATTTTTGGATTATGGAGTACTGCATAATTACTTCGTCAGAGTTTTGGTTATTTCTATTATCTGATTAGAGGGCCCAGGGTTATCTTTAGAATCTTTTAGATAGCCAGTTTCATGATTGGCAAAAATTGCTCTTGTAAGTTCCAGCAAAATCGCATTCCTAATTTCTTTCTCGTTCTCACTTTCAGTGGCAACTACCGAATCAAGAATTTGTTTATGAGAATTTAGCGCATTTTGCCGTTGGATATTAAAGTTATATAAGTTTTTTTCTGTTGAATGTATTTTTGAAAAATGAGCGATTAAATAGCCACCTAATGAGAGTAAAATAAATTTTATAAGTATGTTTTGCGTGTTTACGGTTTGTAGAATATTTTCAAAAAATGTCAGCTTTTCAGACGAAACAAACCTGATATTTTGTAAAAAAATAATCGAAAGTGTTGCAGCTAAAATAATGCTTCCAAACATTAGCCAACGATTTATTTTGGCCGTTCTTTCGTTTTTAAAAGCTTCATTTCCAAAAAAGTTTCCGTATTCCATAACTTCACTTTGGACTGCTTTTTTCTGCGCCTGCTGTAAAAGAACCTCCGTTTTGCTTAAATCCTCATTTAACTTTTTTATGCGTTCCTCTGACTTTTTAATAACATCTTTCAACCTCTCATCTCTTGACGGATCAAAATCTTTTATATATCGATAAACGGTTGAAAGATTTTGGTAAATCTCAAATTCTTTATTTTTTATATTATCAATCCAAATTTGACGCTCATTTGTATTTTGAAAATTATTTACAATTTGGTTTGAAAATTGTATGAATGAATTCAGTTGGAATTCAATCTGATTTTTGAAGTTATTAGATAATTGATCCAGATTCGGATAATTTAACATCTCGTCAAATATTGACTTAATCCTATCAAGATTAGGTTTTGCTACTTCTAAACTATATTCTCCTAAGTCTTTCCTAAGTAGTTTGTTCCAATCTATCTTTTTATATTCTTCGATATTCATAAGAAATTAATTAAATTTAAAAATTAAACTTTTGTTTCTTGGCGAACTTTATAAATGCTTCGGCGATTTCGTCTAAGTCATGGTCTAAAACTTTTCGGCCTTTGGTGTCGTGAATATAACTTCCGCTGGCGTCTTTTTTATAAATATAATCTCCCGAATTGTCTTTGCCGCCTTTTTTGGAAACTGCCATAAAAATCGGATAATCTTTCGGAATTTCTTCATTCTCGCCCCATTTTTGCAAAAACAAAACACTTGTTTTTACTCCAGCATGCGGTCTAAAAGTATTTACATGCAATCCAATGACGCCTAAAATTCTGACTTTATCCAAAAGATGATTTCGAACATATTCCATATTTGTATTATTTAAAATTCCCTGCGGTAAAACAATCGCCATTCTGCCGCCCGGACGTAAAAATTCCAAATCTCGCTCAATAAAAAGAATATGCCGTTCCATTTTATTTACCAATTTCCCCTTCTTTCTGCCAAATTCATATTGCCTTAATAATCCCGGATCTTTTATTTCCCCGGCAAAAGGCGGATTTGTTAGTAAGACATCAAAAGCGAAATTTTTAAAAGTATTTTTATTTTCCTGTTCCTGAGTATAATCTTTAAATTTTTCCAACCGCGCCAAAAGCTCGCTTCGCGCGTGCAATTTATCGGGATCTTCACCCTGCCATTCGCGAGGGTCAAGCGAATTTAATTTAAAAAGATGCGAACGGCCATCGCCGGCAATAAGCATTAAGGCCCGCGAGACTTTGGCCGTTTCATCGGCAAAATCTATGCCGTAAAGATATTCTTTGGCATATTCTTGTTTTTCATATTCCGATTTTAAGTAATTCTCTTTAACCCAATTCATGCAGGCGATTAAAAATCCTCCTGAACCGCAAGCCGGGTCAATAATATATTCATCCGATTTTGGATTAAGCATTTTAACGGCCATATTTATCACATGCCGCGGCGTGAAATATTGCCCCTTTTTACCTTTGGCAACCTCGGGGATTAAATATTCAAAAGCTTCGTCGATTATCATTAAATCAGAACCGAAAAGTTTGGCTTTTTCCATCTCGCCGATTACAATCGCCAAATGTTCGGGCGATAAACGAATATTATCTTGTTCAAAAAAAGTTCCCGGCCATTTCTTAATTGCCAAATGAAAAAGAGTATTTACGGAAGTGTAGGTTTTTGCGGGATCTTTATATTTTCTAAACAATATTTCGTTTTCTTCCCTTTTTTGTGCCTCTATTTCATCAAATAGTTTGGCATAAATCAATTTGAAAACTTCAGTAAAAACATCAACGCCCGCGCCCGCTAAAATCAGTTCTTCCGCGATTTGAATAATTTCTTTTAGATTGGTTTTCGGGTCTAAATCGGATAATGTGCGCTTTTCCGACAATAAATCATCTATTGTTTTATCGGCAGGCGGGATTTCTGAAAGCGTATCTTCAAAATTATTCGGATAATTGCGATATAAAATAGTTTTAATTTTCCCGTTTGACCAAACGCCGATTTCGCAGCCCTCCGCATTTAAATAACTTTTTAACTGATCTATTCCTTTTCCAAAATTTGGTTTTTTAACTTCTATTACTATATAGGGCGTTGTTTTATCGTTTTTATAAACTACAATATCGGCCCGGGCAAATTCTTTTGAGCCAAAATGGACACTTTTTTCTATATCGATTCTATCAAAAGGATATTTATAAAATTTATTTAATTTATAAAGCCACAACTGCCGAATAATTTCTTCAGGCTTACCGCTTTTCTTTGTTTCGTCGTAAACAAACTTTTTCCCGCCCGATTTAAAATCTTTAATATAAAACCTGTTTTTTTCTTCTTCGGTTATTTTTAAAATATCTTCCAAATCAATATCTTCAAACTCTTTAAGTCCATAAATAATTTCATTATCTTTAAAAATCTTATCTATTATTTCTTTTGTTTTGCTTATTTTTTGCGTAGGCATATTATTTCACCGGTTTCCAATAATTATTTTTTAAAATTGATATGACTTTTCCCTTAATTTCAGTCTCATCATTAAATGGAATAACTTTATGATTGGGATTTTCGGGTTTCAAATAAACATAAGGCGGCTTGTCATCGGAAATAAACCTTTTGACCGTTGAACCGTCGCCGATTTGAGCGAAAACAATATCTCCGGAAATAAATTCTTTTTGATTTTGAACCAAAACCACATCGCCGTCGTCAATTCCGGCGTTAATCATTGAGTCGCCGGAAATTTTTAAAAGAAAGACTTCTTGTTTTAATCTTGCTACTTCACCCGGAATTTCTTGCCATTCTCCGGATATTTCTATAGTTTCAATTGGAGAACCGGCACTTGTAGCCCCTAAAATTGGCATGAGCGACTTTTTGCCTAAAATTTCTAATCCAAGAGGCAAAATGGTTATGCTTCTTGCCTGCCCTTCTCTTCTTTTGATAAACCCCTTTTTTTCAAGCGCATTTAAAAAATTTAAAGCCGATTGATTTGAAGATACCCCCATTTTTTCTTTTAAGTCGGATAGCGTTGGCGGGAATCCTTCGTTAAATACGCTGTCGTAAATAAATTCAAGAACTTTTTTTTGTTTCGGAGTTATTTCTTTGATAACCATACTTTAATTATATATGACTAAATGGTCATGTCAAAAAAATAACTGTGGATAATTAAGAATTTAAATTTTTATTCTATTTATTCAAAATTTCCGCGGTTTCGGTTGCCATTTGGCTCATTTCATCGGAAACAATCACGGCGATTTTAACCGGCGAATTCGTTGCATTATGAATGAAGCCGTCCGCGCTTACGGTATTGTTGTTTCTTTCATTATCAATGGCGATGCCCAGCGCTTCCATATCGCGGCAAATCCGCGAGCGCATAATCGAGGAACGCTCGCCGATGGTTCCGGAAAAAATCAAAATGTCCGCGCCGCCCAAAGCCGCGAAATACGAGCCGATGTATTTTTTTATTTTATAAACGAAAATTTCCAGCGCCAGCTTGGCCCCTTCGTCGCCGCCGGCTTCGAGATTTAAAAGCTCTCTTATATCATCGGTTTTCCCGGACAGACCCAATAAACCGCACTGTGAATTGAAATATTTTTCCATTTCTTCCGGCCTCAACTCCAATTTTTTTTCAAGGTAAATCACCGCCCCCGCGTCGATATCGCCCACTCTCGTCGACATCGGAAGTCCTTCAAGCGGCGAAAATCCCATTGATGTGTCAAAACTTTTCCCGTTTTTAAAAGCCATAATGCTGGAGCCGCTTCCCAAATGGCAAACAATCGCCTTTTCAGTCGCCACCCGCGACAACGATTCAAGCTTGGGAAGAATCGATTTAAAAGAAATCCCGTGGTAGCCGAAACGAAAAACATCCAATTTTTTGGCGTCGCCTGTCGGCAAGCCGTAGTAGCGCGAATGACCGGGCATCGTCGCGTGATACGCGCTGTCGGAAACGGCGACAATCGGAACGCCGGGAAGCGCCGCGCCCAAACTTTCGATTTCAGAAATTATGGAAACGGCATGAAGCGGCGCCCATTCTTTCGCCTCATCCAATTTTTTATTGAATTCGGCATCAATTATCCGATTTTCCTGAAAATAACTTCCGGGGGCCACAACCCGCAAGCCGACAGCCGCGATATCGCCGATGCCGCTTATCAAACCCGCGTTGATTATTTCATTGATAACGTATTTAGTGGCGTTCACGTAATCCGATTCGGAAATTTTCCGTTTTTCCGATTCCGCGCCTTTGGCAAGGTTTACGATAATGCCGCTATCTTCTTTTTCAAAATGCGCGAAAAATCCACGGTTATCATCCGCATAAAGCGCGTATTTTTTTGAAGCGCTTCCGGTATTGACTATAAAATATTTAGACATAAGAATTTAATTTTAAATTTCTAATTTTAAATTTTAATTTAATGATTTAATTTCTAAATTTTAAAATTTTTAATTTGATTTAAAACTTAAAATTTATAATTTAAAATTTGGTTAGAAATTATTTATTGATTCCCTTCCAAACCCAATTTTCTATTTCTTCCGGATCAACGCCATTTTTAACAATATATTCCCGATGATCGGCCAATTTTTGCTCATATTTTTTAATCAAATTATCGGCCTTTTCACCGTTTAAAAATCCGCGTTCGGCCATTTTGGCAAACGCTTCCGTCGCCAAATGCCACCGGCTGGTTTCGTTGCGAACCTGCATGTCAAAAGGCGTCGTGGTTGATCCGTTTTCGATATAGCCATGAACCGAAAATCTGTGATCCTCGCAATAATCGAACAAAAATTGCTTTAGCATCTGGGGATAGCCGTGAAAATTAAAAATTACGGGCTTATCGGATGTAAAGTATTGATTGAAATTTATCGAAACGCGGCCATCCCCGCCGCCGATGCCGAGCGATGAAAGCTCCATAATATTAACGAAGCGAACCCGAATTTCCGGCGCCTCTTTTTTAACGATATCAATCGCGGCCAAAGCTTCTTTTGTAAGATAATCGCCCGCTGCCGAAAAAACGATATGGGGATTTTCCTCGCTCGCAAAATCCCAAATCGCCATTCCCGACTCCAGTTCTTTTGCCGCAAGTTCCGGCGTTAACCAACGCGGCTCAAAAGTTTTTCCGGCAACTATTATATTGATGCCGTTTTTTGACGCGAGGCATTCTTTCAAAACCGCCAGCGTGCTGTTGCCGTCGGGCGGGAAAAATACGCGGACGTTGCAGCCGGTTTTTTGAAGCACCTCGCTGATAAATCCGGGATTTTGATGAGAAAATCCATTGTGTTCCTGTCGCCATCCGGAAGAAGTGAGAATGTAAGTAAGCGACGGAATATTGCCGCGCCAAGCAATTTCGCGCGCCACTTTTAAAAATTTCAAATACTGGTCAACCATGCTCGTAACAATTTGAATGAAAGCTTCGTAAGAAGAAAATACGGCGTGCCGACCGGTTAAAGCGTATCCCTGCATCAATCCTTGAAGAGAATGCTCGCTTAAAATTTCCATTACGCGGCCGGAAGACGCGAGATCCTTGTCCCATTCTTTCTTCGGCATAACAAAAGCGCGCGATGTGGTTTCAAAAACCGCGTCCAATTTATTGGAATAAGTTTCATCCGGCGACATCATGCGAAAATTTTTATTTTCTTTGTTAAGTTTGAAAACTTCGTTCAAATATGCCCCGGCGCGGCGCATAGAACTTGAACCGATGGTTCCGGGAACAGCGGCATCTTCGGCAAATTGATCAATCGGCGGCAATACAAGCGGCTTCACCGCGCTTCCGCCGAAAGCGCGGCGATTTTCTCCCATTTTCAATCCCAAATCCGGAATCAGTTCTTTTATTTCGTCGATAAATCCGCTCTCAGCGGAAAATAATTCGTCAAATTTATATGAACGAAACCATTTTTCGATCGCCTTCAACTCCGTTTTGTCGGTTTTAGCGTTCGGCCCCACAACCTGATGCGCGGCAAAATTGCCTTCTATTTTCACTCCCTTTAAATTTTTGATTCCCGTCCATCCTTTCGGTGTTTTCAAAATAATCATCGGAAATCGCGGCGGAATTTCGGACGCCGTGTTTTTTCTCGCTTTATCCTGAATCGCGCGAATTGACTCGTAGCATTTTTCAAAAGTTTCGGCCGCTTTTTCATAAATGTCGCGGCCTTCTATTATATGCGGTTCATAGCCGTAGCCGGTAAACAGCGATTTCAGCTCGCGGTTTGTCATTCTGCCGAAAATGGTCGGCCCTGAAATTTTATAGCCGTTCAAATGCAAAATCGGCAACACCGCGCCGTTTGCCGCCGGATCGATAAATTTATTCAAATGCCAGGCCGCCGCCGTCGGGCCGGTTTCGGCTTCGCCGTCGCCGATAACGCAGGCGGCAATCAATTCCGGGCTGTCCAAAACCGCGCCATAAGCGGTTGAAAGCGCGTAGCCAAGCTCGCCCCCTTCCAAAATAACGCCGGGCGCTCCGGGATTGCTGTGGCTTGGAAAGCCGTATGGCCAGCAAAAATTTTTCGCCACATAGCCGACGCCATTTTCATCGCGAGTCGCTGACGGATAATATTTTCCAAGCGTTCCTTCGATAAATAAATTCGCTTGAAGCGCCGCGAAGCCGTGGCCGGGACCCATTATAAAAAGAATTTCGGCGCCGCGCTTTTTTATCAAATAATTCAAATTGGCGTATATGAAGTTGATGCCCGGGCAAGTGCCCCAGTGCCCCAAAAGCCGCGGCTTAATGTCGCTAAAAGCCAGTTTTCTTTTTAATAAAAAATTATTCCAAAGATAAATTTGGATGGCGGAAAGATAATCTGCCGCCCGAACGTATTTTTTTATCGATCCAACAAAATCGGTCATTGCTTTTATGATAAATCAAACCTCGATTTTTGAAAACAGGCAACCTTTAAACAAATGATAAATTGCGCATTTAAAAACTAAACACGTTGTTCCGATAACCGGAAAACGCGTTTAGTTGCGCGCAATTATAACAAAATTATTTCCTGCAATACTTCGACATCATCGCGAGCAGGTATAAAGCGGCAAGGCCGACCAGATCATAAATCAGCCTTGAAAGAGCCGACATGTCCCCGAAAATGGCAGAAACCAAATTCCAATTGAACAAGCCGACTAACAGCCAATTTAAACCTCCGATGATAACGAGAATAAATGACAGCCAATCAAGCGCGTTTAATTTATTCATCGCAAGTCTTGTTAAATTTTTATAAATCGACCTTTGCCTCGATACACCCCAATTATATCAAATAACCAACCGTTGCAATAATGAGTTATCCTCAACTGAAATTATTGAAACAGGCGCGCTATTTCAAGCCGTCGAAAATCGTAACGTCGCCTTTTTCGTATTTTCCCATTTCAAATCCATTATACACGAAATGATCATGATCTTGATTGAAATAAAGCGCGGTTTTCTTGTCGAGAACAATCATAAAACCGCGGTATCCGAGCTTCAAGGGAAAAATATCGACGCGCCTCACCTGCGAAAAAACATCATGAATTTTACTGAATGAAGTGTGTCCAACGCCCATTTTCTTGGATAATCTGGCTACCGCCAAGCTCGGCCAAAATTTCATCATAAATTTTGTGAACCAGTCGATTTTTATTTTTTTCATGAATTTAGGAATCGGCGCCGATTAGGCGGCCGGAACCGTTTCCGGCGCGGGAGATTCCGCTTTCGCCGCTTCTTCTTTTATAACCGCTTCTTTCGGCTGTTCAACCGCCGCCGCTTTTTTATGGACGGCAATTTTCTTTCCGGAAATCACGCCCTGCGAAACCAGTAAATTATGAATGGATTCCGACGGCTGCGCGCCTTTGCCAATCCAGTATAAAATTCTGTCTTTATTCAAAGATACCGCCTTGGTTTTGCGGTTCACATTGCCCAGGAGTTCCAAATACTTCCGGCGCGGGCCGGCGGTTTTCTGGGTTGCCACGACCCTGAAAGTCGCGGTATGTTTTTTTCCAACTTTTTGTAATCTTATAACCAACATAATTTTTATTTACATTTCCGGCATTCCCGGCATTCCGCCGCCGGCCGGAGGGTTATTTTTTTCCGGCAAGTCGGCAACCAGCGTTTCGCTTGTGAGAAGCATTGAAGCCACCGAAACGGCGTTTTGCAAAGCGGCGCGGGTAACTTTCAACGGATCGATGATGCCCTCTTTTATCATTTCGGCATATTCTCCCGTTATCGCGTTAAACCCAATACCCTTCTCTCTGCCGCTCACGGTTTGAACCACTTCATTATCATCTTTGTTTGCGTTTTTGGCAATAGTTCGTATCGGCGCTTCAAGAGCGTTGATTACCAGATTCACGCCTTTGGCTTCGTCGCCAAATTCCGCGCCCCCGGCCATTTTGGAATTTTTTATTTCTTTCGCGGCTTCAAAAAGCGCCACTCCGCCTCCGGAAACGATTCCTTCCTCGATAGCCGCTTTCGTGGCCGCAACCGCGTCTTCGATGCGGAATTTCTTTTCCTTCATTTCAACTTCCGTAGCGGCGCCAACTTTTATCACGGCCACGCCGCCGGAAAGCTTTGCCAATCTTTCCTGCAATTTTTCCCTGTCGAATTCCGATTCGGTTTTTTCAAGCTGAGTTTTAATCTGTTTTATTCTTTTTTCGATTTCCGTTTTGGAGCCGGCGCCGCCGACAACCGTTGTGTTGTCTTTGTTGGCGATTACCCTCTTGGCTTCGCCCAAAACGTTCAAGTCGGCGCTTTCAAGCTTCATTCCTTTGTCTTCGGAAATCACTTCGCCGCCGATAACCGCCGCGATGTCTTCCAGCATTTCCTTGCGCCTGTCGCCGAATCCCGGAGCTTTCACCGCCAAAACGTTAAAAACGCCGCGCAATTTGTTTACGACAAGAGTCGCCAAGGCTTCGCCTTCGATTTCGTCGGCAATTATTACCAGATTTTTATTGCCGGATTTTATCACTTTTTCCAAAAGCGGCATTATTTCGGAAAGCGAAGAAATTTTCTTGTCGGTGATTAAAATATAAGGTTTTTCCAAAACCGCCTCCATTCGTTCGGCGTTGGTAATCATATACGGATTAACATAACCGCGGTCGAATTGAAGCCCTTCGGCAAGCTCGTAAGAAACGTCCATCGTCTGACCTTCTTCAACGGTAACCACGCCTTCTTTGCCGACTTTGTTTATCACTTCGGCGATAAGCGCGCCCATTTCCGCGTCGTTAGCCGAAATCGCGGCGACGTCTTTTATTTTTTCTTTGGTCACCGGTTTGGCGTTTTCTTTCAAAGTTTTGGAAACTTTTTCCATCGCCTTGTCCATTCCGCGCTTCAAAATCATCGGATTGGCGCCGGAATTTATAAGATTGATTCCCTCGGCAATCATCGCCTGCGCCAAAACAACGGCCGTGGTGGTGCCGTCGCCGGCGACGTCGTTGGTTTTTGAAGCCGCTTCTTTAACGAGTTCGGCGCCGATATTTTCGAATTTGTCTTTAAGTTCGATTTCTTTGGCGATGGTAACGCCGTCGTTGGTAATGGTCGGCACGCCAAAACCTTTGTCCAAAACGACATTTCGGCCCCGCGGCCCCAAAGTTATTTTTACGGCATCGGCCAATTGGTCAACGCCTTTCTTAACCGCTTCTCTGGCTTTTTTGCCTGAAATTATTTGTTTTGCCATATTTTTCTAAAAATTGAGTTATTAATAACGAAAATTTTTAGATAAAAATATGAGCATCCGCCGTAGCTTTAGCGAAGGCGGAAACCATACTTTTATCATTCCAAAATCGCCAGCACCTCGTCTTCTTTTAAAATCTTGTATTCGACCCCGTTGAGTTTGAATTCGGCGCCGGCGTATTTTTCAAACACCACTTCATCGCCTTTTTTGACGCCTGATTTTTTTATTTTTTCGCCCGCGCCGATGGCCACCACTTTGCCCTGCGCCGGTTTTTCTTTATTAATGGTTTCCGGCAAGATGATGCCCGATTTGGTTTTTTCAGCCTCTTGAACAGGCGAAACCACTATCCGGTCGCCCAGAGGCTTTATGGAAAATTTGGAAATTTGCTTCGCCATATGTCTTATTTTTTTAATAATAAAATAATAATACGTATTATATTAACTTAATTTATTATTTTGTCAACAATTTGCCAGAAAAGGCGTTTATTGATAAAATCAAAACATTGATATATCATTATGATCATCGGTTTTTTGTTTCGCATCGTCGCTAATGCTTTGGCGATTTTGGCCGCCGCGCGATTTATACCCGGCGTCGCCTATCAATACCAGTTCTTGAGCTTATTGAAAATAGCGGCGATTCTTGCCTTGGCGAACGTGCTTTTGAAACCGATTTTAAAAATAATATTCAGTCCGCTAATTTTCATCACTCTCGGATTTTTTACGATTGTTATAAACATTTTTATCTTGTGGTTGGCGGTTTATTTCGCTCCCGAGCTTTCCATAACCGGTCTCGCCGCGTATTTCTTGACAACGATTGTCATAATCTTGTTTAATTTTATAACTTCCGTGTTTATTCATAATAAAAACAACAAAGAAAATGATTGATATTTTACCGACAGCGCAAATAGTAATCGCGGCGCTTTTAATCGTCGCCATTCTTTTGCAAAGCCGCGGCAGCGGGCTTTCTTCCGTTTTCGGCGGCGAATCAACCTTCTACCATACGCGCCGCGGAATGGAAAAATTTATTTTCTGGGCAACCGTTGTTTTGGCAATATTGTTTATCGCTACCGGCGTCGCCTATTTTTTCGTTTAACTACCATTCGTAAATTCACAAAAACCAAAAATTGGATAAAAATCTGGAAACGCCTTGGCGCCAAAGAAAAAATCTGGCTGGGCATTTTTGCCATTTTAATACTTTTTTCCATCTCCTATCTCATCGGCGATTTTTATCGCAGTAAAACCGAAGAAATATCCTCTTCCGGCGGCACTTACGTTGAAGCGGTATCGGAATCGCCCCATAATCTTAATCCGCTTTTAGCCACCAATGACGCGGACAGAGACCTTTCTCGCCTTATCTTTTCCTCTCTTTTAAAATACAATGAAAACAGCGATTTATCGCCGGATTTGGCGGCAAGCTACACGGTATCGAAAGACGACAAAACCTATACTATCAAACTAAAAGACGGCATAACGTGGCATGACGGCAGACCTTTTAGCGCCGATGACGTTATTTTCACCGTCAATGCGGTCCAAAATCCGGAATACAACAGTCCGCTACGAAACAGCTGGCAAGGCGTGAAAGCTGAAAGTCCCGACCCCCATACGGTTGTATTAACTTTAAAAACGCCATACAACGCTTTTGCGGAAAATTTGGCAATGCTCGGCATTTTACCAGAACATATCTGGAGCAAGGTTGCGCCAAAAAATTTCCCCTTAGCCGATTTTAATCTTAAACCGGTCGGCACCGGACCGTACCGTTTTTCCAAATTGCAAAAAAACGCTTTGGGAACAATTATCGCCGTCAATCTAACCGCCAATCAAACCTATTTCGCCTCGCCGCCGTTCATTCAAAATCTAACTTTTAAATTTTATCTCTCCGAAGAGGAAGCCGTGTCGGCTTTCAACAGAAAAGAAGCGGATGGCTTGTTTCTTCAAACCGCCCAAAACAAAAATCAGCTCCGCGGCTTGCAAAATTCCTCGGTTTTTTCCCTGCCGTCTTTGCGAGTTTACGCGCTTTTTTTCAACACCAATGATCCCATTTTGAAAGACGGAAATGCAAGAAAAGCCATAAATTACGCCGTAAACAAGGAGGAACTGCTTAATAAATTATTAAACGGCGAAGGCAAAATTGCCGCCGGACCGATTCCGCCGGGCGCGCCCGGTTCAAGCCCGAACATTATTGGATATGAATTCGACACTCAAAAAGCGCGCCAGATTTTGGAGAAAGCCGGTTGGACGAGAAATGAATTCGGCATTTACGCAAAAAAACTGAACAAAAAAGACAAAGAAGCGACGCCGCTTAAATTTACCGTTATCGCCACAAAATCAATGCAGCTCGCAGCCACCCTGATACGCGACAATCTTAAAAACATCGGCATTGATATCGATTTGAAAATAGTTTCAATAAGCGATCTCCAGCAAAATTATTTGAAAACTAAAAATTACGGAGCCATTCTGATCGGCGAATCATATACCGCTTCGATTGATCCGTACGTTTTCTGGCATGGCGTGTCCGCCAAAGATTCCGGGCTCAACTTGTCGCTTTACGACAATAAAAAAGTAAACAAAATTTTGGAAGACGCGCGCCAAATAACCGACCCGATAAAGCGCGCTCAAAAACTTGAAGAATTTCAAAAATTGGTTTTGGCCGACGCGCCGGCGGCATTCCTTTATTCGCCGAATTATCTTTATGTGGTTAAAAATACGGTTAAAAACATCAGTTTTGTTAATTTGGCCATTCCTTCAAATCGATTCGCGAAAATAAGCGATTGGCACATCCAAACCGAAAGGATATGGAAATAAATCTCCAAAAAATTTCCGGTCTCTCGATTTCTCTCGATGAGGAAAATTTGGATTTGATTTTTGATGGCAATTTTCCGTTTATCGAAAAATCAAAAAGAAGCTTAAACGATCTTCGGCCTTATTTGAAAAATCCCGAAGCGAAAAACGGCCCCGATCCGGCTTACCGTATTTGGCGCCGAGCTCATTTAAAAAAAGACGATGAAAAAATCCGCTCCGCCGGCTTGCGATACGATCTAACGCTTCTTCCATCCGGAACCATCGACGGCGAATTCGTAAAAACCGCCGGCCATTATCACTTGCCCTATCCGGAAATCTACGAAGTTTTGCGCGGCCGCGCGTATTTTTTAATCCAATCATTCGAAGAAAGCGCCGAAAAAATAAAATCGGTTTATTTGGCGGAAGCCGGCCCCGGGGAAAAATTTGTAATTCCTCCCGGATTCGGCCATAATATGATTAATGTTTTCGGCGAACCGCTTTTAACGGCTAATCTGGTAAGCGAAAAAGCGGAGCACGATTACGAGCCGTACAAAAACAATCATGGCGCTTGTTATTATTTTTTAAACGGCGGCAATCTGATTGACATCGTCAAAAATCCCAATTATGATTCAGCACCCGAAATCAAGAAAATCCGCGCTCGGGAATATCCGGAATTCGGCTTAACAAAAGAAAATCCCTTATACAGCTTAATTAACAATCTCCAACAATTAAAATTTTTAAATCACCCCGAAGAGTTCGAGGGCGAGTGGCGAAATTGGTAGACGCGCAGCGTTCAGGGCGCTGTGAGAGCAATCTCATGGGAGTTCGAGTCTCCCCTCGCCCACTGTAAAAGCGGGCTCGCCCGCAAAATAATGAAAAATATAAAGGTAGTTCCAGTTTTATTTGATACCTATATTGCCATTATCAAAAACAGCGTCGGTTCGAAAATATTCCGCAATTCCTACGCTAAAGTAAACGGCAAAAAGGAAGATATTTTAAGAAACGGGAAAGTTTCTTGCGCTTTTTTCGTTTCTTCGATTTTAGCTCTTTTTCCATTATTTAAACTGGTAAAATATCCGCCCCATGGGACTGTCAGCGGAACAATAAAAGACTTGAAAGAATCAGGCTGGAAATCCGCCAAAGGCGGATCCGCCTTTGGCGGAAAAAAACCGAAAGTCGGAAGCATTCTCGTGTGGGAAAAAATAGATACCGGCGATAAAGAATTTCACGGACATATCGGATTTTATATCGGCAATAATAAAGCTATCAGCATGAGCGACGGTAAAAAAACGCCGGAGATTCACCACTGGACCTACGGCGTAAAAAAAGGCGCGCCCGCCAGAAAAATAGAAGCGATATTTTGGAATAATAAACTAAATTAAATCAACCCTCCTCCGCTAAAGCTTCGGAGGGGTAAGAAAAATAAAATAAAAAAACATATGCAAAAACAAAAAATAACGCCGCCGGAAGTGGTGATCGCAAAATCTCATACTAAGGGGAAAATAAAAATAATTCCTTTGGGCGGACTGGGAGAAATAGGCAGAAATATGACCCTGTTGGAATATGAAGACAAAATAATAATCATCGATATCGGACTGGGATTCCCGGAACTGGATATGCCCGGCGTTGATTTTACAATCCCCAACGTCAAATATCTGGAAGACAAGAAAAACAATGTCCTCGGCGCTTTCTTCACGCACGGCCACTACGACCACATCGGCGCCATTCCCTATCTCATCGGAAAAATCGGCAATCCTCCTCTTTTCGGCGCGCCATTAACCGCCGCCATAATTAAAAAACGCCATTCCGATTTTCCCAACGCGCCAAAACTCAACATTAAATCGGTTAAAGAAGATGAGACGATAAAACTCGGCCCTTTTGCGGTAAGTTTTTTCCACGTCAACCACAACATCCCCGACAATTTCGCCATAAAAATCGACACGCCGATCGGCACAATCATCAACACTTCCGATTTTAAATTCGATCCGCACCCGATCAATGACCGGCCGGCCGACTTGGTAAGAATAAAAAGTTTCGGCGACCAAGGCGTATTAATGCTCATGGAAGATTCCACCGGCGCTGAAGAAGAGGGCCACTCAATTTCCGAACAAACAATCAGGGAAAATCTCGAAATAATTTTCAAGCAAGCCGATGGAAGAATTATTGCCGCCACTTTCGGTTCCCTTTTAAACCGCGTCCAGCAGCTTATCGCTTTGTCCGAAGCTTACGGCCGCAAAGTGGTAATCCAGGGCTTCACGATGAAAAGCAACGTGGAAATTTCCAAAGAATTGGGATACATAAAAGCGGAAAAGACTACGCTTATAGACGCCAAAGACATTCACCGTTATCCGGACAATAAAATCACGGTCATCGGCACCGGCGCGCAGGGCGAAAGCAATGCCTTCCTGATGCGCTACGCCAACGGCGAACATAAAGAAGTGCAGCTTAAAAAAGGAGACACAATTGTCTTCTCATCCTCGGTTGTGCCCGGCAACGAACGTTCGGTTCAAGCTTTAAAAGACAATCTCTACAAGCGGGGCGCCCACGTTTTCCATTATAAAATGATGGATATTCACGCTTCCGGCCACGGCGAACGGGAAGATTTGAGGGAAATGTTGCGGTTGCTCCGCCCCAAATTTTTGATGCCCACGCACGGATATTTTTCAATGATGGCGCGACATGCCGAACTCGGCGAAGAAGTTTTGAAAATGCCGAAAGAAAGCATCGCCTTGGCGGAAAACGGGCAAATCGTGGAATTGACGCCGGATAAAATTACCGTTACGAAAAATTTCGTAGACTCAAATATCGTGATGGTTGACGGGCTCGGCGTCGGCGACGTAAGCAATGTTGTTTTGCGCGACCGGCAACTGATGTCTGCCGATGGAATGTTTGTAATCATTGCCGTTGTCGACAGTCAAACCGGAAAAGTTAAAGGCGAACCGGACATTATTTCGCGCGGCTTCATATATATGAAAGAATCCGGAGAACTTTTAAGGCAAACACGCAAAAAAATAAAAGAAACCATCGCAAAAACGGTTATTCCGGGCACCGACATCAACTGGCCGTACATAAGAAACAGCCTAAGAGACAAAATCGGCAAATTTTTGTACACTAAAACCAGACGCCGCCCGATGATCCTTCCGGTAATTGTGGAGATTTAAAAAAAATATAAAATATAAAAAGATGAAAATCATATCGGGCATACAGCCTTCGGGAAAACTTCACATCGGCAATTATTTGGGCGCGATAAAAAATTGGATAAAACTGCAAAACGATTCCGAAAACGAATGCGCGTTTTTTGTCGCCGACTATCATTCGATTACCGAAGAATTCGATCCGAAAGAAAAACCGAAAGAAATTCTGGATTTGGCAACGAGCCTTTTGGCTTTAGGGCTTGATCCGGAAAAATCGATAATTTTCCAGCAATCCCAAGTTCCGGGGCACGCCGACTTGGCATGGATTTTCGACACTCTCGTAAAAATACCGGAGCTTGAACGGATGACGCAATTCAAAGACAAGGCCGCCGCGCAAAAAGAAAATATCAATATGGGCCTTTTCGGCTATCCGGTTTTAATGGCCGCCGACATATTGATACACAAAGCCGACGCCGTTCCCGTCGGCGAAGACCAGACACAGCATTTGGAATTGACGCGGGATATCGCCCGCCGTTTCAACAACAATTTCGGGCCAACTTTTCCCGAACCGAAATCTCTTTTAACGGAAACTCCGCGGATTATGAGTTTGGTTGATCCTTCCAAAAAAATGTCCAAATCGGGCGGCGAAAAATCTTACATCGCGCTTTTCGATTCGCCGGAAATCATTAAAGAAAAAATAAAATCCGCCGTAAGCGACACCGGCGGAGGAAAAGACAAAAGAATCGGCGGCGACAATCTGCTTGCGATTTTCGACGCTTTCGCGGAAACGAAAGAAGAAAAAAACGAATATTCCAACTACAAAAGAGAGCATGCGGACGGAAAACTGAAATATTCCGAATTCAAGCCGCGCTTGGCCGAGCTTATCGCAAATCATTTCGCCGATTTCAGGAATCGGTACGCCGAGCTTTCCGAAAATCCCGACCAAGTGAAAAAAATCTTGGATAGCGGCGCCAAAAAAGCTTCGGCGATAGCCGAAAAAACTTTGCGCGAAGCCAAACAAAAAATCGGTTTGATTATTTAAAAATTTTTTACAAAAGAAAATGCCCCTCTATATCGAGGCATTTTCTTTTTCTATTAATTTCATTAAATCGTCTTTTACCCTATTTAAGATAAGCTCGTCTTTCGCTTCGATGTTTAAACGGATTAAAGGCTCGGTGTTTGACGGCCTTAAATTAAACCAAAAATCCGGCGTCCGCGCGGTTAAGCCGTCAAGCCAGTCAAGGTCATAGCCCTCGAAATTTTCGGCTATTTTTTTGATAAGCCTTTCCGGATCGGAAACTTCAAAATTCATTTCCGAAATGGAAACGTATTTTGAAAGTTCAGAAACCAAAACCGACAAGTTTTTTTTCTCTTCGCTCAATATTTGAAGCATCGTCAAAAAGCTTATAACGCCGGAATCCGCGTAAAAATTATTTTTAAAATAATAATGGCCGGAGGTTTCGACGCCCAGAATGCCGCCGACTTCTTTCATGCGCTTTTTGATAAAAGTATGTCCCACTTTTTCTCGAATCGCTTCTCCGTTATAAATATCAGCAATATCGGAAATGATTTTACTCGCCGTTGCGCTAAACACGATTTTACCGTAAAGATTCCGCTTCAAAAAATATTTTGCCATTAAAGCTCCAGCAATCGATGGATTCACCTTTTCTCCATTTTCATCGGTAAAATTGGCGCGATCGCCGTCGGCATCAAAAACACAGCCAAATTGATAATGATTATCATCAATTTCAATCGGCAGTTTTTCAACAATCGATTTTAAAATGGGATTAATTACTCCGCCATCGGCGCCAATCATGATTCGCATCGGCCTTATAGCATCAATATCGATAAAACTTAAAACATGATTTAAATAATCGCCTTCAATATTTTCTTCTTTAACTTCGCCTTTCAATTCAGAGCGATCGCTTCTTTTTTCACTAATTATCGCTTCCAAATCTTTAACATTAAAAAAATCAACGCCGCTCTTCATCAGCTTGAAGCCATTCCAACCCTTCGGATTATGAGAAGCGGTTATCATGGCGGCCGGAAGATTGAAACGTCCGGAAGCGAAATAAACCATATCAACCGTTGCCAAGCCGATATCCGAAACGTTGAATCCGCCATCTGCCGCGCCCTCCATGAAAGCTCTTTTTAAAACCGAGGAAGAATCTCTGGCGTCATTGCCGACAAAAATTTTTTCCGGCTTTTCCGTTTCGTTTTCTTTTAAATAAACGGCGAAAGCGCGGCCGATTTTATACGCCGCTGATTCATCAAGCTCGTCGGGATAAATTCCCCGAATATCGTAAGCCCTGAAAATTTTGGAATCAACCTCGCTTGTCATATGTTATTATTATATGCGAAAATTAAATCTATGTCTCTGAAAATAGGAATCGTCGGCCTGCCGAATGTCGGCAAATCGACTCTTTTTAAAGCCCTTACGAGGGAAAAAGTTAATATCGCCAATTTTCCTTTCGCCACCATCGACCCGAATGTCGGCGTCGTTAAAGTGCCCGACGAGCGGCTTTACAAACTGGCGGAAATGTCAAAATCGAAAAAAACCATTCCGGCGGCGATTGAATTCGTCGATATCGCCGGGCTTGTTAAAGGCGCCCATGAAGGCGCGGGGCTCGGCAACCAATTTTTGGCGAACATCCGCGAAGTCGACGCCATCGCCGAAGTCGTGAGGAATTTTGAAAATCCTGACATAATTCACGTTGAAAATAACGTAAATCCGCAACGCGACATAGAAACCATCCAGCTTGAATTAGCCATGGCGGATTTGCAGACCGTAAACAAGCATCTGGCTAAAAACGAAAAAGAAGTCAGAAGCGGACAAAAATCCGCCCAGGAAGAAAAAATAATCTTGGAAAAAGTAAAAACCGTTTTGGAAGCCGGCGATTTGGCGATAAAAGCCAATTTAGAAACCCAAGAATTTGATTTGATAAAAAGTTTGAATCTTTTAACCTTAAAGCCGTTTATTTTTGTATTCAATAATAACAACGGCGATTCCGAACATTTAAACCATTTAAATCATAAAATAAAAAACGTAGCGATTAATTTGAAATTCGAGGAGGAATTGTCCGAAATGAGCGAAGAGGAAGCGAAGGAATTTAAAAGCGAGTCGCATTTGGACGATTTAATAAAAGCGGCTTACGAATTGCTCGGTCTTATCACCTATTTCACCACCGGCGAAGACGAAACCCGCGGCTGGACAATTAAAGCGGGATACGCGGCGCCGCAAGCCGGCTCGGCAATCCACACCGATTTTGAAGAAAAGTTCATTAAAGCCGAAGTGATAAATTGGGAAAAATTATTGGAATGCGGTTCCTGGTCCAATGCCCGCCAGAAAGGGATTTTAAGAACCGAAGGCAAAGACTATGTCGTCCAAGACGGCGACGTAATAGAATTTAAAATATAAATTGACAATATTCAGCGGTTTGTGATAAATTACGGCAAATGAACGAAATGGAAAATAAAAAAGAATACGAGATGTCTTATCTTCTGACACCCGAAATTTCAGAAAATAAAATCGGTTTCGAAGCCGATGAATTGAAAAAAATCATCGCTGAAAACGGCGGAATTAACATTCAAGCCGAGCCGATTATCCAAAAAAAGCTTGCTTATCCCATCAAAAAGCAAAATTGGGCTCATTTCGGAGTTTTTTATTTCAACATTGAAAATGAAGAAGGGCTCGAAAAAATGAAAAAAGTTTTCGCTTTAAACAAAAAAGTTTTAAGATTTTTTATATTAAACCAGTCTATAAAATCAAAACCGGCGGCGGTTGTCGCGCAAGACCAGCCCGAACAAATAACACCGGAATCCCCGGCTCCGAGTTTTGACCAAAAACTGGAAAGCATATTAAACAGATAAAAATAAAAAAATGAACTTAAACAAAGTTTTCATTTTGGGAAATTTAACTCGCGATCCGGAATTGAGGCAAACGCCAAGCGGCCAAAATGTTGCCAGTTTTGGCGTTGCCACCAATCGCATGTGGACGAATAGTTCGGGCGAAAAGCAAAACCAAACCGAATTTCATAATATTGTTTTGTGGGGCCGATTGGCCGAAATTGCTCACCAATACCTTGCAAAAGGCCGCCTTGTTTTTATCGAAGGAAGAATAAGCACCAGCAGCTGGCAAGACCAAAACGGCCAAAAAAGAACCCGCACCGAAATTATCGCTGAAAATATGCAGCTTGGCCCTCGCATGGCCGCCGCCCCAAGCTCTTCCTATCCGGCTCAAGCTCCATCCCAATCGCCGGCGCGAAATTATGCCGAACCGGAGGTTCTGCCCGAGGTGCAATTGGACGAAACTCCGATTACAGCCGCGGAAAGCGACGACATAAAAGTTGAAAATATACCTTTTTAAAAAATATGGAAACTAAAAACCAAAAACCTTTAAACCAAAAAAATATTTGTTATTTTTGCGCTCAAAACATACAAGACGTGGATTATAAAAACACGGAAATATTGCGGCATTTTATTTCCGCCCAAGCAAAAATAATGCCCAGAAGAAGAAGCCACCTTTGCGCTAAACATCAGCGCAAATTGGCAACGGCCGTAAAACGCGCCCGAACTATGGCGCTTTTATCGTTCACGGCGAGATAACGGGCATTAGAGACCCGCTATTGCCTACGCAAGCGTTGATTTCCTGATTTCCTGCGACAATTTTTTAATCAAATCTTTGTTTTCTTTCAAATACTGGCGGGCGGATTCGAGCCCCTGGCCCAATTTCTGGTTTTCATAATTTATCCAGGTGCCGGATTTCGAAAGAATCCCGCATTTCAAACCGCAATTTATTATATCCCCTTCCCTGGAAATTCCCTCATTGTACATAATGTCGAATTCGGCGATTCTAAACGGCGCCGCCACTTTGTTTTTAACAACTTTCACCGTTACTCTATTGCCAACCACGTCATCGCCTTTTTTGATTTGCGCGTTTCTTCTGACATCAAGCCGCACCGAGGAATAAAATTTAAGCGCCATTCCGCCCGGTTGAGTTTCGGGATTGCCAAAAAACACGCCAATTTTCATTCTCAACTGATTTATAAAAATAACAGCCGTGTTGCTTTTGGCGGCAATGGCATTTAATTTTCTCAAAGCTTGCGACATCAGCCGAGCCTGAAGGCCCATGTGCTGATCGCCCATTTCACCTTCGATTTCCGCTCGAGGCGTAAGAGCGGCAACCGAGTCGACAACAACCACATCGCAAGCGTTAGACCTTACCAAGCTTTCAACGATTTCAAGCGCCTGTTCGCCATTATCCGGCTGGGAAATAAGCAAATCGTTCACTTGAACGCCGATTCTTTTGGCGTATTCCGGATCGAGAGCGTGTTCGGCGTCGACAAATGCGGCCAAACCGCCGCGTTTCTGCGCTTCGCTGACCATATGCAGAGCCAGTGTGGTTTTTCCCGAAGATTCCGGACCGTAAATTTCGATAATCCTGCCTTTGGGAATGCCGCCAACCCCGAGCGCCGTATCCAAAGAAAGCGATCCGGTCGGTATCGCATCAACATCAACTTTAGAAACTTCGCCAAGTTTCATTATCGAGCCGTCGCCAAACCTGTCTTTCAGCGATTTAACCGTTTCATCCAAAACTTTCATTTTATTTTCGATTTCCATTTCTTTTTCTTTTTGTTTTGCCATAGTTTTTATTTAAATTAACCTAATTGCTCTAATTGACCTAATTTCTAATCAAGCTCCAATTTTTAATGTCTAAGGTTTAGTCATTGGGATTTGAGATTTGATTAGGTTAATTAGAAATTAGAATAATTAGAAATTTTAATTACGGAGTTTCCCTAAAAATCTGCCTCACTATTTTTGAAGTTTTGCCGAAATTATTGGTCGCCTGAACTTCAATGCTATTCACACCATCTGCTAATCGAACCTCTTTCGAAAATCCGCCATCGGAAGAAACAAAAATGTTCTCACCGTTAATAGTTAGACGGATGCCGCTGTCTGTCTTCCCGTCCACCGTAATCGATTCCTGTTTAACAATTATATCCTCTTTGGGACTTATCGCCAAATTCGGCGGCCCGACCAAAAATTTAAATTGATAAACAAGATACGCCAAAAGCGAAATTAAAAGAAAAATCCCAAAAAAAACCGTTATTTTTTTTGGGGTTAAAAAAAATATGCCGACTTTTTTTGATTCAACGGCCGCCGCGCCGCGAGAAATTGTTTCAACTGCCGGAATTTCTTGATTATATATTTCGATTATTTCATTTTCGCCGATATCCAAAAATTTCGAAAGGCGTTTAAAAAGCCCCGCCCGATAAACCGCTGGGGGCAGTTTGTCAAACCGTCCGGCTTCCAGCGCTTCCAAGTGATAAACCTGAATTTTTGTAAGCTCGCTCAATTTATCCAAGCTCAAATTTTTCGCCTGCCTTTTTTCTTTCAAAAACTCGGGTAATTTTTTTTTATTTTCAGATTCCATCTTCCGTTGAATCGAATTTATCCAAATAAACTTCTCTCGGTTTGGCGCCTTCGCCCGGCCCTATAAATCCGTGCTCTTCCAAAATATCCAAAAGCCGCGCCGCCCTGGCATAACCAACTCTAAGCCGCCTTTGCAAAAGAGAAGCCGAAGCTTTTTTGGCCTGAAAAACAACCTCTTTCGCCTCTTCAAACATTTCATCGCCGGCGCTGTCGGAAAAATCTTCAGATGAGAGATCGGGTCCTAATTGCGAACCGCTTTCACCAACCGAAATGTCATCCTCGGCGGCCGCGGCAGGATTTTTCTCCGCGACATAATCAACAATTTTTTTGATTTCCTTTTCGGAAATAAAAACTCCCTGAATTCGCCGCGGTTTAGCGCTGTCATTCGACAAAAACAGCATGTCGCCATTGCCCAAAAGTTTCTCCGCGCCGGACATGTCCAAAATAGTGCGGGAATCGACTTGAGACGGCACCTGTAAAGCAACCCTGGCTGAAATATTGGCTTTGATAAGACCGGTTAAAACCTCAACCGACGGCCTTTGGGTTGAAACCACGAGATGGATGCCGACGGCCCGCGCCATTTGGGCGATACGAACAATCGCGCCTTCAACTTCTCGTCCGTAAGCGGCCATTAAATCCGCCAATTCATCGATAACGATAACCAGGTACGGCATAAAAGATTCAGGCTCGCGTTTTTTTATAATATGATTATTGAAACCGACAATATCCCGAACGCCGTTATCCGACAAGATTTCATAACGGCGCTTCATTTCTTTCACCGCCCACCTCAAAGCGTTGATTGATTTTTTTCCGTCGCTTACAACCGGAGTTAAAAGATGCGGCAAATCGCGGTAATAAGCCAGCTCAACCCTTTTCGGATCAATGAGAATGAATTTAAGGCGGGCAGGGCCATTGCGCCAAATAAGCGAAGTGATAATACTGTGAACGCACACGGATTTGCCCGCGCCGGTGGCGCCGGCAACGAGCAGGTGCGGCATTTTCGCGAGATCGGAAAAAACCGGCGCGCCGCTGACATCGCGGCCGAGAGCGAAATTCAGAGCATTCAGCTTTTTGAAATTATCGCTGTCAAGCAAACTGCCGAGCCGAACCAGCGCAATTGATTTATTGGGCACTTCAATGCCGACCAGGGCCTTGCCCGGGATCGGCGCTTCAATTCTTAAAGGATGTGCCGCCAAAGCCAAAGCCAGATCGTTGTGCAAAGTGATTATTTTTGAAAGTTTAACGCCCTGGGCCGGCCGCAAAGTGTATTGCGTCACGGTCGGGCCCACGTTTACCTCGCCCATTTCAACTTCGATTCCGAAATGCTGAAGCGTTCTTTTGATTATGTTGGCATTCGCTTTGATGTCCCCCGACAACGGCTGGTCCTCCGCCCTTTCAATCAAATCGATAATCGGCGGATGATATTCGCCGCCGGCAAACTTGTAAAGTTTAAGTTCGTCTTCTTCTTTTTTATCGTTGCGGCGCGCTTCGCGCGGCGAAACTGCCTTTTCTTCTTTTGCAACCGGCAAGTTCACCACGGGATTCACTTCGCCGGAATTTTCGTTTTTTATTTGCTTGGCCGCTTCTTCTTTTTTTCCTTCGCTTTCTTCATTTTCTTCGCCTTCTTCTTCATCGTCCCTGCCGATTTTCAGCGGAATGTTCAATGTCATTATTAGAGAAATGCAACTAAAAGCGATTAAAAGAACCAATGAAGCCCAAAATCCGAAAATTTTATTCAAAGAAGCCGCCATAATATAACCGATAATGCCGGAATAGTTATTTGAAAATGAAAGCCCTAAAATTCCCAAAATCGACAAAAAAAGCGCAAAGGCACCAAAAATCGTCGCAAAATAAATATGCTGGCGGCGCGATTTCAAAAACTCGAAAGCCATCATTAAAAACACCGCCGGCAAAATGAAATATCCCCAGCCGAACAAATAAGCGAAGCCTTTGTAAAGCAATTCGCCGAAAGGGCCCGCTTCATGCCAAATGCTTAAAAAAACGACAATCGCGAAACTGAAAAACAAAATAGCCAAAATGGCCTTCTTGGTCTGTTCTTCCAAATCTAAAAGCGGTTTTTTTGAAACTGCCGGCGCCGATTTTAATTTCTTTTTTTTCGCCATGTCGTTTTCGAAAATTCCGATTACTAACGGTTATTTTAGAATAAAAAAAAGCCGCTGGCAAGCTGCATTGGAAATTTTTCCAACGCGGCAAACCACACGGCTTGCGTTAAACTTATTTTCTGGCGGCAATTCCCCGCCAACACCAGTGCCAGGGTTCGTATCTTATCCCGCTCCCATTATTTCGGGAATAAGACAGATAAAAATTGAAATTATGGGCGTTTTCGGAAAGCCATTTAAACTCCTCTGTCTTTTCGAAAACTTTCAAATCTTCGTTTGAAGAAGCCACAAAATCAATAGCTTGTTTTCCCGCCGGCCATCCGTGATGTTCGCTGTACCCGGGAAACGCCACTAATTTCACAACTTTCAAAAAATCAAAATCATATTTTTTCAGATTGTGCAGGAAAACAATCGCCTGATAGGCCGGCGACCGATAGCCGGATAAAATCAACAGCTTTTTTCCCGTTTCCGCCTCTAAAACTTTGTTCATTATTTTGAAAGCAAGATAAACAGGCTTCGGTAAATACTGCACCGCTAAAAACTTTCCGTTGCGGCGCTGGTTGATATCAAGCAATCTCTTTGGCGTTCCTTTGCTGATGTCAAAAAGCTCCATTTTAACCCCGAATTCCTCGGGATCCAGCAACAAAAACTTTTCCATCATCTCAACCTCTTTATTATTGAGATGTTGAAAAAGCCTGGAAAAAGAGCAAACTTTCGCTCTTTCTATCTTAAACGCTTTCTCTAAGATAGAACCGACAATTTGGGGATTTTTCAAAAACTCCCAACTTTTTTTCATTTTTTCCGCCTCCTTTTTATTTTTCAAAAATCAAATTTAAAACAACCTAACATACAAATTCGTATTTGTAAAGCCATTTACAAACTCGCCCCTACTTTCCCAAGGACGAACCTTGGGAAAAATACCGCGGACACAATGAACTACTTTATCTCAACAATCTTTTGGCGCGAAGTATGGCCGACAATAATATTCACCGACGACGGCGAAACTCCGAAATGCCGCGCCAGCGCTTTCACAATCGCCGCGTTCGCCAGCCCCCTTACCGGCGGCTCTTTGACGCAAACCTCGAAACTGTTTTCATCGAGCTTTTTTACATTTTCTTTCTTCGAATTCGGCTTCGCTTTAACAAGGATTTTCATTTTATTTTCCGCCAGAGGCGGATCCGCCTTTGGCGGATATCCCTAAAAGTTCAACTTCAAAAATTAAAGTTGCGTCCGGCGGAATGTGGCCCGGAATTCCATTCGACCCGTAAGCCAATTCCGAAGGAATGGTTAATTTCCGCTTTTCGCCGATTTTCATTCCCTCAACGCCGATATCCCAGCCCGGAATCACCTGCTTGGCGCCCAAAGTGAATTCAAAAGGAATTCCCCTGTCGATGCTGGAATCGAATTTCGTTCCGTTTTCCAGCGCGCCGACATAATGAACGCTCACCGTATCGCCGGTTTTGGCAACTGCGCCCGTTCCCTGTTTCAATATTTCTATTTGCACTCCTTCTTTATTCATCGTTTGCGATTGCGCTTCCGGCATTTGCGCCGCCGGCGGCTGTTCCGATTTTTTACCGGCCAGATAAAAAATATAAACCAGAGCGGCAATGGCGATTAAAACGGCTAAAATTATGATAGTTGTTTTCATAATTGAGATTATAACAAAAAAAATACAAAAAATAAAACTGCCGCTCAGCGAGCATGTTAATAACATCGGAAAAATGGAAAAAATCGCCAAAAAACTGGGAGATTGGATTAACAAGCAATAATTATGATAAACTGTTATTGTTTACTAATAATCTTTATTTAATAAATTATGAAACTGTTGATTATAGAAGACGAAATGGAGCTGGCCAAAGTTCTTGAGGAAAAATTCCAAAACGAAGGCTT
>JACRAJ010000001.1 GCA_016213445.1 Candidatus Azambacteria bacterium
TATCGGCAATAAAAAATTATAAATCAATCGCGCGGTATTGATATCAAGATTGAATAATTTTATCGGCTGGGCTAAAAGGTATTCCGTCAAAAAAATGCTTTGCGGCAACTCGTTTTTATGTTCCCAAAGATAGGCATTGCCTGCCATAAAATGGCCGCTAACGGCATCGTTTATTTCGGCATAATAGAAAAATTCGTCATTTACAATTTCCGGAAAAATTCCTTTATAATCTTTTCCGAGTCTTGATTCAAAATAAAAATACGGTAAAACCATTAAAACGCCGATAAAAATCGCTAAAATTAAAATAGCCCAGTGTTTTTTTATCAAAGTTTTAATCAAAAAAGGTGTATTTTATGAATTTTACCAAAAATTTAGGAGCTTCTTTCAATATGTTAAGTTTGGATTTCCCAAAGCGCCGTTCGGAAAACGTTATCGGAATTTCGGCGATTTTCAGTCCCTTTCTTTTCGCCTTAACGATCATTTCGAATAACAGCGAATTTGTATTTTCAACCGTTTGAATTTTATGCCAGCCGGCGCGACGGATAATCCTGAAATTGGCGGAAACATCCCTGACGCCAAGGCCGCTTATATTCCTGACTGCAAAATTGCCGAACCTGCTGAACATGTATTTTATTTTCACGAACAGTTTTTTCCTTTCATAACCTCCTTTATTGCCATGCCGGTATGCTAAAACTAGGTCATATCCTTCATTCAATTTTTCATAAAGCCGCCTCATATCTCCAACTTGAAACGACAAATCGGCGTCCGAAGATAAAATATATTCGCCAATTGCCGCGTTATATCCGTCGCGAATTGCCGAACCGATTCCCATTAATTTCGGCCTGGAAATCAACTTTATATTTCCGAATTTATCGTTCAGTTCCGCCAAAAGTTTTTTCGTTCCGTCGTTTGAATTGTCATCGACAACGATGATTTCCAAAAGCTCGTTTTGAAATTCTTCCTCGATTTGCGGAATAAAAATTTCAATATTTTTTTCTTCGTTGTAAGTCGGTAAAACAACAGAAAGTTTTTTTTGATCTTGTCCGGCCATGTTAATTGTTAATGTTGATAAATTTTAAAATATTGTTCGCCCGCTGCTGCCAAGTGTAATTTTTAACGTCGGCGAAAGCCTGCCGGCTCAAATGATAACCGAGCGTTTGGCTCGCTTTCAACATTTTAACGGCGCGCGCCAAATCATTTTTATCTTCGGGCTTGAAGAACAAAGCGTTTTTATCGTTTAAAATTTCTTTCAGCGCCGGCAAATCCGAAGCGATTATCGGCTGACCCGAAGCCATATATTCAAAAAGTTTCAAAGGCGAAGCGTAAAAAGCGTAATGCGGCTCATTGGGAAAAGGGATAACCAGCGCGTCCATGGCTTTTATGTATTTTATCATCCTGGCATACGGCTGGTAAGCGATAAACACGCATTGAGCCGCAACGTTAAAACGGCTCGCCAAAATTTTATATTCCCCCATTTCCGATTCTTCGCCGCCGACAAAAACCATCTTTGCGTCTTTTTCCAAAAGCGACAACGACTCGATCATTGTTTTTATCCCCTTTTCCATCCCGAGCGTTTTAAACTTGCCGACATAGCCGATTAAAAAATCTTCCCGCGGCAAACCCAACTCGATTTTCAATTCTTCCTTTGATTGGCTGACGGCGTTAAACGCTTCCAAATCAACCCCATCGGGCGCCGTTAAAATTTTATCGCCTTTTATATTTTTCCTAACAAGAAGATTTTTCAGGCCTTGGGTAATGGCAATAATCCGATAAGCTCGCTTCCAAATCCTTTTGTACCAGCCGGTATTTTGGGGAAAGCTGTGGATTTCATAAACGAATTTTCTTTTCGAAAAACTTAAAAACCAGCAAATAAACTGGTCGCGGGAATAAATAAAACAATCCTCGCTTTGTTTCGGCAGATAAAACAAGCAAAAAAACGCGAACGAAACCGATTCCACCAAGCCGGCGGCGGATCCGAGCAATTTATCAAGCGGCACGAGATCTACGACCGGAATTTTTTTTATGCCGAAATTTTCCCTGATATCGTAATAAGAAAAAGGGCTTTCTTTTATCTGGTTGAACCTTTTCGGAATCCAAAGCTCCATTTTAACGCCGGCGTTTGAAAACGCCTCGCACATTTTCATAATTTGGAAACCGTTGGCTTTTTCGGTCGGAATTCTTGAATTGGCGATATAAATAAGTTTCATCCCGTTATAAAATTGTAGGTCTCTAACGGGATTCATATTTTTTCGGCGACAATCGTTAGCGTTTCCAAGAATTTAGGCGTGAATTTCGAAACAGCCGAATATAAAACGTTCAAAAACTTCTTTTTATAACTTTCGGGATAATCAACGCCGAGCGAATGCAAATAAGCGATTTCCTTTACGCGCCAGCCGTTTTTTTCCAAAAGCCGGCGCAAAGTTTTGGCGTTAAAATAACAGACGTGATCCGGATTCACCGTCGGCTCCGCTTTGCTTATTTTTTCCGCCAGATGGAACAAATTAAAACAATTCGGCGTGGTAATTATCAGACGGCCGCCGTTTTTAAGATTTTTCGCGCAAGATTTCAAAAACAAACCGGGATTGGAAAGATGTTCAATAATATCGCCGGCAAAAATAACATCGAATTTAACTCTGAAATCAAAATTTTCAGCGCTTCTTTTTTTATAATTTTGCTTATAATTTCCGATATCCGCGAGCTTTGATAAATCAAAATCAACGTCGATGCCATAAACTTCCTTGGCTTTATCCAAAAGCATTTTGTGAACCCAATTATTGCTGTTAACGCCAACTCCTTGCCCCCAAAAACCCGCATCAAGAACGATATCGGCATCATCAATAAAATCATCAATGAGCTCCGATTTATTTTTGTAAATCTTAGCCATTTTTTGAAACAAGTTTATTGAAAACGCTTGAAATTTTATTAATAAAATTATTCAGGCTGTAATTGTTTTCGACAATATTCCTGAGTTCGCCCATTGCCGATTTATCGAGCCATAATTTTTTATCTATAATCGATTTTAATTTGCGGATAAGTTCGGCCTCATCGCCGTTTTCAAAAAACAATTCATCTCTCAAACGCGCGGGGAAAACCGATTCGACGTATTTATTCGAAGAAAGCGGAACAACGCCCGAAGCCATCGCCTCAAGAATAACCTTGTCAAAACCGCCGGAAGGCACGGCATCGATTAAAATTTGCGCCCGATTATAATATTCCGGCATCCGGTCGTAATTAACGCTGCCCGTAAATTCAACTTTATCTTCAATATCCAATTCTCCGGCCATTTTTTTAAGCTTGTTCAAATAATCCTGATGGTATGATTGGATAATGCCGCCGATAATTTTCAATTTCAAATCGTAGCCGTTTTTTATTAATTTCGCTACCGCCTTGATTGCCAAATCATGACCTTTGCTCGGCGTAATTCTCCCGATGGACAAAATAGTAATTTCATCGTTAATTTTAAATTTTTCATTTTTAATTTTAAATTTGTTAACGTCTATCCCGTGTCCTATCACAATTCGTTTTGAACTTTTGGTTCGCAATGCGCCTTCTTGAGACGTAAGAGATTTATCAGATAGACATACGGCGACTTGCACCCAATTATTCATAGTAACACCGGCATACCACATAACAATTTTATTTTTAAAAATTTTAGCGGGCAACCAAGCCAAAATCAGATACAAGGGAATCATATGGACAAAAATGAGGTCGGTATGCGGCAGAATTTTGAATAAATTCTTGTAAAAATTATAAAGTCGGCCGATTTTGCCCAGTCCTTTTTCTTTACCCATGCTGAATACTTCAATGTTTGGATTTTGCGCTTCGGAATGTTTTTCCAAGGCCAAAATAAAAACTTTGCCGAATTTACCCGTCAATTTGTCCCACCAGATATTAAACGCGCCAAGGTTGGAATCATCAAGATCGTATTTTTGAGTAATAATCAGAATATTCATAATAATAGCGGAAAATAAAAAGGCGTTGAATACGCCTTTTAAATTACCACATTTTTACGCCTTTTTCAAACCAATTCATTCAAAATTCGAGCTGTATATTCCAATTCTTCGCGACTGAGATTTTGATGGCACGGAACATACAAACCTCTCAAACCGATATCTTCGGCAACGGGATAAGAACCGGGTTTTTCTCCTAAAAACGCGTAAGCTTCGCATTGCGTCGGTATGGAATAAAATATCTGCCTGGCTTCAATGCCGTATTTTTGGGGCAAATCAATCAAAAGCTTTTGCCTTTCTTCATGAGACTTAGCCATAATCGGATATGCATGCGGAACGATATATTCATGGTTTTTTTCCCTCATCCATGATTTTTTCATCAAATTATTCAGAAATAAACCATTGTCGCGCCTTCTTGTAATGCAAGAATCCAACATAGGCATAATACCGAGGCCGATTATAGCTTCCATGGCATTCATTTTCGCCGAGAAACCTATATGCGGAAACAAAAACTTCTCATGATAATGATCGCTCTTCCGGCCGTGATTTCTAAGCGAACGGACTAAACCGGCTATTTCCCCGTTATTAGTGGCCACCATGCCACCTTCGCCGGTGGTAATCGAATGGGAAACGAAAAATGAAAAACAGCCGACATCTCTGATAGCGCCAACATTGGAACCGTAATATGTAGAACCAAGAGCTTCGCAGGCATCCTCAACAATAAAAAGACTATACCGTATCGCTAAATCCTCAATTTCCCTCATGCGCGCCGGCCGGCCCAAAAGATGAGTGGGCATTATCGCCAAAGTTTTATCGGTGATTTTTTCTTCTATTCTTTCGACATCAATATTAAAATCTTTATTGACATCAATAAAAACCGGCTTTAAATGGTTGCACCAAATCGCGTTTATTTGCGCGACAAAAGTTAGCGCCGGCACGATGATTTCATTTCTTTTCCCGCCGTCATAATTCCGTATCGCCGCCAGCGCGCAAGCGTCGGCCATGGTGCCCGACGAAACGGCAATGGCGTGCTTAACCCCAAGCCACTTGGCGAAATTTTCTTCAAACGCAGCAACATATTTTCCGCCGCTGATTATCCCGTCGTTTAAAGCTTTTATCATCAAAGCCTTTGTTTCGTCGGTAATGTTTACGGTGCCAAGATTAATCATTTCTCCCTCCTTCCGAATATTTATTTTTTAAGAAACAACAATTTTACGTTATCAGAGTAATAAAAAAGATTGACAATGTCAATCTTTTTAAATAACCAAATTAATCATCAATCTAATCCCCATAAGCCTCTTTTATATAGTCTTTAAGCGCTTCATTCCACGGTCGCAATTCCTCAATGCCTATTTTTTTGATATTTCCGTTTATTAAAATGGAATTCGCCGGCTTTTTGGAAATCAGGCATCTCTCTTTAAGCTTAATCGCGACAAGCTCGGCGCGGGCGCCGCGCAATTCAAGAATTTTTTCGGCAAATCCATACCACGAGCAAAAACCGGAATTGGTAATATGATAAACGCCGCTTGGCGCTTTTTTATCAACCAGTTCTTTTATTTTCCGCGCCAAATCAAGAGTATAAGTCGGCGTGCCGAATTGATTGTCGACAACTTTTATAGCCTCGCCTTTTTTTGCCGATTCGAGGACCTGCGAAACGAAAACCGAGTCCTTGCGATGAATGCCGTAAAGCCAGCTGGTTCTTATTATATAATAATCGCCGCCGGCAATTTTAGTGAGCGCCTCTCCGGCCAATTTTGAAGCGCCGTAAATATTAACGGGATTCGGCGCGTCGTCTTCGGAATACGACTTCTTGCCGCCGTCAAAAACGTAATTGGTGCCGATGTAAACATTTAATGCGCCGATATCTTTGGCGGCTTTGGCGACATTCAAAGCGCCAATCGCATTTGTTTCAAAAGCCTTGCCGGGATTCAATTCGCATTCGTCAACTTTCACCAAAGCGGCGGTATTGATGATAATATCCGGCTTATGAAAATCAACGAATTTTTTAACGGCTTTTTCATTTACAATGTCAAAATCGGCATGATTTGATCTGATAAAGTTGTAATTTTTTTCCCCACTAAAGAAGGAAAAAACCCTGATTAAATCATAAGCCAAAAGGCCGTTTGAGCCTGTAATCAAAACGGTTTTGCCAATCATGCGCTTTCCCTCCTGTTTTTAATTTTTAAAAAACTAAACATGTTATAAAGAAAATTTATCGTTTTTGTCAATTTATTTTTTTACATCAAATCGTTCTGGGAAAGCTTCTTTGTACCACGCGATACTGCGTTTTATGCCCTCGCGAAGATTTACGGTCGGTTTATATCCCAATTGCGCGCGGATTTTCGTGATATCCGGGCACCTTCGCTGAGGTTCGTCGGCAGGATACGAATCGGGATATTCAATAAGTTGAACCACGGCGCCATTGCCAATTTCTTCAACCATAAGATTCGCCAGCGCTTCCATACCCAGCTCTTCGCTATCGTTTCCGACGTTATAAATTTCACCGTTTTTATCCGAAAGCAAAACTTTAAGAAATCCGGTAATGGCGTCGGCGATATAGCAAAACGCGCGCGTCTGGACGCCGCTCCCGTGTACGGGAAGAGAATTTCCCAAAAGGCCGCGCGTAATAAACGTTGGAAAAACGCGATAATCGTCCGGCTTCATTCCGGGACCGTAAATGTTAAACGGGCGGACTATTTTTACCGGTATGCCGTAAAGCTGGTGGTGAACCATGCAAATAGTTTCCGCCAAGCGCTTTGATTCGTCATAACACGCCCTCGGCCCTATCGAAGAAACATGGCCTTTGTAAGTTTCGGGAATCGGCACGAAACGGGGATCCGGATCGCCGTAAATTTCGCTTGAACTGAAAAGAAGGAAGCTTTTCGCGTTTTTTTTACGCGCAAGATCAAGCAGGTTTTTAGCTCCGGCGATGGTTGTTTCTATGGTTTCAAGCGGATATTTTTTATAATAAAACGGCGAAGCGAGGCCTGCCGCGTGAATGATATAATCCACCGGCTCATCAATATTTAAAGGCTTTGTGATATCCGCTTCAATATGCTTTATTTGCGGATCTTTTTCATCCAACGCGGTTCGCGATCCCGTTATAAAATTATCAATGGAAATAACGCGGCAGGGATTTTTAAGAAGCGTTTTATTTAATTCCTTAAAAGCTCCAATAAAATAATTACCCAAAAAGCCGGAGCCTCCGCTGATAAGTATTGTTTTGCCTTCAAGGGTTTTCGCTTCCGGCGCGATCGCCTGCGCGATGCGCGCCAAATCTTCGCGCGCGATGGATGTTTTCATAAAATGAAAAATATAAATTATAAATTAAATGATTTCAAGTTCCGGAATGAAGATTATGAATTTTCCGCCTTTTTGCCTGAACTCTTTTTCCTTCTCTAAAATAACATCTTTGTAATTCCAAGCCAATAAGAGATAATAGTCGGGCGGATTTTTTCTCGCCTTCTCGCTGCTGATTACGGGAATGCGCGTCCCCGGAGTATAACTGCCGATTTTCGAAGGAAGATCATCAACGGCGTAGTCAAAAATATCCCGCCCCGCGCCCAAATAATTCAACAAAGTATTTCCTTTCGCCGGCGCGCCGTAAACGGCGATATTTTTCCCATTTTTTTTCAAATCAACAATCGCGCTTAAAACATTTTTTTTAATCACGGATATTTTTTCCGCAAGTTCTAAATAAGCCTCGAATTTATCAAGCCCCATGTCTTTTTCCGATTTGAGATATTCGGCGACGGACGGCAGAATTTGATGCTTTCCGATATTTCCGGCGCATATTCTCAAAGAAACGCCGTGGACCGGAAATTCTTTAATGTCGAAAATTTCCATTCCAAACCGGCTGAAAAGCTTTGTGAAAGGCCGCGCGGTCAAATAAGACAGATGCTCATGATATACCGTATCAAAAGCAAAATTGTCAAACATATCGCGCATATACGGAGCTTCAAAAACAAATACGCCGTCATCGGCCAAAAGCGCTTTTATTCCCTTGAAAAGATCGTCATAATCGTTGATATGCATAATCACGTTGTTGCCCGCTATGATTTTCGCGCGGCCGTATTTACCGGCAATTCCGCCCGCGAGCTTTTCGCTGAAATAATCGGCGATTGTTTCAATTCCTTTTTCATTGGCGATTTTTGCGATATTTTCGGCGGGATCAACGCCTAAAATTCTGGCGCTGTTTTTAAAAGCGCTTAAAAGAATGCCGTCATTACTGCCGATTTCAACAACCAAATCCTCTTTTGATTTTATAAAACGGCCAACCATTTCATCGGCGTAATCTTTGAAATGATCGGAAAATTTTTTGGGCATCCCGGAAGACAAATAAACGTAATTTTTGAACAAAATATCCGGATCGACAACTTCCCCGAGCTGGCTTAAGCCGCAATCTTCGCAAAACAAAACCCGCAAAGGAAATTTAAGTTCTTTTTCCGCCAGGTCTTTTTCTTTCAGAAAAGAATTGGCGGGAGGCATTGCGCCCAAATCCAAAAACTGTTTTAAATTTTTGCCGCGGCAAATGCGGCACTTGTCATGAGTTTTATACATGAGGTTTTCGAACAATAGCCAGCATCTGGCCGGCCCTGGGCTTCCAGGGCGAACGCAAATAAACTTTCACCAAAAAAGGAATTCTCGGCAGTTTTGTCTTGAATGAAAAAGGCAAGAATTTTTTATATATTTTTTCCATCTTAAAACCGTAATTTTCCAGAATATCCTGGAAACTATAATGGCTTAATATCTGCCGATGGGTGTAATCGTCGAAATAAGAACGGTAGGCGTATTGGAAATTCGGCTGCAAGCCGATAAATGTTCCGCCCGGTTTTAAAATCCTATAAATTTCTTTGATGGTTTTTTCCAATGCGTCAGTTTCCAAGTGTTCCAATAAATTGCTTTCAAAAACAACGTCGAACTTTTCGTTTGGAATATCATCAAGATTGGCGCAATTTTTGACATGGCAGATTACATTTTTATCGGCGTATTTTTCAATAATATTTGAAATGTCAGCAGCATGCTTTTCCTTGGCGGTTATATGATTTATAAAATTGCAATAACCGGCGCCCAAATCCAAAATTATGCTGTCTTTCGGGACATACCGCTGAACGTATTCCACGATGGGGCGAAACATCCTGTCTCGATAAGGATAATTCGGGAAACGGGTTTCAAAATATTTATCGTAAAGCTTTTCCGGCATAATTTAAAAAGTGTATATTATCAAACGAATTTATTCAAATTTCGCTTTTATTTTTGTTTTTTAAAAATTTTTCCAAAAATCCATTTGAACCACGAATAAAAAATAAAAGTATAAATCATAATCCCCCATTTGGCCAATTTGCGCAACGAGTTTACCATCGTGGAAACGCCGACTCTTTCATTGAAAGTTATGGGAATTTCCACAAACCGCAATTTTGCGGTAATGGTTAAAAGCGTAAGTTCGGTGGCAAAAAGCCCGCCTTTGGTATGCCACAGCGGCGAAAGCTTATTAATGGCATATCTCGTGAAAAGCTTATATGTGCAGCCGACATCCGACAAAGAATTGGTATTAAATAAAAGCTCGATGGTTTTCCCTTCAAAAATATCGGCGTATTTGCGCAAAAAACCCATACTGCCGCCCATGGGTTTCGTAAGACCGGTTCTTGAACCTAAAACAACATCAAAATCTTTGGCAAAAACCAAAAACTTTTCCAAATCTTTTCCGGTATAAGTGCCGTCCGGCTCGCACAAAATAACGTAATCGCCCGTCGCTTCCGTTAAAGCCTTGCGATACGTATAGCCATACCCTTGCCTTTTTTCATAAACCATCCGGGCTTTCGTTTTTTTCACTTCCTCTTCCGTTCCCGATTCGGCGTTATTATTAACGACAATAATTTCATCAACAAACCCTGTATTAAAAAATTCACTGATTACATGCCTTATAGAGTCTTTTTCTTTATAAGTGCCGAAAGCGACCGAAACTTTTTTTCCGTTATACATTTTTTTCTAATTTCCTTTTTAAAAAATAAAATGCGATTGCCATTAAAAAATAAATGAAAACCGGAATAATGGGAAGAAAATATCGCAGCTGGCTGAAAGAGCCCTCGAACATTCCATAGAAAAGAAAATAAAAAACAAACCAGAAAGCGAATATCGGAACGATATCTTTATTGTTTTTTGAAAGATGTCGCAAGCCGAAAACAACGATAACTGCTGTAAAAAACATCAACGCCAAAAAACATAAAAAATAATAATGGGGTGAAAAATGCTTGAAATTCAGCCAGAGATTTGGTATTGCCCACATGCCCGACAGCGATTTTCCGCTTTGAGGCAAACCGGCCGGAAGAATAACATCCCCATAACGCCACGGCAATCCAAAAAAATAAGCATTATATGCGAGCTGCGGCAAATATACTATCAAAACGGAAATGCCAAAAACAAAAACTTCTTTTATTTTTTTGCGATAAACCAGGAAGAAAAATATAAATGCCGCTATCGCGAGATTCGGCGGTCTTACCAAACCCGCGGCGCCGGATAAAGCGCCGAGCACTATGCTTTCCCAAAATAAAACTGGTTTAACGCCGGATTTTAACTTTTCAATAAACTTGATAAAAAACCAAAAAACGGCAAGCACTAAAAATGCCGACAAATAATCTGATAAAATCACAATCCACATTTGGTACTGAAAAGTCGGGATAGCATTTTTATGGCCGATAAAATTCCAAAAGCCGTAAACTAAATACGGATAAAACAAAAAAATGGAAGCGGCAATCAAAGAAAGTTTTCTGCTTCTGAAAAATCTTAAAGCGATCAAGGCAACTAAAACAAGCGATAAAGAAAAAAGAAAAACACCCTGGACTAGAGCAATAGGTTTGGCAATCATTACTGGATTCATCGCTTTGAAAAAATAAATAAACGGCGCAAGAAAAATAGAATAACCGATATAAATAATGCTTACCGCCGGCTTGAAATCAGCGAAAGATTTTGCAAGATCGAAAAAAACAACTTCATCCGGCCAATAAGAACCGCCGAAATTCGGCCGCCAAGTCGACTGCATATCGGTAAACGGGATGTTATTTATAAAAAGCGCAAAAAAAATAACGCGCGCGACAACAAGCGCCGCAATCGACCAAATAAAAGTTTTTCTGCTTATATCCATTTTGGATTGTGGATTAACGGCCTTTTTTCAGAGTAGTCGAAATTTTTCTTCCGGGCAACAACAGTAATGAAAGAAAACGCGTCTTTGAGGAAAAAATTAAACAATCTACTGAGCCAGCCGATCGGCGGCAAAAAAATATTCGATTCGACAATTTCAAAACCTGCGCGCTTAATCGTAAATTCCAGCGTCCGGCGCGTAAAAGCGTTAATGTGCTGCTTTGCTTCAAAACCCAAAAATCCCAAAAAAATGCGGTTCAAGCAGATAAATAAAAAATTGGACGGAATAGTGGGTACTCTGACAAACAAAAGGCTGTCCGGTTTTAAAGTTTTGTGAAAATTTCGCAATACGGCGTGAGGCGCCGCAACATGTTCCAAAACATTGGAAAACCAAATCGCGTCAAACGACTCCGGCGCTTCCCGCCATTCGTCTTCAATATTGTATTGCGACACATCAAGTCCCAGCGCCCGCGAAAAATTAACTTCTTTTTCATTGATTTCTATGCCCTTCGAGCCGGAACCGAAATGGATTAAAAATTCGCCCCAAGCCGATCCGACATCCAAAACTTTCTTTTTATCAAGACCGTATTTTTTTAATGGCAACTGCAATTTAAGAGGTATAAACCGAAAATATTTTTGCCAAATATTTTCGGTTTTTTCCACGGTAAAAAACTGATTGGAAAAAATGCGCTTTTTCAAATGCTTATTTTCCCTGCTAAAAATTTTTTTAATAAAATCGGCGGTATTGAAATTTCCAAATTTTTTATTCATGAACATTATCCTTTTTGCAATCAAAAAAATAAAGCGCGCCCGCCAAGGCAAAATAAATTAATGCCGGAATCAGCGGAAGAAAATATCTTAACTGGCTCAACGAGCCGCCAAATGAAGCATAAAACAGCCAATAAAATAAAAACCAAAAAGCGAAAAGCGGAATTAAATGCGGATTGGTTTTGCGCAAATAGCGCAAACCGGCAAATAGAATAATAAACATGAAAGAAAACGCCGCGAAGAAAAACAATAAATAATGATTTGGAGAAAAATAACTGAAATTCAGCCAATAATTGGAAAATGCCCAGTTTTTTTGGACAAATGATTCGGTCGCGCCGGCAGTTGCTCCCGCATTTAGAATCGGGTTGCCGAAAAGCCACGGCCTGCCAAAAAAATGGGTATTGTATATAAGCTGGGGCAAATAAGTGAAAAATGAAGAAATGCCCAATAAAAAAGCGGTTTTAATTTTTTTGGAATACAAAACAAAGAAGAATAAAAATGCCGGAATAACCAAATTCGGCGGACGAACCAAAGCCGTTATGCCGGCAATCGCCCCGAGAATAATTGCGGAACGATACAAGTTACCGTTTTCCGTTTTCAGCCTTTTTATAAATTTAATTGAAAGCCACATTGTTAAAAGTATGAAAAAGAGGGAAAGATAATCAGATAGCATAAAAATCCACATTTGATAATGAAATGCGGCAATGGCAGTTTTTGGATTTATCAATTTATATAATCCATAAAGCAAATAAGGATATATTAAAAAAATAAATCCGCCAAAAAGCGCAAGTTTTTTATTTTTAAAAAAATATAATCCGATGATAACCAATAAAATCAGCGCCAGCGACCAAACTAAAATGCCCTGAACTAAAATTAACGGTTTAATCGCCATCTCAATGTTTGTGGCGCCGGTAAAATAAATAAACGGCGCCAAAAAAATAGCATGGCCTATATAAACAATGCTTGGCGCCGGCTTGAAATCGGCCAGCGATTTGGCCAGATTAAAAAAAACGATTTCATCGGGCTGGTAAGTGCCGTGAAAAACCGGCCGCCAATTCGACTGAATATCTGTGGAAGGAATATTATTCAAGAAAAGCGCTAAAAGAAGAATTCTAACGCAAATTAACGCAATTACGGCCCAAATAAATGTTTTTTTACTCATGAATGGATAATGCCGTTAAATTATAATCAATGCCTGCAAACAAAATCAATAAATTTCCGTTATTTTTCTGGCTATTTCCGGCCAATCTTTTTGCTTGATATCTTCCAGATTTTTTTCTTTTATTTTTAAGCGCAAGATTTCATCTTCCGACAATTTTATAATCGCTTGCGCCAATGCCTCGCTGTTTTTTTCATCAACCAGAAAACCATTTTCGCCGTCTTTGATTAAATACGGATTGCCCCCCACCTTGGTCGCGACAACGGGAAGCCCGGCGGCCATCGCTTCCATTATGGAAGTGGGCGTCCCTTCCCTGTCGCCTTCCATACTTATCGACGCTAAAGCAAAAATATCGGCCGCTTTAAGATATTCTATAACCCCGCCGTGATTTTGCCGGCTCATAAAATGAATCCCGCTTGTATTTCGGGCTTGTTTTTCTAATTCAGCCTTGTCGGAACCTTCGCCTATTATAACCATGTTGGCGCCATTTAATTTTTCTTTTATTTTTTTAAAGGCCTCAATCAAATATTTAAAACCTTTTGCCGGCCTCAAAACCCCAACCGAAACAATGATCGGTTTAGAATATTGATTCCGCAAAGCAATAATTTTATTCTGATCGGCACTCTGAAATTCAACCAAATAAACTCCGCTTGAAATAACCGCCAACTTAATTTCCGGAATGCCGATACTTTTTAGATCATTGAAAATCTCCTTGCTAACGCAAATAATTTTATCAATGTTAGAAAAACATTTCGCATTTTTCGGTTTGAGCAATTTTTTGTTGAGGCCGGCGTGTATGGTTAAAACAGATGGAATTCCGAGTTTTTTGGAAAGTTTGCCGCCAAAAAACGCTTCAATAAAATCGCCGTGAAAATGCATAATATCATAAGGATTTTTTTTATGGTGTTTTTTTACCGCAAAATAAGCCCAGATATTAAACCAAAAACGCCGCGATTTGCCGTAAAGCGGCAAAAATTTCAGGGGCATTTTATAAATTTCCGGCAATAATTTTTTATCGCCCACGCCGATAAAAACCTCAACATTGTTCCCCATTTTTATCTGTTCTTTTGAAAGCATAAGTCCATGGCGCTCCATGCCCCCGGCATGCGGCGGAAAATATTCAATTATTCTTGCTATCCTCATTTTTTTAATTCCAAAAATAAATTAGCGAATTTTTTTATGCCGTCATTCCATTCAAAGTTTTTACTTATCCATTCGCGGCCGGCTTTTCCGAATTTTTCCCTAAGGCCTTTATTTTCAATCAATTCTTTTATTTTTCCCGCCAGCATTTCCGGGTTATGCGGTTCAACCAAAAAACCATTCTCGCCATCTTTAACTAAATCGGGAATGCCTCCGACTCGCGTTGCCACCACCGCTTTCTCCATCGCGAGCGCCTCCATAATAGAGCGGCCGAAGCCTTCATGCCAGGATGGATAAATAAAAATATCAATTTGCGCCAATGCCGCCGGCACTTTGCCGTAAGGCGCAAAGCCGCGCCATTCTATTTTATCATTTATCTTTAATTTATCGGCTATTTTTTCAAGCCGCGGCCGAAGCGGCCCGTTTCCAAAAATTAATGCTTTAAAATTTTCTTGCCCGCCATAATCTTGATGAAGGCGGGAGATTGCCGCCAATAAATCTTCCAATCCTTTGCCGTCAACCAACCTGCCGATATAACCTAAAGTTATCACCGCCTCATCCTCCTTTTTATAGGTTTCGGAAACCCATGAATCCGGATTGAATAACTTCAAATCGACGCGAAGCGATACGAGGCGAATTTTATTTTCCGGAATTCCCCGGCTCTTAACCTGATCGAAAATCGCGCGGCTGATAACTCTCACGCGATCGGCCTTCCGCATAACAAATCGGCCTATTTTTTTTAAAAGCCGGTTTTTTAATTTTTCTTTTTCATTTTTTCTAAAAATTTCCCCTTGGATTTCAACAACAGCTTTGACGCCGGTAAAAAATTTTAAAATAGCAACCGCCATGCCGCCCCCGATAACCTCCGAAGCGTCGAAAACATCGATTTTATTTTTAAGATTAAAATAAAATCCTAAAATCGCGGCCGATGTTATAAAGCACGGATAGCCCAAACGGGGCAATAAATATATCGCGATATTTTTTTCTTCGCCGCGATGGAAAAAAATATCCGGCGACTGCGCGATAACAAAAAGCCTGCCGAAATAAGCGCTTAAAGACCGCCAGGTTTTTAAATCCTGTTCGTTTGAAAAAATATCTTTCGGATAAATGTGTTTTCCGATAAAACAAACGTTCATTTTCTTTCAAATAAATAATAAACATTTACGCCGAGAGGCAAAAACTTCTGAAACGGCGACCAGATAAAATCAAAAAATTTCCATATCGGCAAAGCCAAAAATTGCAAAGATTTGGGAACCCAAAAAACATAACCGAAACTCGCCGAATCGAGCAATTTAAAATCATTTTTTCCGCCGGAGGCGGATCCGCCTTTGGCGGAAAAAAGTTTTTTAATAAAGCCGGGCCGCAAAGCGACGGCGCGCATTTTCGCCAAGCTTCGCATCCAATTCAAATCACTGTAAATATTCGGAAAAACAACGATAATTTTAGCGCCTTTTTTGGTAATCCTCTTCAATTCTTCAAACAACAGTTTCGGGTCGACATATTCCCATACGCCGATGGTCAAAACCAAATCGGCAATGCCTGCCGGAATTTCCTTTCCAAATCCGGAACCATGGATGATTTCTTTATCGCCAAAATTTGCCAATTTTTCGCGGCAAACTTTAAGCATCGGCTCCGAAACGTCAATCGCGTAAATTTTTTTGGCGTTAACTGCCGCTTGGGAATATTCGCAGGTGCCGCATCCCCAATCAACTACGATTTTTCCAACGCTTAAATTTTTAACGATATTTTTTAAAAACGGCTGCCACAAATTTAAAACATAATTTTCCAAAACCGAATTTTCGGCCCGCCTATCATAAGCCTCGGCATCGATATAATTAAAATTTTTATCCTGATAAGCCATGTTTTAATTTAAATATTATCCGCCAAACCGGCTTGAATATTAAATTGGCGATAAATGAAAAAAAATTCGCCAAAATGCCCGTATTGCCGCGCCAATCCGCCAATTCGGAAAAGCCGCCGATTTTTTTCCTGTTTTTTTCAATAAATTTTTCCAATTTCGCAAAATCCTCTTCGGTCATCGTATTGGAATGAAGCGCCACGGTTATCATTCCGAATAATCCTTTTCTCGGCCGCCACAAAATCTGCGGCAGCCAAACAAGGCCCCATTTTTTAAACGGATACAAAGCGATGCCGTCGCTTATATATTTAAAACCGTTTTCTTTTAGAGCTTGTATCGTATTTCTATCAAAAGAATGGCCGGGAGCGACAAAAATTTCGGATTTTAATTTTTTTTCCGTTAACATATTTTTTCCTTCGCCTATCATCCGCTTTTGAATTTCAAAATCCAAACCGGCTAATTCCCCTCTTTTACTTATGTTTAAAACTCCTCCGTCTTGGGTTTTATAAATATGCTGGTAGCCGTGCTGCGCCATTGAATAATCCTTATTTATCAAACCGGCGATAATCTGCCAAAAATCAGGATTATTCGGGTATTTCAGCAATTCCTCATCTTGATTGTCGGGAATTACCCCAAGTAGCGGCTTTACATTATATTTATCAAAAATCAAAATAAGGCGATTAAAATTTTCCCAATTCATATTGGGCGCGATGTCGTCTAATCTGAAAAAGAATTTATTCATTTTAATAATTTTTTATACAATTCCGTCCATCTCGGCAAAATAACTTTCCAGCCGAAATCCCGTTCGATTCTTTGCCTTGCCGCCCGACCGATATTTTTCCTTAATTCCAAATCGTTCATTAATTTTAACAGCGCGTTCTGATAATCCTGACGATTTGAAGTTATAAAACCGTTTTTTCCGGAATCGATAAGCTCGCCGACGGCGCCGACTTTATTTGTAACCACCGGCAAGCCCGAAGCCATCGCTTCCATCACTGCGATCGGCAGATTGTCTTCATGGGAAAAATAAGCGAATATGTCCGAATCGGAAAAATATTTTTGGGGCAAATCGAAACCGAACCATTGAACATTCACATTTTTCGGCTTATCAAGAGTGTTTATAAATTTCCTGGTTTCTTCCAGAAGCGGCCCGAAACCGACAATTCGCCAATTTATTTTCCTGTCAAAATCTTTGGCCAAATCAAAGATTATTCGGGCCAAATCAATCATTCCCTTGGCTTTTTTCGGAAACCAAAATTTGGTAATGGTTAAAATATTGTAAAAATCCCGCGATACCAAATCGACATTGGCAAATTTATCTAAATTAATGGCGTTAGGAATAACAATGGCTTTTTCCAGATTTAAAGTTGTTTTCAAAAATTCGGAAGGAACCGTTATCGCCGATGCCCGCAATCGGCCGAGCCAATAAAAAAATTTCCAAAATGAACCGTGGATTTTTCCGTGAATGCTTAAAACCATCGGCCTGAAAAAAACCGAAAAAGCCAGGGGATTCACGGTGTGGATCAATTCCACTCCCGTTCTGAACGGGCTTAAAATTTTATCGCCTATTTTAAAAATATGCTCCGCCCTGAATTCGGAGTCTTTGTTCAATTCGCCAACCAAATCGGCTCCCCAGCTCCACGGACCGCCCTTTTTGCGCGGCGTAATGACTAAAATCAATTTTTTTTGCGATTCTTTCATTTATGATATTATGCTATACTATATAACAAATAGAAAATTGCGTCAATTTCATTTTTTGGCTTTATTAAGCCAAAATATAATGAATTTTTAATGAAAAATAAGAAAAAAATACTGTTTATAATAACCAAATCGGAAATGGGCGGCACCCAGCGTTTTTTATGCGAACTTGCGGCGCATCTAAATCCCGAAAAGTATGAAATCGCGGTAGCGGCCGGCGGCCATGGCGAACTTTTGGAAAAACTTTACGAAAAAAACATTGAAACGATTAAAATCCGCAACTTTTCAAACGCGCCGGGAATTAAAAATTTGGCGGTATTTTTTGAAATTTTCCGCCTCATAAAAAAAACTAATCCGGATATTCTTTATCTGTTAAGCTCGGAAGCCGGTTTTATCGGCTCGATCGCCGGCGGATTATATCGATTTATCGCGCGAAAAAAAATGAAAATTATTTACAGAATCGGCGGCTGGGCGTTTAAAGAACCGCGAAACCTTTTTATAAAAAAAATATACTTGTGGGCGGAAAAAATATCCGCGCCGTTCAAAGACATTATCATTACCAATTCCGAATTCGACCGAAAAATTGCCGCTAAAAATAAAATCGCAATTCCTGAAAAAATACTAACCGTTTACAACGGCATTGATTTGAACGAATTGAAATTTATTCCCAGAGAAACAGCCAGAAAACTTTTATTTCGAAGCATCAACCCCATATCGCGGCCGCTTATCGGCACTATCGCCAATCTTTATAAAAATAAAGGTTTGGAATATTTGATTGCGGCCGCAAAAAAAATAAAAAATGAAGGAAGAAATTGGTGTTTTATGATAATCGGCGACGGACCGGAAAAAAACAGGCTGGGAAAATTAATAAAAAATTCGGAATTGGAAAATACGGTATTTATGGTCGGCGCAATTCCCGACGCTTATCAATATTTAAAGGCATTCGATTTATTTGTTTTGCCATCAATTAAAGAGGGCCAGCCTTGGGCAATTTTAGAAGCAATGGCGGCCGCAAGGCCAATCTTGGCAACCAATATCGCCGGCATTCCGGAAACGATTGAAAACGAAAAATCCGGACTCCTGGTTGAACCGGCCGATTCAAACGCGCTGGCAAATGCCATAGAAAAAATAATGACCCATCCAAGCTTGGCCCAGAAATGCGCCAAAAACGCCCATTTGACGGTTAAAGAAAAATTCGATTTGGAAACAATGATCGGAAAAAACGAAAAAATTTTTGAAAACGACTGATATTTATCAGTTTTTATAGCCTTAAGTTTTTAACAAAATCTTTTTCCGTTTGACTTCGCAATTGATAACCCATTTCCAGGGATTTTTTAATTTCCATTAATCCCTCTTTCATTTGATTATTAGCAATGTAGGAAAGGCCCAAATACCAATGGCTCGCGCTTATAGCAGGATCGATATCCATCGCTTTTTTTGTGAGCTGTACGGCCAGTCCGGGATTGTTTTTCAATAGCGCCGTCCTCGCCAGATAAAAAAGCGTCTCTTGCCTGTTGGGGCTTAATTCCAATGATTTTTCGCCAAATTGTTTGGCTTGATTCAAAATTGCCGAATCGCGGCCTAAAGTTCCCAGAATATTATAAATTCTCGCCATATCGGTATAACTGCCGGCATTATTGGGGTGCGACGCAACCGCTTTATCGGCTTCATCAAGAACAAAATTTATCGTGTTTTCCAGATTATTTATCGGAATTCTCTTTTCTATGGCCCCGCCAACCGAAGCGATTAAATCAAACTGATATTCAGATTTATACGGCGATTTATAGTTTAACGATTTATTAAATAGGGCTATGCCGGCTGTCGGATTACCGGAAAATGTTCTTAGCGCATCGGCATCGGCTAAATTAGCGCGCCAGATTGAATAATTTAAAAGAATCAGATACGCAACAACGAGGGCTGTAATAAACATTACTATTTTTTTGGCGCCTTCGCTTAAATTTAATTGACGCGAAAAAAATTTTTTTTCTTGATCGCTTGACGCGGTTAAAACCGCCAAAAACAAATACAGCCCGAACCATGATCCGAAACTGTCGAAAGAAAAAAATACCGCGCCAAGATAAGATATAAAAGCCGACGTTAAAATCAAAGACAAAAGCTTGCGATCGGCTTTGAACATTTTAATCAGCGCCGCGAGAACGGTCAGCCAAATTAAAATATAAGCCAGACTGCCGACAACACCGGTTTCAGAAAGTATTTCCAAAAACGCGTTATGCGGCTTGTCAAACCATGTTTCGCCGAATCCGCCGCTACCGAATTTGAAAAATCTCGGATTATAGTGGGCGTTAAAAACAAAATTGAAATTTTCAGGGCCAACGCCGATTAGCGGCGCGTCCTTAAAACCGTTTAATGCCGTCTGCCACGCCAAAAGGCGGGTTTGCGCCGTCGTGTTGTATAAGGCAACATCGGAGAGACGCTTCAAAAAAGCGATATTTTTTATAAAAGCCGATTCGCGAAAATTCCAAACACCGATTGCGGTTAAAATCCCGATTAAAAAAATAACGATGGTTGCAATTTTAGCGCGACGGCTTAACGCCCGGCTGAAAATCAAAGCGGCGGCAAGGAAAATCAAACCGGCGATAAATCCAATCGCGGCGCCGCGAATGCCGGTAAAAAAAACAGAGAATAATATAAAAGCCGATCCAATCCCCCAAATCGCTTTCAACCATAATTTATTTATGGAAAATTGATAAAAGCCCCAGAAAAAATGAAACGCGAGATACGGCGCGATAAAAGTCGGATTATTAAAAACTCCACCCGCTTGAAGAAATAAACTTAAAGCCGCAATAGCGCTTACTGCAAAAGAAAAATTCAGGTATTTTTGAATATCGAAATCCGGCGTTGATTCCCGAATGCTTGCAAGCACCAAAAACCACGCTAAAAAATGAAGTTCGGCGAAAAAGCCGGTCATTCTGGCGCCAATCCCCCAGATGCTTCTGTTAAAATCAATACCCGATAAAGCGGCCACTAATGACACGGCAAAAAACAACGCCAACGCCGCCGTTAGCCAAGAAAATTTAGGTCTATACCGAGGATTCGCGATAGCGAGAACAAGCCACGCGCCGAAAATAATTTCGGCCAAAACTTGGAATAAAAGAAATTTGGGAGTCAAAAAACCGTAAAGAGCTTTCGACCAAAAAACCAATGGCGTCAGTAAAATCGCGTAAAGGCCGTATTTTATTATTTTCGATAAATATAATTCGGTTTTAAACATAAATTTAATTTAACATATCTAACACAAAAATAAAAACAATAGGTTTCTGACACCTATTGTTTTTATTACTCGGTTCAAAAAAACAAACCCCGCCATAAAGGCGGGGTTTGTTTTATACGAACTTCCTATCACAAGTAGGAAATCCGAGTTGAGATTAGTAGCGAACTGACGGACCATAGACCGGCAATACCTTAGTTTCAAGATTGAAACCGCCAGCGGAGCACAGCGTGGTGCCGTCACCCCAGCAGACAGCATTGGTAACACCGAGTGAAGTACCAGTTGTGCTGGTTTCGTTGTCGATATACCACTGCGCCTGCGTACCATTGGTTGAACCGGTTGTAGCGGTAAACGGCCTGTCCAAATCTTGGTTATTACCGTCGCGCATATTGGTGCTGCCGGTTGTATCAACCTGAACTTTAACTTTCTTTGTAGCGCCACCGCTCAAGACATAGTTCGGGAAGAAGCTAACCGATGAAGTCGCGCCACTGGCAACGTTATAGAGCTGGCCAACTGTTGCTGAACTGCCCCAAATCGCGCCCGTATCAGCATCAATAAGTTTGACGACAACCGAAGCCAAAGTTGAACCGGCTAATTTCAAGGTAACCGTATTGATGGTTACATCGTAAGCCGGATCAGCCGTAAAGACGAACACCGCCATCACGTCAGCCGCGCTGGAAACGTGACCCGAGGTCGTGATACCAGTTGCATCTGAAGCAACCGTAAGCTTGGTGCGAGTAACAGTGATCGGATTAACGGCAACCGTTGAAGTAGCGGCAAAGCCGGTTGCGGTCACTGCGAGTGAACCGCCGGCAGACAACGCCGTTACATCAGTCGGAGACTCAATTCTAAGAGTGTGAACCGAGTTGGAAGTGGCGCCGCCGGAAGCATAGCTGGCAATGTCACCGCGAAGTTCTAATGAAGTACCAACGTTCTGAGAAATAACAACCGGGGAACCAAAGTGGAAAGTGTACCTGTAGCCTGTGGTTGAACCCGCTTCAGTTGAAGCAGTACCCGCAGCTACAACCGGACCAACCGCTACGCCGCCCTTGTACCATTGAAGGTTGGCAAAAGAAGCGTTTTGACCAGCAGTTGTCAATCTGTCAGAAACCGTCAAGTCAGTAATGTTGGTATCAGATACCGCAGTTCCGGTAAACCTGAAGATACCGAGGGACTGGCCTGTTTTGCCCATAATTCCCTGGTAAGCAGCCGGAGTAGACGCGTCTGAAGCAATAGCCATTGAGCCGCCGGTAACATTAACCGTCGCTGATTGTCCACTGATATTGGACGAGCTGATTGCCGTACCGCTGGTATTCTTCAAAGTCTGAGTTGTCGCCGTAGTGGCGCCTACAGCTGAAGCATTTTTCAGCTTAATGTAGTACGCAGTTTCACCACCCGGGAAAGCGGTTGAAGAGTTGATCAAATCGGCGTACACGTCAACCGTGATGCTACCGCCGGCCGGAATTAATTTCGGAGAAGAGCCGGAGAAAGTGTAGTCGGTGGCATCGGCCACTGAACCCTGAATACTGCCGAATTGAACGCCATCAACTTTAACCGACAAGTTGTTGTATTTGGCAACAGTGCCAAGCGTAGTTGTTGAAGTGAAAGTGATGGTCGAAACATTAATGCCTTCAGCTGAAGAAGCTGAAAACACATATGACGCGATTTTAGCATTCGTTTGACCCTTGGCAAACTGCTGTGTGCCATAAGCCTGATTAAGCTTGGCCTGGAACGGGTTGGAAGTGATAGTCAGAGTATTTCCGGAAACGGAAGTCGTGCTGCCAGTGCTCAAAGAAACCTGGCCCTGGTAGTTGGACGAACCGGTGTTCAAACGAGCCGCAAGATCGGTGCCATTGCCGGCCGATAATACGTCAAGTTTCAAGCTCCAAACACGAGTCGTGTTGGCCGGAATCAAGTAGTTAATCGGAGCGGCTGCCGTACCAAAAGTAGCGGCCACCGTATCGGTGCTGTCCCAAATACCGGTCGTACCACAAGCTGTTCCACCGCAAGGAGCGGTAATGGTTGTGCCGATTTGATTGCCAGCGTCGTCAACTAAATAAGCATTGTCAACATCATCCGTGAAATCCGTGCCGGCTGAAGTCATAGTGATTCTAAACGGAACAAACAAAACTTTAACTTGTTCGCCGTAAGACGTCACTTTGAATTTGGCAACCGTGACATTGGTTTGTCCCGGAGCGATATTACCGGTCGGGCTTGAAGGATCAAGCGTAACTGTCAAAGTACCGGCTTGAACCGTGGTTTGCGTCATCGCAACCGAAGCCGACGGATTAACGCCAATGCTGTAGGTTTTGTCTCTTGCCTGAACGTCGCGAAGATTAAGAACATTGAATTTCATTGTTCTATTAACACCCGCGAGAACATCGGCATAGACATTAATCTGAATGGTCTGGCCCGAAGGAATTTCGTAGGCCGGAGACATTACGAATGTGCCCGTGCCATCGGATTTCAAGTTGGTCAAAGTCGGACCAACTTGAGCGCCGCCGGTAGTTACCAATTTAATATTGGAAACGTCGGTGCCGGAAATAATCGAACCGTTTTGAGTCAAAACAATTCTGTCGAGCAAAACCGCGCTGTTAGCGGCTTGCAAGGTGAACGAACCGGCCAAGTAGCCAGTCGTACCCGCGTTGACCGAGTTGCCTGTTGCAACTGTGGTCGCCGTCAAAGTGGCGATTGAAGGATTGGTAACGGAAACAAAAGCCATCGCGTTTGAAGTCGTTGGGAAAGTTCCCGAAACGCTCGTCGCGTTTGAAGTGACATCAGACGCGGCGTTCAAAACCCACGCCATCGTGTGGTTGTTTGAAGCGGATGAAGAAACATCCATTCTCAATTCAACGTGTTTGGTCACGCCGGCTTTCACTGTGAAAAGGCCGCCGGTGTTTGAGAAACTCAAAACGCCGGAACCCAAACCGGTGTACTGCGAAATGTAATCACCGCTGTCGGCATCATATAAGTAAGCGCTGCCGAGTTCCGCATCGGAAGAAATTCCCGATCGGGTGAATTTCAAAGAGGTTAAGGTAACATCGCCGGAACCAGCCGTGAAATCCCATTTGCCGAACGGCATATTGGCCGCGCCGACAACAATTGATCTCGAAGCCGGAGTGGACGGTGAAAGCGCGACGCTAAGACCGCCAGCTACCGGAGTTACCGGGACGCCAGCTGCAGGCGCGCCAGCCGGCGCTCCAGCAACAGCGGAATACTTGGCTCTTGAAATCGAGCCGAAGTAACCAGTCGCCGGTGAAACGGCGTTAGCCGCTTGCCATTTAGAAACAGCCGCTTTGGTTTTCGCGCCGTAGTAATTGGTTTCACTACCCGCTGAACCAACGCCGCTTGCAGACACCGGATAACCGGCGCCGTTGAGATACTGTTGCAAACACTTCACCTGGGGATCGGAAACTCTTAAGTAGAGATTCTTGGTGAACGTGCAAGCGGTTGCGGCGCCAGTGCCAGCGCCTTGCAATGTAGTGAGCTGGGCTTGCAAAGCTTGGATCTGCGCCATCAATTCCGCAATGGTAACAGCGCCAGTCGTAGGCACTGCCAAAGACAAACTAAGAGCCAAGGCCAGAACCGATCCCATAAGGACGAGTCCGATTGGCCGCGACTCTCGTTTTGACATAAACATAATTATTTTTCTCCTTTAATAATAAGCTTTAATTTTTAATTAACCTTTTAATTATAATCTTTAAAATTCTGGAAATTCACCCAACCTTTCATGGCGAGTCAACCTCCATTTCCATTTGTTATTTAATGATTTCCAAACCAAAATAAAACCTCAGATTCTGTACCTGATTCGCGTCCGCCAGAGGCGGACGATTTAAGTTTTCAAAGTTCAATCCCAAACCTGATAATAGCAAACCCTCCGTTGTCAGTCAATAGAGAATATTTTCATTTTATCACACAGATTTTTCCAGCGCAACAACACTTTCTTGATCCGCATTTTTAACATAATAACAGTAATTTTTCTATCAAGCAAATAGCCGAAAAATACCTTAAATTATGCTTAAATGTGGATAACTTTAACTTAATTATATATTCCCCGCCGCCATAAAACAATAACCGATTGTGGATAACTTTCTCATCTTAAAAAATTTATAAACCAATGCTTGCCGATTAAAAATCAATAATTTAATTTACGGGTGTCCGATGGGTATCCGACACCCGTTAAAACCCGGGACGGTTTTATAAATTACAAAGATTTTCCGTGTCTTGATCACCAATGCAACCCGCCTTGTTTTAGAAATTTATTTTCGTCATTTCGTTTTGTTTTTATTCCATTCTTCCCACTCCGTTTTTTTCAAAAATATAAAAATCGGGAAAACACAACAAATAGCAAAAATCTTGGGGTTAAAATTGCAAAAATAATGCGGCCATCTTGCGGCCATCTTGCGGCCAACGAATTTGGCCGCAAGATGGCCGCATCGTGTCCCTAACATGGCCGCATTATGGCCGCATGAGATCGTAAAAACTGTTGTGTCCCTTTCCCGTCCTCGCAATCTTTTTAAAGTCCATCAACAAAGACAGTTCGCGGCGAATGGTTCTTTTGGAAATACCCGGGAAAAAATCTGAAATTTCCGCCAGCCTCATCGATTCTTTATTTTTAAATTTTTCCAAAATTTTTTTTTGCCGATCGTTCATTCTCGGTTCGGAATCAACCGCTTCTTTTTTCGCGGATTTCGAAGCCGGCGGCGGAACGGAATCGATTCGTTCCGGAACGGCGCCGCCAAAAGTTTTTGGCGGTTTGTTCATTGCCAAAATAACGCGAGATTTAAAAACAAAAAATCCGTTTCGAAGCGCCCGAACATATTCGCTTTTTATAAGTTTCAGCTCCCCGCCTAAAAATAAATAACCGTCCAGAATATCAATTTCTTTCAATAGCTCCGGGCGGCTTTTTTCTTCATTAACTTCGCCGGAAAAAAAACTTTTATAAACATTCAAAACCTGCGATTTTATTTTTTCGCGCAACACCAAATCGGGTATCAGGTCGGACACTTTGAAACAGGCTTTCGTCAAAGCCAGAATTTTTCTGCCAAGTTCTGTGTTGAAAACATTATCCTCCATAGAGTATATATGTAAAATATAGGTTTCCGACACCTATTGATTTGTTCGGGATTTACGATAGTAATTTTAATTTAAATGAGAATTCAATAGGTGTCGGACACCTATTATTTTTGATTTTATAGATGTCGCCCCTATTGAACAACAACCGTCGCGCCGGCGTCAATAGAAAGCGCCGGGTTGGAATATGGCTGGAAAATAACGGATTCGTAAAAAGCAACGGCTAATTGAGAACCCAGGCTAACGCCATAATCGCAAGCGGTAGCGTATGCGCCGCTTGCAGTTATTTCTATCCTATATTTTTTACCAGCCGCAAAAGGCGAAGTAAGAGGAATATTAATTTCGGCATTGTCATATGTTTGAAAAGGAAGAAACGGCGTTTCCATAGTTTGCCAATTAAAATCTGAAACGCCCGCCTCCTTCACATAAATCGTGAAATTATTGCCGCTTCTATTTGTCCAATTATGAAATACGGCTTTTTTGAAATTTCCGTTATGATCGGGAACAATATATCCGCTGGATAACTGAATGCAGGGTTGGCCAACCCAAATGCTTGTAGTTTGTGAATCTATCAACAAACTCGATGTTGCTTGCGGCAACGGCGGCGCAAAACCATTGCCGCCGTAAGTAAACAGGGTATTTGTAAAATTCCCGGAACTGTCTTTAAAAAATTTAATCTGGCTCCAATCATTGTCTTGCGGCGCGCTGGCCGCGCCGTCGCCATTGGTGTCGCCGCCCTTTGTGTCGTCTTTCAAGGAAGTAAAAACAATCGGGTTTTCCGGAGTGGTTGAAGCCGCTATCGCGCCGTTTATGTTTAAAGCCGGCAAAGTGTGCCCGATTTTAAAAATAACGCCGGGCTCTATTGTCAGCGTCGCGCCGGCGTCAACGGTCGGCGAATGGCCTCCGCTGGCTTCCAAAACATACGGCAAATCTTTTTCGAGAGTGAAATTTTGCGAAAAATGCGTGTAATCGGAAATGGCGATTCCGCTTATTACATTTGTGCTGGTGGCGGCATTAGCGATTTGGGAATTTGTTATGGCTGGATACGAGCTTTCAATTTTTATCGGATAACCGTTATCGCTAAAAATATTGCCGTCTATAGTCGGAGCCGTTCCGCTCCTCGTTTCGATTCCGATCAGCTGGTTGCGGACAAACTGGTTATTTTTTATTTGCAAACCGGTTGAAGACAAGGTCTGCCCCGTTGTGTGAATTCCATAACAATTACCATAAGTTTCGTTGGGCGCGCCGCCGGAAGAATCAACGGATATGCCGCAATAATTGTCGGAAAAAACGGAATTTTGCACCGTTCCGGAAGAATCCTTTAAATGCAAAGCGGTGCGTTTGGAATTTTCAAATTTCGAATTATTAATATTGATTGTCGCGCCGACAACGTCAATCATCTCATAAAATGGCAAAACGATTTCCTGCCCGCCGCCGTATCGAAATTCAACGTAGTTAAGATTGCCGCTCGAACCGACGCTGAAAACAATATTCCGCCATTCGCCTTTTTGCGGCGCGGTTGAGGCATCGCCATCAGAGTCATTTATTGAAGTAAAAATAATGGGCGCGCCGCTGGTTGCCATGGCGTTCATCGTTCCTTTAATTTCAAGCGCCGCGGCGCCGCCGGTTTGCGGAATTATTTTTACGCCGGGTTCTATTGTCAAAGTTGCGCCGGCGGCAACAGTCGGATGATTTACCGAATCAAAAAACAGCCTATAAGGGCTGCCCGCCAACGTCCAAGTTGTATTTTCAGATATTGTGGTTGTAGCGGAAACATCGGTGCCGAGACCGAGAATGGGCGGCGTAGTTGAAGCGGCGAAGCTATCGGTTGAAGTGGCCGTCTCCGGCGTTGACGTGGCCATCGCCAATGTAGTTGAGGCGACAATATCGGCGTCGGACATTGATAGCTCCCAGTTATTGGCCGCCCCCGGCGTGCCGCCGTTTACCGATGACTGCGCCCAATTTGCCGGATCGTTTGACGCACCGCCGGCCGATTTTCTTTCCAAGGTCTTACCATTGCCATCAGCGCCCCAGGAATTAGAATAAACGACTTCATCAATAACTACATTATTGGGAGATAAAATTTTAATCGTATCAGTTGAATTTTTTAAATCCAATACCGTGTCAATTACCGTGCCATTAAAACCCGGATGATCTGCCAAAAAATTGCCGGCATTGGCAGCTAAAATCGCGTAACCACCGGCCGGAATTACTAATGAACCCTGACTATTATTTTTAGGCGGCGCATTAAGTCCATGGTTTGTTTCGCCATCGCCATCGTAAAGTTTCCCACCTTCAAGATTAACAACGCTATCTCTTGGATTAAAAATTTCAATCCATTCATGGTCTTTATCCGCAACATCGCTAAGGTCATACATAATCTCATTTATCACCAAATCGCCTACATTAAATGTTTGCGCGCTCGCGCTTTCAGTCGAGCTGTTCGACTGATTGTTTGAGCTCGTTCCGCCGCCTCCGCCGCCGCTGTAAGCAACCGGCGCGTTCGCCGAAGAATTGCCGTTTGCATTATTGGAATTTGAATTGTTCGAATTGGAATTTTGGCTTGAATTTGAATTTGCGCCGGCATTCTGGTTTTGATTTTGGGGAATCTGCGGCGATTTTGGCGCTTGACTCTTTTCAGCCGGTGGTTGAACTGGTTTTGCCGCCGGAGTTTGTGTTGGCATTGCCGGTTTTGCGGCTTTCGGCGCCGGCGCGGAAGGCGCGACAACGGTTTTTATTTGCGGCTTCGCCGCTTCCGACCCGCTTTCAAAACTCAAAACCGGCTGGTCGTTTGGAATTTTTCCACCGACAAAAAAGTCGCGAATTTGGCTTATCAAAGATTTTTTGGAATCGGCGGAATTCTGTTTTTCCGATTCGGCTTTTTTCGCCGCTTCGGCTTGATTTATGAAAAGGCCGATCACTCCCGCGCCGTTTATCACCGCCTGCCTAGACAACCGAAGCCAGTATTCTTGAAGAACCTGATTATTCTCATCTTTAATTTTATAAACTTTTAAATAAGACTTATTATCAACAACTGCCAAATCAAAATATTGGCCATTTTCATCTTTGCCATAAGCAAAATTATCATCTTCAAAAACAATTTTCGGCTTGGAATATATTTCCGCATTTATCGTTCGGGGACTGAAAAAATGATTATTTGTGTAAGCCGCTAAATTGTTAAAATACGATTCCAAATCAGCGTAAATAACCGTCTTGTTGCCCTGATTGAATATTCTTTTGCCCAAATCTTGCGTCAAACCGCTGGAATTATCTCTTGTCCAATTTTCATAATAACTTGGCCTATCGCCGCCCGGATGAGAATCGTTTCTCGTGTGCTCCGGCACCGTCATATCCTCAATCAAGTGCAAAATATGGCCGAGCGAAATATACGCATCTTTTTCCTTGCTTTCCGAATATTTTTTGACGGCCGCTTCGTAAGAAAAATCTCCCCACCAGCTTCCGGAAATCACCGGCCCGTTCCCGGTCCATAAATTGGATATATTTTTCGGATTAGGCGTCTGATATGAAGAAAATTGAGCCCAATTTTTGGCTAAATAACCGTTAACGGCTACCATTTCCGTTGAGAGGCCTCTTTCGTAAACCGGATCGTAAAAATGGTTGAGCCACCTCGGCGCAAAATCCTCGTCAATCGACCCCTGGATTATCCATTGTTTTTGCTCATCGGTGAATTTTTTTCCCGTTGAAAGCTCATAAAAATCAACTGCTTCTCTCGTTAAAGCCGGATGGACGGTTTTATCGTCGTAAGCGAAAGCGGCGCCGGAAAATAAAACGGAAACCGTAAAAAGGCTTCCGAATAAAATTGCCGTTAAATTTTTCTTCAAAAATCGATAATTCATTAAAATTCCACTATTTTCCAAGTGCCGCCATCACTTTTGTATAAAGTTAATACAGAATATTTTTTCTTGCCGTTTTCCTTAATTAGCAGATCAACATATTCACCCTTAAACCCCGGCGATTCTTCTAGAATCCCATTTTTCAGATCTTTTATTAATAAATCAATATTTCCATCATTCTTTATCTTCTCCAAAACTGGAAAAATTATTTCTTGATTCCCATATTTACTCGCCAAATCAAAATCGCCTTTTTTAACCGCTTCCGTAAACAATCTGACCGTTTCTTCCGGCGTTTTTCCGCCCCATTTTTCGCTTTCTTTAGCCATTTCGTCCAATAGTTTAACGGCTTTCATCTGTTGGTAATACATGCTGTGCGTATATTGCCAATATTGCCAGCCGATAACGGCTAAAATTAAAGCCGCGAGCGCGACTCCGGCCCAAATCAATTTCTTTTTTCTGTTATCGCCGCCGCTCATCGGCGCCTTCGGCGCCGAATTATTTTCCTTATTTTCACCGCCTTGGTTTGTCCCATTTTGGCCAGACTCGCCAAAATTCATCGTTTCCATAACATTTTTAAAACGAAAAAATTATTTTATATTAAAAAATGAAAAACAAAAACGCAAACTGTTTTTCATTATACACCACAATTTTAATTTTCCCAAAAACACCCATTTATCCACAGCAAATAACAACCAACCCCCGCACAAATCAATAGGTGTCGGAAACCTATTAACCTATTGGCTTATTCCAAAAAAAGATTATTATCTACGGCTGAAAAATCCAAATCATTCACGAAGTCGCAAAAATGTTTTTTGTATGTGGAAGGCTTGCCAAAAGTGTCCTTCAAAAAATTCCTTTGCATTATCAGAGAAAAATCAGATTTGCCGATGTAATCCGAATGGCTGGACCATTTGTAATTGTCTATAAATTCGATTGCTCCCTGCGGTTTCCCCACACCCTGGTTCCGCCAATCCGGACAAGATAAACTTAACGGATTCAAATGGATATAAAATGGAATATATGTAAATTGGGATTCGTTGTCCATAATCACGGATTTGAATTTTCCCTGAAATAACGGACCGACTCTTTGGTGCTTCAAGTTAAAATAGTTAACATACCCACTGCCCAATTTCCTCATAAATTCGGTTATCCCATTTTCCGTCCGCTGGCGTAGCATCAAATGATAATGATTGGGCATTAAACAGAAAGCCAATATATCAACCAAAAATTTTCTTTTGTGTTCGTCATTCCTAATATCCTTTATTCTTTTCTTGGGATTTATAACCAATTTGGTGTCATTAAAAATTATAAGGTCATCAATAAAACGCTCATAATCGCGATTATCCACAAATAGGTGGCGCTTCTCCACGCCGCGATTATAAACATGATATATATTATCCGAAACTAATTTATCCTTGCGCATATTAGGTCAATAGGTTTCTAGGTCAATAGGTTTCCGACACCTATTGAATTCTTATTTAAATTAAAATTTTTATCATAAACCCCGCACAAATCAATAGGTGTCGGAAACCTATTAAATATTATACTATGAAATGAAAAAACTGTCAGAAACAAAACAACCCCGCAAGCTTGCGGGGTTGTTTTGTTTCTTAATTCGGAACTGCCAAAAAATCACTTGCCGCCGATTTCTTCTTTCATCTTTGCAAGCCAAGCGGCGGCAACATCGCGGCCGCCGAGGCCGAAAGCCAAGCCGCCGGCCAAAGCTAACATTGCCACAAAGCCCATGATTAACGTGTTAACCAGAGCGCTGGCCACGCCGAGCTGGGAAAGCGCCGCCAAAAAGGCGAAAATCAAAATCGACCATTTTGTCAAAGCGCCCAAGAAATGAGCCGCATGAAGCCGCGCCGACAAAACCGATGCCCGAATCAATTTTGACAAAAAGGCTGCCGCCACCACTCCGGCGAGCATAATCAACACCGCGATAATGATGTTCGGCACATAGAGCAGCACCTGTTTCAAGAAATCGGAGAAAGCCCCGAGGCGCAAAATATCGCTAACGGCCAAAAGCGTTACTATAATAAGAAACCATTGGAACAAAACGCCCAAAAACCGTCCGGAGCGAAGGCGCACATCGGCTCTTTCAAGAATCTTTCCGAGGCCAAGCTGTTCCAAAACCCGGTCTAACCTCAAAGCGTCAAACAACTTTTCTATTATTTTCCCGACACCGGCCGCAATGATAAGACCGATAAAAAATATAATCAAAGCGCCAATTAAAGTCGGCAAAAACACCACAAAGCCCTGCCACAAATTTTGAAGCGAAAATGTAACAACGTCAATCCAATTTGAAACGTACATTTGTTTATTATTTTTGTTAATTATAATCAATCCCTCCGCCTGTTTCGTTTTCAGCGAACTTAACCGCCTAAACAAAAACGCGCGTGGACGGAAGAATTTTTTAATTAAAACTCGACCTTTATAAAATATCCTGCCGGTATTTTAGCATAAATCCGTCAAAAGTTCTGTGGATAACTAAAACGCCCCGCATTACGCGGGGCGTTTTTATTTCACAACTTTACATTTGCGGTCCGCCAACACTATCGCCGGCGCCGCTTTCTTTAATTTTTCTGATAATCCACCAGCCTTCAAATATTATGGCCAAGATACCGACAAACCGGCCAACAGTATACGGGCCGCTGCCGTAATTGGCAATGAATCCGGTCATTTCCGGCAAAGCCAAAAAAAGGCCGGAAAGAATGATGGAAGCGCCAAACATAATTTTCACGAACATGTTTTTAAAGTTAATTATAATTGCTTGATTTAGTATACCACTTTCTTTTAAAAAATTTAACAACTCTTATATTTTAGTGGACCTAGGCAGAATCGGACTGCCGTCTCCTCATTGCAAATGAGGTGTTCTACCACTTAACTATAGGCCCTATCGATGGGGGTCTATATCTAATGATATATGCCCGCTTGTACATTTATATTATAAACAATACCGCCCCTCGACAAGCTCGGGACGGTGTTGTTTTGCTTATATCAGCAAAGTTTATTTCTTCGCGCTTGGCAAAATCTTAAACATTTTGGTATCGCATTTCTCGCAAGTACCGGTCATCGCTTTTCTTTCCGCGCCGCCTTTGCCTTTAAACGATGTTTCGTGCTCGCCTTTCATCATTCTTTTGGCTTTACACTTAACGCAATATGCTTCTGTTGCCATAATTTTTATTTGCCCGCCTTCGCGGACGTTAATTATTAGTTATCCACAGTTTAGCTTATCTAAACTTAAATGTAAACCCCGAACAAATACATGTGTGTATAAGTTGAAAAGTGGGCAATGAAGGGATCGAACCTTCGACCTCGTCATTATCAGTGACGCGCTCTACCACTGAGCTAATTGCCCAAAGAACATTTTAAATTATATGCGATTTTTGCGATAAAAATCAAATAAAACAACTCCCGCAAGCTTGCGGGAGTTGTTTTATTTGATTTCTTAAAGTTGCTACGATCTATCCGCAATAGGTTTTGCGGGTAACCAGTCTCAATTTAAAGCTCCGAGACCAACGCTTCCATTAAGTTTCGAATTCGAAAACTCAATGCATCGACACTCTAGAAAGATTTAACTCCCTAGAAAGGAGATGTTCCATCCTCAGCTTCCGCTAAGGATGCCTTGTTACGACTTCACCCTTGTTACCGAGCTTACCTTGGAACCCCGCAAATGCGGGGCGCTTGGGGCACTCCCGGCTCCCTTGGTATGACGGGCGGTGAGTACAAGACTTGAGAACGTATTCACCGCGGCATGCTGATCCGCGATTACTAGCGATTCCATCTTCATGAGGGCAAGTTGCAGCCCTCAATCTGAACTGGGGAAAGTTTTGATGGGATTGGCTCCGCCTTACGGCTTGGCGACCCATTGTACTTTCCATTGTAGCACGTGTGTAGCCCAGGGCATCAAAGGACCATGCTGATTTGACGTTGTCCCCTCCTTCCTCCCGCTGACGCAGGCAGTATCGCCAGACATATATAACTGGCAACAGGGGTTGCGCTCGTTTCCCGACTTAACGGAACACCTCAAGGCACGAGCTGACGACAACCATGCAGTACCTGCTCTAACCGTCTTGTGAACACATCTGCCTTTCGGCAAACTTTTGTTAGAGTGTCAAGCCCTGGTAAGGTTTTTCGTTTGTTGTCGAATTGAACCACATGCTCCACCGCTTGTGCAAGTCCCCGTCTATTTCTTTGAGTTTTAAGCTTGCGCTCGTACTTCCCAGGCGGAGTGCTTAACGCGTTAGCTAAGCCACATGAAGGGTCGATACTTCATACAGCGAGCACTCATCGTTTAGGGCGTGGACTACTGGGGTATCTAATCCCATTCGCGACCCACGCTTTCGTTCTTTCAGTGTCAGAAAAATCCCAGCAAGATGCCTTCGCCTTTGGTGTTCCGGCCGATATCAACGGATTTCACCCCTACACCGGCCGTTCCACTTGCCTCTGATTTTCTCAAGCAATGCCGTTTCCAACGCGCTTTCGGAATTGAGTTCCGAGCTTTAACATCGGACTAACATTGCCACCTTTGAACTCTTTACGCCCAATAAATCCGGACAACGCTTGGCGCCTTCGTATTACCGCTGCTGCTGGCACGAAGTTAGCAGCGCCTTATTCTGCGGGTACGCTCAGCCTTGCGGCTTGTTCCCCGCCAAAAGAAGTTTACAACCCGAGGGCCTTCTTCCTTCACGCGGTGTCGCTTCGTCAGGGTTTCCCCCATTGCGAAATATTCTCGACTGCTGCCTCCCGTAGGAGTTAGGGCCGTGTCTCAGTCCCTTACGTTGGGGAACGCGCTCTCACGCCCCCTAGCCGTCATCGCCTTGGTAGGCCATTACCCTACCAACTAGCTGATAGCCCGCAGGCCTCTCCCAAAGCGGCGCTTGCGCGCCTTTAATGAAGATTTTAACCTTCATACTATCGGGAATTAGCCCGCCTTTCGGCGAGTTATGCCCGTCTTTGGGGTAAGTTCCTACGTGTTACTAACTCGTTCGCCGCTCCCCGACTTGCGTCGGGGCGCTCGACTTGCATGCCTTATCCACACCGCCAGCGTTCGTCCTGAACCAGAATCAAATTCTCTAAAAAAATAGATCGTAACAACTTCAAAAAATCAATTAACTTATTTGGTGGATTTTCAGTTTTAAAACAACAAATTAACTTTCGCAGTATATACAAATAAAAACTTGATGTCAAGAAACTGTATGCGCCCACCGGTTCCTCATTTATTTTGAGGAGTGCCAAATGTATCTGAACTTATGCAGAAACAAAATTGGCGAGCCAACTCGCCAATAACCTCCGATAGGTTTCCGAAACCTATTAAATTATTGCTCATTCACAGTTAATCTACCAAAATTCCCGTATAAATCAATAGGTGTCGGAAACCTATTGACCAAATAAAAAACACCCCTGCCGCGGCGGGGGTGTTTTTTTATTCGTGTTTCCGATATCCGGTGCCGGCGGGTATGAGGCGGCCCAAAATGACATTTTCTTTGAGCCCGTATAATTTGTCGGACTTACCCTCGACTGCCGCGTTGATAAGCACTTTTGCCGTTTCTTGGAAGGAAGCGGCGGAAAGCCAGCTCTCGGCCGTTAAAGCCACTTTAGTAATGCCCATTAAAAGCTGGGAAGCGGTTGCCGGCTTGCCGCCGCTTTTCTTCACCCGAGCGCCTTCTCCGGCAAAAACAAATTTTTCAACTATATCTCCGAGAGTAAAAGCCGAATCGCCCGCTTCTTTGATTCTCACCCTGCCAAACATCTGCCGGATCACGATTTCGATATGCTTGGCGTTTATGTCAGAACCGTTTGTGGCATAAACTTTTTGGACTTCGTTTAGAATATAACTGGCGGCGGTTCGCGTTCCCGAAACTTCAAATAATTCCTTGATATCCAAACTGCCTTCGGAAAGCTGCTGCCCTTGCGTTACCAAATCTCCCTTGTTTACCCACAAAGTATTCCCGCCGGGGACGCCGTATTCAAAAATTTCTTTGTTCGCCGCCGCGATTTTTATGGTTTTCTGTTTGCCGCCGTCAATAACATCGATAACTTTGCCGTCAACTTCGGAAATTGCGGCTTTGCTTTTCGGGGTGCGCGCTTCAAAAACTTCCTGCACGCGCGGCAAACCCTCGGTGATGTCGGAAGCTGAAGCCACGCCGCCGGTATGGAAAGTTCTCATTGTAAGCTGGGTGCCCGGTTCGCCTATGGCCTGGGCGGCGACAATGCCAACCGCCGATCCGATTTTAATCGGCTGATTACTCCCCAAATCATAGCCATAGCATTTTTGGCAAATGCCGAATTTCGCCTTGCAGGTGATCGGCGATCGCACCGCGACTTCCGAAATTTTTTCCTCATCGATTAATTCGCAAACATTCCTGCTGACAATTTCTCCGGCTTTAGCAATAATTTTTTCTCCGGTTTTAACATCTTTCGCCAATGTGCGGCCGAAAATTCTTGACCCTAAATTCAAGCCAAATTCCTCGCTATCTTTCTTTGCGATTACATATCCGTCGCTTTCGCCGCAATCAACTTCCGAGACAACAACGTCCTGGCTCACGTCAACCAAGCGCCGCGTCAAATAACCCGCCGAAGCGGTGCGAAGCGCGGTGTCGGCCGAACCCTTGCGGGCGCCGTGAGTTGAAATGAAATATTCCAAAACGTTAAATCCTTCCTTGAAAGAAGAAATAATCGGCATGTCGATGATGTCGCCCGACGGGTTTTGCACCAAACCCTTAAGGCCGACCACTTGAGCGATCTGTTTTAACGAACCGCGAGCCTTTGAATCAACAATGGCAAAAACCGAACCGTTCGGGTCAAGCGAAGGCGGCACCAACTTTTCAATTTTATCGGTGGCGCCTTTCCAAATTTCAATAACTCGGTCTCTTTTTTCTTCGCTTGTCAAAAGGCCGCGATCGTAATAATTATCTATTTCTTCGATTTGTTTTTTCGCCTCGTCTATAATCGGCTGTTTGCCTTCCGGAATTTTCACATCATCCATGCCCCATGAAATTCCCGACTTGGTGGCATATTCGAAACCGACTTTTTTGATTTCATCCAAGATTTTAGCCGTTTCATCTATGCCATACGCCACGAAAATTTGGCCTATCAAATTTTTGACATCTTTTGCTTTGAGATCTTTGTTTATAAATTCAAAGTCCGCGGGCAAAACTTGATTAAGAAAAACGCGGCCGACCGACGTTTCCAATAATTTGGAACCATTTTTGGAAACGCGAACTTTTATTTTCGCCTGCAAATCTATTTTGCCGAATTGATAGGCTAAAACCGCATCGCGCTCATCCGAAAAAATCATCCCCTCGCCTTTAAGGCCGTTTTTAATCCGAGAAAGATAATACACGCCCAAAACGCTGTCTTGAGTCGGCACGACAATCGATTCGCCGGTCGCCGGCTTAAGCAGATTTTTCGCCGAAAGCATAATTTCGCCCGCTTCCTTTTGCGCTTCTTCCGACAAAGGCAAATGAACCGCCATCTGGTCGCCGTCGAAGTCGGCGTTAAAAGCCGAACAAACCATCGGGTGAATTCTGATGGCAAGGCCCTCGACAAGAATCGGTTTAAACGCCTGGATGCCCAATCGGTGAAGCGTTGGAGCGCGATTAAGCAAAACGTGCTTGTTTTGAATCACTTCCTCCAAAATCGCCCAAACTTCGTCAATGCCTTCTTCGATAAGCCGGTTGGCGCCTTTAATATTATGGGCAAGCTCCCGCTCGATAATTTTGTTGATGACGAATGGTTTGAATAATTCCATCGCCATTTGTTTCGGCAAGCCGCACTCGTCGATTTTCAAATTGGGACCGACAACGATAACCGAGCGGCCGGAATAGTCAACGCGTTTGCCAAGCAAGTTTTGGCGAAAACGTCCCTGCTTGCCTTTAAGCATGTCGGCAAGCGACCGCATCGGCCTTTTTTGCGAAGCCATGGCCGCGGTCTGGCTCTGGGCGTGCCGGGCCGAATTGTCTATAAGCGCGTCAACCGCTTCCTGCAACATTCTTTTTTCGTTTCTCACAATCACTTCCGGCGCGTTAAATTCCAAAAGTTTTTTAAGGCGGTTGTTGCGATTGATAACGCGGCGGTACAAATCATTCAAATCCGAAGTGGCAAAGCGGCCGCCGTCGAGAGGCACCATCGGCCGCAAATCCGGAGGCAAAACCGGAAGCACCGTAAGAAACATCCACTCCGGCCTTGAATTGGCTTTAATAAAACTCTGGGCAAGCTTTAATCTTTTCAAAACTTTCCGGCGCGATGTGAGCGGCGCGGTTTTTTCTTCTTCCGCAAGCTTTTCCGCCAAGTCCGGCAAATTCAATTCTTCAAGCAATTTTTTCACCGCCTCGCTTCCGATTCCGGCTTCAAATATATTTCCATATTTGAGCGACAGATCGTGAAATTCCGACTCCCCCAAAATCTGGTATTTTCGCAAACTTTTAAGTTCGTCTCTCGCTTTGTCTCTGGCTTTCGCAAGTATTTCAGCGTCGGTTTTTTCAGTTTGCGATTTGACCGGTTTTGGTAATTTTCCTCCCTTTGGGAGATCCTCCGCAGGGCGGTAATTTGCAATTTGTAATTTGGATTTTTGTTTGTATTCCCTTTCAATTTCCGCCAGCGCTTCTTCCCGGGCCCTTTCGTCAACCGACATTACGATATACGCGGCGTAATAAATCACTCTTTCCAGAGCGTTTGACGGCGCGTCGATTATCGCGCTGATTTTTGAAGGCACATTTCTTAAAAACCAAATATGGGCGACCGGCACCGCCAGTTTTATATGGCCCATTCTTTCGCGCCGCACAATCGCTCTCGTCACTTCAACGCCGCATTTATCGCAGACAACGCCTTTGTAGCGAATCCTCCGATATTTGCCGCAATAACACTCCCAGTCCTTGGTCGGCCCGAAAATCCGCTCGTCAAACAATCCGTCTTTCTCCGGTTTTTGCGTGCGGTAATTGATGGTTTCCGGTTTGGTGATTTCGCCGTGGGAATTTTTCAAAATATCATCCGGCGAAGCGATTTTCAATTTTATGGAGTTAAAGGTGTTCATTATTTAAATTTCTAATTTCTAATTATTCTGATTCCTAATCAAACCTCAATTTTTAATGTCTAATTTCTAAATTTTGATCATTGGGATTTGGAATTTGATTAGGTCAATTAGAAATTAGGTTAATTAGGTTAATTTCTTAAGTTCTTATTCTCACTTTCTTCTCTTCTTTCTTCCCGCCTTCTTTTTTCTCCGCCTCGCCCTCCGTAGCCTTGGCGAAGGAAGGTTCAACCAATTCCACATTAAGACCCAGCGATTTCAGTTCGCTTACCAAAACATTGAAAGAGGCGGGCGCGTTGATTTTTTGAATTTTCTCGCCGCGGATGATGGCGTCAAAAGCCGCCGCCCGGCCGGCAACGTCGTCGGATTTAATGGTAATCATTTCTTGAAGCGTGTGCGCCGCGCCATAACCTTCAAGCGCCCAAACTTCCATTTCGCCGAATCTCTGGCCGCCAAATTGCGCCCGGCCGCCAAGCGGCTGTTGGGTGATAAGCGAATAAGGGCCGACGGAGCGCATATGAATCTTGTCTTCAACCAAATGGTTAAGCTTCATTACGTAAATGACGCCAACGGTAATTTTATCGTTAAAAGGTTCGCCTGTGCGGCCGTCAAAAAGAATTACCTTTCCATCTTCAGGCAAACCGGCTTTTTTGAGTTCGGCTTTAATATCGTCTTCCGTGGCGCCGTCAAGCGCCGGGGTTGCGGCGCGATAGCCTAATTTGCTGGCGGCCCAACCCAAATGGGTTTCCAATATCTGGCCGATATTCATTCTGGAAACCACTCCCAAAGGATTTAAAATAATATCAACCGGCGTGCCGTCGGCAAGATACGGCATATCTTCTTCGGCGACGATTTTTGAAATAACGCCTTTGTTGCCGTGGCGGCCGGCCAATTTGTCTCCGGCCTGAATTTTTCTAAGCTGGGCGATTTCAACTTGGATTCTCTTTAAAACGCCTGGATCAAGCTTGTCGCCTTTGTCGCGGGAAAAAATTTTGACGCCGACAACGCGCCCTCTTTTGCCGTGAGACAATAAAAGCGACGTGTCTTTGACATCGCGCGCTTTCTCGCCGAAAATCGCTTGCAATAATCTTTCTTCGGAAGTGAGGTCGGCTTCGCCCTTGGGGGAAATTTTGCCGACCAAAATATCGCCGCTCGCCACTTCGGCGCCGATTCTCACGATTCCTTCTTCGTCAAGATTTTTCAGTTTTTCCTCGGAAACATTGGGAATGTCGGGCGTGGTGATTTCCGGGCCGAGTTTGGTGTCGCGAACATCGATCGGGTAATCCTCGATGTGAATCGAAGTAAAGCGGTCATCTTTAACCAAACGCTCGGAAAGAACAATGGCGTCTTCAAAATTGGCGCCGCCCCAGGAAAGAAACGCGACCACAAGATTTTGGCCGAGCGCCAAATTTCCATTTTGAGTGGCGGTGCCGTCGGCCAGCGCCTGGCCCTTTACAACCTTGTCGCCTTTTCTAACCAGCGGCTGTTGGCTCATCGAAGTAAACTGGTTCGACCGTAAAAAATTATTTAATTTGTAAACCCTTGATTTATCTTTCAGCTTGTCGCTCGCCGCCTGTCGCTTGCCGCTTTCTTCAACGGCAATATGCTGCGCGTCAACGCTTGCCACAATGCCGTCTTCAACGGCCGTAATCACTTGTCCGGAATCCGTCGCCGCTTTTCCTTCCATTCCGGTGCCGACCAAAGGCGCCTGCGGTTTGATGCAGGAAACAGCCTGCCTCTGCATGTTCGAACCCATTAAAGCGCGGGTGGCGTCATCGTGTTCAACAAACGGAATCAAGCTGGTGGCCACGGAAAAAATCTGCTGCGGAATCACATCCATATATTGGACTTCTTCCAGCTTCACCATCCGAGGCTTGCCCGCCACTCTCGCTTCCACAACCGGATCCGTTATTTTGCCATCTTTGTCATATTTGGTTCCGCCGTGGGCGATAACATATCTTTCTTCGTCAAAAGCGTTGAGCCAATCGATTTCGCCGGTGATTTTATTGTTTTTTACTTTTACATAAGGCGTTTCAATAAAGCCGAGCTCGTTGACTCGCGCGTAAGAAGTTAAGTGAACCACCAAACCGATATTCGGGCCTTCCGGAGTTTCAATCGGGCAGATACGGCCGTAGTGCGAAGTGTGCACATCGCGAACTTCAAATCCGGCTCGTTCTCTTGTGAGGCCGCCGGGACCCATGGCCGAAATTCGGCGCTTGTGTTCAAGCTCGGCCAGGGGATTAACCTGATCCATAAACTGCGCCAATTGGGAAAAAGTGAAAAACTCCTTAACCGCCGCCATCATCGGCCGCACGTTAACAAGCTGGGCCGGCGTTAAAGTTTCAATGTCGTAGGTGCTCATCCGGTCGCGAATGATGCGATCCATTCTCGCGAATCCGACGCGAAGTTTCGCTTGCAAAAGCTCGCCCAAACTGCGCACCCGCCTATTGCCCAAATGGTCGATATCGTCGGGAATCGCGTCTTCCGTATTGTTCAAACGGATGATTTCGGAAACAATGCGAATCAAGTCGTCGAAACCCAAAAGCATCTCTTCTTTGCTGTATTCAAATTTATCACCTGTCGCTTGTCGCTTGTCGCTTGTCGCCCCATTAAGCCTTTGATTAACCTTAAATCGGCCCACTTTCGCCAAATCATAGCGATCGGTCCTGAAAAATATGCCTTCCACCAATTGTTTGGCATTTTCGGCGGTAGCCGGATCGCCGGGCCGAAGGCGGCGATAAATTTCAACGAAAGCTTCGGCGGCGTTTTTCGACGGGTCTTTTTTTAAAGTCGCTTCTATGTGCTTGATGGCGCCGGTGTCTATATCTTTGAAAAGCTTCAAAAGGTCTTCATTGGCATCGCCAACATTTGACATTTGATCTTTGACGTTCGACTTATATTGCTTGTCGCTTGCCAATTGTTTCCTGCCAATTGCCGATTGCCGCGCGGCAAAGATGCGCAGAAGCGCCGTCACCGGCGTTTTGCGCTTCCGATCGATTTTAACGCTGATAACTCCGTCCGAATCGGTTTCAAATTCAAGCCAGGCGCCGCGATTCGGTATCACTTTGGCGCCAAAAAGCTTTTTGTTTCTATACAGCGAAGCGGTAAAAAAAACGCCGGACGAGCGGATAAGCTGGCTCACAACCACCCGCTCAACGCCGTTGACGATAAAAGTTCCCCGATCGGTCATTATGGGAAATTCTCCCAAATAAATCTCCTGCTCTTTGGATTTTTTGGTTTTTTTATTAACCAGCTCCAGCCGGACTCTTAAAGGCGCTTCATAAGAAAGCCCGTTTTCTTTCGCTTTCAGCTCGTCGAATTTAGGCTCGTCGAAATAATAATCATGAAAATGCAATTCCAATTCCTTGCCGGTGTAATCGGCAATCGGCGATATTTCTTCAAACAATTCCTTAAGCCCCGATTCCATGAATCGCTTGTAAGAATCGAGCTGCATTGCCACGAGGTTGGGCATCGCCACCCATTTTATTTTTTGCTTCGCGAAATTTTTTACTTCCTTAAACATAGGGAATAAATTTTCAATTTTTAATTTTCAAACAATGATTAAATGTTTTAATCTTTTAACGTTTGAAACATTAATCCATTAAAAATTGATTAAAAATTAAAAATTGAAAATTATAAATTATTGGGCAAAACGCATAAAAACCCCGCCTTGCCCGGGTTTTTATTTTTCTTTAAGGTTTTATAAATTATTGCTATTCAATTTTTTCAAATCAAAATACGAAAATATCAATGACGCATTGCAATCAAGCATGAAAACTAAGCCCTGTCATAATAGCCCTAATCACTCTTTCCGTCAAGAGGCCGACATTTTCAAAAACCAAATCAACCTTCTCTAAAGACTTTAAACCGATTTTACTCTTTTTAACAAACTTGTCAACAACCGATAAAAAATCGTCGGCTTTGTCAATAATATACTTATCAACAACTTTGCCGCGATGAAACTCAATTGCAATTTTTTTGTTTTTTCCCGAAACAATTATTTTCACAAAATTTTTTAAAATTGTTATAATATTTTCACTCTGGGCCTACTGGGCGGGGAAACTAACTTGTCATTTAGATTCCGAGGGTTCAACTCCCTCTAGGTCCAGAGTATTTGAGTTATACACAGTGGACACTTGACACTTTATTTGAATTTTTGCTATTATAAAGCACAAATGACAAGTTAGTAATCCTGTCCAGTGGAATCTCCAAAACCCGCGGAAACGCGGGTTTTTGGTTTGTCCAAAACTACTTTTTCAATTTCTGAACCGGCGATTTCGACTCTTCCGAAACCGGCGCTTCGCTTCTGTTTTGCGGCGCCGGCGGAGCGACGCCGAACAGGGCGGGCTTTCCGGCTTTGAGATTGGCGATAATTTTTTTCACCTCGTTGTTGTCCGGGTTCAGTTCGGAGATTTTCAGGAACTGTTCTATTGCTTTGTTCCTGCCCTCCATAGCTTCAGCGGAGGAGGGTTTAAATTGCTGACTTTCCCTATCATATATCAATCCCAAAAAATATCGCGCGTTCGAATAATTCGGGCTAAGTTCGACGGCTCTTTCCAACACCAGTTTCGATTCGTCGAACCTGTCGCTCTTATAATACAAAAACCCCAATTGGAACAGAGCGCCGACATCGGCATTGTTGGCAACCACCAGTTCCTCGGCGCGTTTTACGGCATCGGCCAATTTCCCCTGCCTGTCATAAACCTGAACCAGCAAGAAACGGGCCGGCGCGTAATCATTCTTAAGTTTTAAAGACTGTTCAAGATTGGAAACGGCTTTGTCCAAATAACCGTTAACGGTTTCCGGCGCCGCTTTTTGGTTGGCCGCCAAATCGGCCAGGGTGATTTCAACCCTTGCCAGCGCCAGATAATTCGAAGGGTTTTGCGGATCCAGAGACACCGCTCCGCCGTAAGCGGAAAGCGCGAAATTGGCGGCATCGGCTATGTATGGAATCAGATTCTCGTAAATGCTCCCCAACAAAACGCCGTTCGCGGGATTTTGGGGATTCAAAATCTGCGCCTGCTTCGCCGCCGCGATGGCATTCGCGGTGATATTTTGAAACTGCGCCCTCATCGTTTCCTGCGGCAAATCTTTTCTCGACAGCAGATCGTTCAGCTGGGAAAAAATGGTTTTGGACAAATTTTGGAAATACCGTTCGTCATATTGCCAAAATTTAACGGCCGAAACATAATCCGCTTTCGAAAAATAAACTTCGGCGATATAGCGGTTGGTTTCAAAATAAAATCCGGCGGCCGCGCCGACCATCAACACCACGATTAAAAGAGAAAATAAAAATATTCTTGGCGGCGAGGTGAAAAGCCTTATTTCTTTAAACGACGAAGCAGCTTGCCTTGAGCTTGTCGAAGCGGCCAAAAAAATTCCAATGCCCCAGAAAGTAAAAGCCATAACCGTGAAATTGGCGGCGTAAAGGAACCACATAATGAAAAGAAAACAAACTCCCACAAACATTGATTGGGAAACCGCGTCAACGGATTTAGGGTTTCCGACACCTGTTAATAGGTGTCGGAAACCCTTAAAACCGGTCCGGACAAACGCGGCGATTAAAAACAACAGCGCCAAAATTCCGAAAATCCCAACCGCGCCGAGCCACGAAAACATCGCCGAAGAGCCGTTCGTAAAAACCGTCGACCAGAACACCGTTTGGTTAATCCCCACCGGCTTATAAAGATTGAAAATATAACTGAAAGTATTCGGCCCCGAACCCAAAAGATAATGACCCGCTTTAAAATTGTTGAGCGCTATGTCCCAAGTGGCGCCGAAACTCGGCGAAACTTCAACCGGCGTCCGGATAAATTTTGAAAAAGGCGACGGAATAAAAATAAAAAACAAAGAAATCAAAAGAACAATTGAAGGCAGCCACGCTTTTTGAAAATACGCAATCTGCAATCCCTGACGTTCTGTGATTTCCGAAGTTGGGCGTTTCCCAAAATTCGGCATTTCTTGAAGTCCGACTTCGGGGATTTTTGAAGTCGGACTTCGGTCGAATTTTGGGAATCCCGCCGACAAAAAACTGATCATAGCCGCCATCGCCAAAGCCAAGCCGACCCAAATCGCCCAAAAATCAATAATGCAAAGATTTAAAATAAAAACGATGGCCGCCAGCCCCAAAAGTTTTTTGGCAAGCGGAGAAATTTCTCCGTCTTCGGCGGAAGACATCAGCCCGGAAACGATAATCAGCCCGAAAGCCAAAAGCGCGCCGACGGCGTTGATCGCGCCAACCGGATTGAATCCGGAATTTTTCGCGAAATCGAAAGGAAGAATGAATATTTTCAAGAGCTGTAAAAGTTCTAACAATCCTAAAATCGAAAGCGACGCCAAAAAAACAAAAAGAGAAATTTTAATGTCGCGGCGGTCGAACGTCGCCGCGATGGAAAACGCGAGAACCGCGAACAATAAAATCGAAAAGAAACTGTCGGGCGCCGCCCAGCCGCCGATCAGGCTTGTTATGCGACTGAAAGAAAAAAACGCCGACGCTCCCCAAACCAAAACCAAAGCCGAAAGCGCCGCCGTAAAAATATGGCCGGGATAGCGAAATCTGCCTTCAATTAAAATCCTGCCGAGCAAAGCGAAAAAAGCGGTTAAAATCAATCCGAAAACCAAAATTTCCTTGTTGGCGGCAACCGGCAAGCCCGTAAAGGGCAAAAAGAATATCGGCGCGAGAGCCGCAAAAGCGATTAAAGCCCAACGGCTGACGGCGGACCAATAAGAAAGCGCTTTCGGCAATCCGACACGCACCGCCACTTCTTGGATTTTAGGGCGAGCGTCCGTCCAGCCAGAGACTGGTCCGCCTTGGGCGGAAAATTTTTCTTTTTCTTCAATTTTTCTTACGTTTATGTCCATAAGTTGTTATTTTAATGTTTTTAATTTTAATTTTCAATTATTGTAATTCCATTAAAGTTATCCACAAATCGGTTATTGACAAACTTTATGAGTTTGATATACTAAACCAAAAGGCAGAGTTCGCATAAACTGCGAGTTATCCGCTTACCAAAACAAACGCCTCCGATTTTCGGGGGTTTTTGTTTTTCACTAAATTTGTTAAAATAGCATTTGTGGGCCGGGCCTGTAGTTTATGAAGTAAAATTCTGCCTTTGGTAAGCGGAGAAACGGGTGCAAATCCCGTCTGGTCCACGTAACAGAAACTATCTTCAATGATGGTTTTTATTTTTTTAATCATGGCGTTGTCGTCGCCGTTGGCGGCGTTGAGGTCGCTATCGGAATTGCTTCCGGCGTCGTTGTCGCCGTTAGCTCTATGGGCGGTAAAGTTTCCGGCGTAGTGGTCGATGCCGGTAAAGTTTCCGGCGTAGTGGTTGGCATCGGCGGCAGTTCAACGCTCGGCGGAGTTGCAGTTGCCGTGGGTAGAACAACAATATCCGACGCCGTTCCCGTGTTCTGCGTCGCGCCGCAAACTCCGTCGGAGGTCTTTATAAGACCTCTTTCTATATATATACATTTTGGAGCGGCGGTTTCCCTGTCATATACCGTAACCCCGCTGGCCGCGCCGCCGCCGACGGTCAAAGCCTGCGTGTTCACGTTTTGCGCGGTAATATTCCCGCTTTCGTCAATTTTCCACAAGCCGCTCGCTCCGGCAATGGATTTTACATTTAATATGGAAAAACTGTTCACATTTAAGTCGCTATTTAATGTTGTCAAATCAAAAGTTCCGCTTTTGGCGGTTAGGCTCGAAGTGGCGGTTAAAGCGTTGATTTGGTTTTGAAGCGCGATTGTGGTGGAAGCCAATTCTTTAATTCCAGCAATCGCATAAGGAATCATATTGGAAGTATTCAAATAAAGCAGGCCGTCAGTGGAAGTGCTAACGCTATTGGGAAACACTTGCCCGTATTCCTGCGCGATGAAGTTGTAATAATCAGTGTCTTTGACGCTGGGATGAGCCGCCAGAAATTCGGGGGTATAGTGAAATTTTACCGGCCGAACCCGGCTGATGATGTCTAAAGCGTCGTCGATAGTTTGGATATTGGTTTTAATTCTTCTGTCCGAACCCGTGAGCCAGGTGGTGGTGGTCAGTTTTCTGGCGTCATCGGTGGAAAGGTCGAGCTGATACCCAGGATTCGTCGTCCCGATGCCGACTTTGCCACTCGTATCAATGACCATCCACCGGGTATTATTCGTAATAAATCCGAAATTGTGATTGGAGTATGTACCAGCATAAGCCCCAGCATTGTCATAACCTCCCAAAATCGTTTCGGCAGTATAGACGACCGACAACTTGCCATTCGGACTCGTCGTCCCGATGCCGACTTTGCCGTCAGCCCTTATATACATTTTCGTATCGCCAGAGCTATTCTGGAAACTAGCTATTGCATGGTCAGAAGTACTTCCAGCTGCAACTAGTATTCCATATCCGTTAGCAGGCGCATTGAAGTAAGCTGCGCGTGCACCGTTTGTACCTTGCACCACTTCAAATTTACCGTAACCGCCCGGAGCCGTCGTCCCAATGCCGACGTTGCCGCTTGTGTCTATACGTAATCGTTCCGAGCCTCCTGTCCACATAGTAAGCGGAGTAAACCCTGCTGTGGCATTATAGGACGTATCAAGAATACCAATTGTACCGTTATGCGCCAAACGAAGCCAAGCGTCACTTGCGCTGGCTTCAACTATAATGCCATAAAAGTCAGCCCCGGGCTGTTTGACAGCAAAGTTGGTCGCCGCATATCCTGCAAATCCTACACTTAACTTAGAAAGCGGCGCCGTCGTCCCAATGCCGACGTTGCCGCTATTAAAATACGAGTTACCAGTACCCGCTGTAAGAAAAACTGTTTGACTGTCGGCACTATTAGTTAACCTTAAAACTCCATTATTACTACCATCATAGCTGATGAGTCCTCTTTCATTTCCGCCTACAGACATACGAATAGCCCCGTCATTTACATCCAACTTCGCCCCAGGCGCCGTCGTCCCGATGCCGATGTTGCCGTTTTGGTTGATTCTCATTTTTTCCAACAATCCCGTTGCGCCGTTTGTCCAAAAAGACAGGCCGGAACCGAAAGTGCTTGTTGTCGTCGCCTGTTCGACGACGCCGGCGATTCTTGCTAACTGTTGGCTTGTCCCATTGGATGATTGTCCGTAGAAAGACAGGCCGGCGCCCAAGCCATTGCCGGCGGTTCCCGTCGTGTAGTGCCTTAATGCGGCTTCGTCGACAATCGTGTTGTTGAAAGCGTCGTTTGTGCCGATGTCTATCGTGTTTTGCGGAGCGACTGAAGAGCCATACATCGAACCGACGCCGGTGTAGCCGCCGGGCCTTATCAAAATGTTTCCGCTTCCGGCGGTATTGAGTTCAAGGGCGTTTTGAAGAAGAGAGGTGACGTAAGAGGAATTGTAGAAATTCAAACTGGCTTCGCCGCTGGAATTGGTGCCCAAAGATAATGTTGTATAACCCTGTGAATTGGGATTGATAATCGAAGTTTTCGTTTGGCCGGCGATTGATTTGTAAATGTCCAGAGGATCGCTCGGCGTGGTGGTGCCAATGCCGACGTTGCCGCTTGAATCAAACGTTAATCTGTCGGTGGCGTTGGTGACCAAACTCATTTTGTCGCTTCCGGCGCGATAAATTCCTGTCGCCGTACTATTAATAAAAGCGAGCGACGGCGCGGAGGCAGAGCCGTTGGAAAGAAGCACGGCGCCGTTGAAAGTCGAGGTGCTGTTGGTGTTGGACCATAAATTTCCGCTAACCGTGAGATTGGTGGTGGAAGCGTTTATCATCGCGGTGTTGCTTCCGACCGGATTCACCGAGAAAATATTCGCGCTGTTATTGTCGATTATTTGAAAAGCGTTCGCCGTCTGATTGGCGATGGTTTGAACGGTTAACGCGGGGTTCGTGGTTGAAGCCGAGCCGTTGTTAATGTATAGCGTCTGGTTGAATTCGAATCTTTTGGAAGAAGTGGCGGAATTCCAGGTGAGTATGGCATTGGGGACGACTGTGCCGCGCCAAAAGATTAGCGATGAATTTTCGTTGTCGCTGGTGGCGTTGTCGGAGTTGATGGTGAAAGTCGCCGATTGGGTGCCGCCGATTGTCGTCGAGGCCGCGGAAATATTGTTCGCCGTAAGGGTGTTGATGTACGCGTTGTTCCAATATTTAGCGGTGGATCCCAAATCCCGAGCCGCGTTCAAATCGGGAATTAAATTGGAATTTATGGAAGAATTGACGGTTAAAGTGTCGGCAGAAGAGCCGCCGATAACCGTAGAGTTGCCGGAAACGTAAAGGTTTCTTCCGACATAGACGTCGCCGCTGGTTTGAATCGCGCCGTTAGTTGTTGTGGCCATTCCGACGCCGAGGCCGCCGTAGATGAATTGGTTGCCTTGAATTGTTAGGGCTTGGGTTGGCGTAGTGGTGCCGATGGCGACATAGCCGTCGGGAGTGATTCTCATTCTCTCGGTTGAAGAAGCGGCAAAAATCAAAGGATTCGCGCCGGTGGTGGAAGCAGTGAGCGGGCCGTTGTTCCAAACGAGAGGCGTTTGGACGGCGTTGGAAAACAAGCCGCTGGCGCCCCAAAAATTACTGCCGACCGTAAGGTAGGTGGTGGAAGCGTTGGTGATCGTTCCATATGTCGACCAAAAATTGGTTATCGTTCCGTTGGTGGTCGAAGCGTTATTGAAAAAAGAATTTCCGCTCACGGTAAGATTGCCGCCGAAGTAAACATTGCCGGAGGAATGGACGGAAAGGAGAGAGCCGGGAGTGGTGGTGCCGATGCCGACGTATCCGCCGTAGGGATTAAGCAAAAGATTCGACGCGCTGTCGCCGGCGATAGTGAAATCTCCGGAAAAAGAAGTTATCGGATTGTTAAATGTCGTGGTTGCCGTTCCGGTAACGGATAGTTTGTTGAGCCAGGCTGTTCCCGCAACCGTGAAATTCGCGGTGGTGGAAGCGTTTGCCATCGTGGTGTCGCCGGCAACGGCGAGAGCGCCGCCGATTGCGGTGTTGCCCGAAACCGAAAGTGAATTTAAGTTGGCGCCGGATTTAACGGTTAACGCGCCGTTGATTACGGCATCGCTTGCCAAATTCAAATATGTGGCGGAAAGGCGATCGAAGCCGGTCTGAACTTGGGGAGCGACTGAATAGGTGGTTAAAGTGGCCGGCTGGCCTTGAACCACTACGGTTGAAATTGGATATTCGGGAGTTAATTTGGCGATGCCGAACATAGCCTCCAAAACTCCGAGAATGGTTTTTTTCTGCAAAGAGAGTTCCGAATCGATTAAATCGTTTTGGTCTTTCAAATTCGCTTCAACGATTGAAAGGCGGTTTTCAAAAACGATGAAATCGTTTTTGCCCTCCGTAGTTTTAACGAAGGAGGGCGCCCCCAAACCCTCCTCCGCCAAGGCTGCGGAGGGCGCGTCCAAAGCCTCGGCTTCGGCCAGCGTGCTTATCGAAGACGCGATTTCTTGCGGCGTAATGATTTTTGATTCTCCGGTCTCCAATTTCTCGACGGTCAATTCCGACGGAGGCCTCGTTTTGAAAAAAGACAGCGACCTGCCCAGTCCCGAAGCCAGCCATTGGAAAAAAGAAGGCGCATCGTTTGAAAAATTTTTCCAGACGGACGCCGGCCCGCCTTCGGCGGAAAAAATATCGGAGAAAATGCCGGCTTGATATTTTAAGCCGGGGAGATTTGAAAGCGCCCGCGTATCGGGCGGCGGGATTAAACCGGAAGCTAACCCCAGCGATGCGACGATAATTAAAACTGCCAAACCGGAAACTAGGGAAAATTTCAAATGCGACCAATTTTTCAGATGCCTCGAAGCTCCCAACAACCGCGAAGCCCTTTGAAATTCCAAATTATCGCCTGATCCCGATTGCGTTTTCGCCTCTTCAAGAATTTTTGATTTTTCTTCCAAACGCAATATTCGCGCCGGCAGTTTAACTTCTTGAGAAACAACGAACGAAACGGATTTTTTGGAAATTTCCCTGTCGTTAAAAGTTTGCGGTCTTTGGCGATGATCGGCGGCTGAAATACCCTCGACTTTCGATTCGATATTTTTCAATCTTTCGATCAATTCCCTCTTGTCTTCCGCGGCTTTTTCGAATGCGGATTCAATGATCAGTTTGGCTTTAAGATTTTCCAATTCGGCTTTTTCCTCTTTCATCAAGATTTCGGAAGACAAATCCGCCTCCGGCCCTGAATTTATCCGGCCGACGGATTTTCGATATTCGCCAAGCCATTCAATTGTGGTAAACCAATTGCGTCCCAATTTTGCGGCTTTTAATTTTCCGCGCCTCACGGCGACGTTCAAGTAGCCGGAACTTACGTTGGCTATTTTGGCGGCGTTAAACAAAGACAAATAATCACTGCCTGATTTGATAACATTGTTCGTTTCGCGCGGCGCGCGGCATTCTTCGAGCCATTTTTTCGTCACCAGCCAATTTTTTCCTTCTTTTATCGCGCGCAATTTTCCTCGGCGAATCAGCACGTTTAAATAATCGCGTGAAATTCCGGAAATTTGCGACGCTTCCGATAAAGAAATATATTTATTAGCCTGATTTATGTTTTTATCTTCGTTCATTTCGTCATTCGTTTATTTGCCAGATCATATCAAATCGATCTGATCAGATCATGCGCTTATTATACCAAATCAAGTTCATTTTTTTGGCTAAAACAAGAAAAAAAACTGATCAACGTAAGTATTGATGGTTTCTTATTAAATCCTCACCATATCGCATATTTAAAAAACTTGCTTTAAAACATAGGAAAAACCGCGATATGGAATTTTTACTCACAATCCCGGTAAATTTTTATGCGATAAAATGCGTTGCGAATTCTATTGACTGAAAAACATCAAAAATAGTTAATCTCGCTAACATAAAATAAATTAATCCCATAATCCGCATTATTTTCCAGATCATATCAAATCAATCGGATCGGATCATTGTTTTAATTTAGACACAATTATGAAAAATTATTATCAACTCGCAATATATTGCGCCTATAAATTATCTCATGCAACATTTAAAGCCAAATATTCGCGATATGTTCGATATTGGTATTTTTCTTTTTAAGAAAAAGCAGCCGCTTGCCGCCCAATTTGTTTCCATATCCTTATTTTTACGCCTCCGGCTTCTCATATTATTTGTCCTTACCCTGCCCGCAGCAGGGCTTGTTGAACCTATCGAAAAGATTTGCTCCGATGATATTTTCGAACTCATTTACCTAATTTTAATCTTATTATTTCTTCAATTACCACTTTATTTCGCTTACAGCAGAAATTCAGCTTTTAACTAAAAATTAAAATCTTTTTCCGTAATCAAATCATCTCCTGATTCGCCATAAAACTAAAACCTATGTTTATATGGGGCATTTGACGCCGAACAAACATAAAAATGTTTTAATTTTTTAAAACATCGGCAATGGCAAACAAATTAAAAATAAATATTGATTTGATATTGGCAAAATTAATCCAAAAAAGTTTTTTTAATTTCCGCGCCAAAAAATCGCGGCTTCCCAATAATCTCTTTTTCTTCAATCTTCTTTTCTCTTTGTTTTGATAAAATCATTTTTTTCTCAACTAAAAACCTCAAAAAATTAACAAAAAACTGGCGCCAATTCGCTTAAAAAGTTAATCGGTAAGATTGGAAATGAATGCGGTAAAATTCCGAATTTTTGATAACTAACAGCAAAAACAACAAACAAAAAAACAGCCGAAACATGGCTGCCATGGCTAAATTTTGACAATCGCTACAAAACGATATTTATCAGCCTGCCGGGCACGAATATTATCTTTTTTATCTCCCCGCCCGCGATATGTTTCTTAATCGCATCGCGGGATAAAACCAAATTTTCAATCTCAACGCGATCAAGCCTTTTCGATACTCTGACTTTGTCGCGCAACTTTCCGCCAATTTGAATAAGCAGGTCATAATCCCCTTCTTTAATGAATTTCGGATCGTATTTCGGCCACGACTCCAGGTGTATCGATTTTTTGTTTCCCAAATTGCGCCAAAACTCTTCGGCTAAATGCGGGGCGAAAGGAGCGATTAATTTCAAAAAAGTTCGAGCCTCCTCTTTTGAGAGATTTTCTTTTTCCATTTTATTGAATAAAATCATAAGCGCGCTTACGGCCGTATTGAACCTGAAATTTTCAATATCTTCCCCCACTTTTTTTATGGTCTGATGCAATAATCTTTGCAGTTCCTGATTTTCAGCATTTGAAAATTGAGAATTGAAAATTGAAAATTTAGCGTATATTCTATCCAAAAATCTCTTTATGCCTAAAATGCCGGTCGAACTCCAAGGCCCGCCCTGGCTGTATTCCCCCATAAAACACAGGTACATTCTTGCCGTATCGGCGCCATATTTTTCAACCAAATCATCGGGATCAACAATATTTCCCCTGGATTTGGACATTTTTTGGCCGTCTGTGCCGAGGATAATCCCCTGATGGCGCAAAGCCTCAAAAGGCTCGCCAAACTCCAAATAACCGCTATTTTTCAAAGCTTTGACGAAAAATCTTGAATAAAGCAAATGCATCACCGCATGCTCGGCGCCGCCGATGTACATGTTAACCGGAAGCCAGGCGTTTAATTTTTTCTTGTCGGCAAACCGTTTTTTATTTTTCGGGTCGGCATAGCGAAGGAAGTACCAGGAAGAATCGACAAAGGTATCCATAGTGTCGGTTTCTCTTGTCGCCTTTTTTCCGCATTTCGGACATTTGGCGTTTACAAAATTTTTCGCGCGCGCCAAGGGCGACTTGCCGCCGGCAACTGGTTTGAAATTTTTAAGCGGAGGCAATCTCACCGGAAGGTTTTTTTCGGGCGCCGCAATCCAGCCGGGATTTTCAAATTCGCCTTTGGAGAATTCATTGTTTCCGGCGTTTGATTTTCCGTTTCTGATTTTGTCCGCGCAATGTTTGCAAAAAACAATCGGAATGGGCGCGCCCCAATAGCGCTGGCGGGAAACAATCCAATCGCGCATTTTATACTGCGTCGAAAAATCTCCCAAATTTTTTTCTTTCAGCCATTCGGTGATTTTTTTTCTTCCTTCGGCCGAATTTACTCCCGTAAATTCGCCCGAATTAACAATAAGGCCGCCTTCAACGTAGGGTTTGTTTTCCGGCCATTCCCGCCCCGGATCGATTACTTTCACGATTGGCAAATTGAATTTTTTGGCAAATTCAAAATCGCGCTCATCATGCGCCGGCACGGCCATAATGGCTCCCGTTCCGTAATTCATCAAAACATAATCGGAAATCCAGATCGGAATTTTTTCTTCATTTGCCGGATTAACGGCGTAAGCGCCGGTGAAAACTCCGGTTTTTTCACGCTCCAAACTTGTTCTCTCAAGTTCCGTTTTCAAATGAGCATTGGCGACATAATGGCGGATATCCTCTTTTTGTTCTTTCGTCGCCAGCGACTCAACCAGCGGGTGCTCCGGGGCAATAACCAAATAGGTCGCTCCGAAAAGCGTGTCCGGCCGGGTGGTAAACACCTCAATATAGTTTTGGGATTTTGGTAATTGGGATTTGTTTAGAAATTGGAAATTAGAAATTAGAAATTTAACTTTAGCTCCTTCCGACTTGCCAATCCAATTCTTCTGCATTATTTTTGTGCGCTCCGGCCAATTTAATTTATCCAGATCTGCCAGCAGCTCATCGGCATAATCGGTTATTTTCAGCATCCATTGATCAATTTCTTTTTGAATAACCAAAGTGTCGGGATGGCGCCAACAACGGCCGTCAATCACCTGTTCATTGGCCAAAACCGCCTGATCTTTGGGACACCAATTCGCCAGAGTTTTCTTTTTATACGCCAAGCCGGCTTCGTATAATTTTAAAAACATCCACTGGGTCCATTTGTAATAATTCGGATCGGCGCTCACAACTTCCCTCGACCAATCGTAAATATTGCCCATGGACTTGAGCTGTTTTCTCATTGCCGAAATATTTTTATATGTCCAATCGCGAGGATGAATTTTATTTTTAATGGCGGCGTTTTCCGCCGGAAGCCCGAAAGCGTCAAAACCGATGGGGCTTAAAACGTTAAAACCTTTCATTCTTTTAAAGCGCGCGTAAACATCGGCCGGCGCATAATTGTACCAGTGGCCCATATGAAGATTGCCCGAAGGATACGGGAACATCACCAGATGATAAAAATTGTCCTTGTTTTTAACCCGGTCTTTGGTTTTGTATATGCCGGATTTATCCCAGACTTTCTGCCACTTTTTTTCGATTTTTTCCGCGTTGCGCATTTTTTTCAATTGTAATTTAAAAAAACTTTAAAATCAATCTTAAAAAATGCAGCATTTCCCGGCGATAGCAAATAAATGCTGGCGCAATCCGCGATCAATTAAAGATTAATTTTAAAAAGCTTTATCGCGTTTTCAGCCGTTCTCTCCGCCGCCGTTTCGAAATCCAAATTTTTCCATTCCGCGATTTTACGGATAACGAATTCAACAAAATCCGGTTCATTGCGCTTGCCCCTATGGGGAACCGGCGCGGCAAACGGCGAATCCGTTTCGGCAAGAATTCTGTCGATTGGAACATATTCAACCAATTCTTTATATTGACCGGCGCCAGCCAGAGGCTGGCCGGCCTTGGGTTGGAACGTTATCGGGCCGGCAAAAGAAATATAAAATCCCAAATCCAAAAATTTCTTGGCAATTTCTTTCGAGCCACTGAAAAAATGAACGACGCCGCTACTAGCGACACGTGACATGTTACAAGCAATAAGCATGTCTAAAGCATCTTCATAAGCGTCCGCAGTCCCTGGGGTCGGCCGGCAATGGATTATAAGCGGTTTTCCTAATTCTTTCGCCAATTCGACTTGCTTTACAAAAATCTCTTTCTGCCTTTCCCTTGTCTTATGTCTCATGTCGCTTGTCGCTCTGTAGTAGTCCAATCCGCACTCGCCTATCGCGATTATTTTCGTATCATAAGCCAATTTTTTAAAATCATTCCAATCGGAAAAATCCGCGCCATCATCCTTGGCAACATCGTGAGGGTGAATCCCGGCCGACGCCCAAATCAAATCCGGATATTCTTCGGCAAGCGCCAGTGCTTTTTGAGAATCTTGCAAATCCGTGCCGACATTTATGATTTTAACGCCGAAATCGCGAAGCTTTTTAATTATTTTTTCGCGGTCGTCATTAAATTGCGAAAAATGAAGATGGCAATGAGAATCAAATAACATAAAAAATTCAAAATTAGAAATTTGATATTGCGGACAGAATTTAAAATTACCGGAGGCGCGGGAAAAGCGCAATAGATTTTTTACTCTCAACCGCTTCGGCGATTTTATCCGAAGTATCCGGCAAAAACGGCGCAACCAGCTTTCCGATTTCCGAAACCAGATATAAAAGAGCGCCAACTATTTTTTTGTATTCATCGGAATCCGGACTAAGCGTCCACGGTTTTTTGTCATCGACATATTTGTCGCCGGCGGCGATAATTCGCCAAATGCCATATAACGCATCGCTGAATTTAAAATCTTTCAGCGACTCGCCGATATTTTTATCCGCATCTGCAATAACGGTTTCAAAAATTTTCGGCTCCAAAGAAATATCGGACTTCGCGGCCAGCGTTAAAACGCGGCTCGCTAAATTGCCAAGGCCTTTCGCCAGATCGGCATTATATCTTTCTTCAAACTTTTCATAAGTGAATTCGCCATCTTCTCCCGAAGGAATTTCACGCAACAAATAATATCGCAAAGCGTCGACTCCGTATTTCCCGATGATTTCAAACGGATCGACAAGATTTCCGAGCGATTTGGACATTTTTTCCCCGCCTGCGGTTATAAAACCATGCGCCCATATCGTTTTCGGCAAAGGAAGTTTTGCCGCGAGAAGCATGCCCGGCCATATTGCGGCATGAAATCTCAAAATATCCTTGCCGATAACGTGAATATCGGCAGGCCAATATTTTTTAAACATGCCGCTTGCCGCTTGCCGCTTGCCGCTATCTTGGCCGTATCCGAGAGCGGTAATATAATTTGACAGCGCGTCGCACCAAACATATATTGTTTGGCTGTCGTCGCCAGGAACGGGAATGCCCCAATTCAGATCTTTGCTTGGCCGGGAAAAACTGACGTCCTCCAATCCTTCATTTATTAAAGACAGAATTTCATTCTTGCGTGAAACGGGAAAAATTCGCAATTCCTCATTTTCAATTTTCGATTTTATTTCTTCCGAGTATTTTGACAGACGAAAAAAATAATTTTCTTCTTCAATAATTTCCGGCTTGGTTTTGTGAATGGCACAAACGCCTCCGATCAAGTCTTTTTCGGCAACAAACGCTTCATGCCCGGCGCAGTAAAGCCCGCGATAAGCTTTTTTGTAAATATCACCCGAATCAACCAATGCCGACCACAATTTTTGAGCTCCCGGCCAATGCCTTTCTTGATCGGAGGTTCTTATAAAATCATCATTCGAAATATCTAAAATTTCAGCGAGTTTTTTAAATTTAGAAGAGTTTTCGTCAACCAGTTGTTTTGGAGTTTTCCCCGATTTTTCCGCCGTTCTCGCGATTTTTACGCCATGTTCGTCGGCGCCGGTTAGAAAAAAAACATCATCGCCTTTGGCGCGATGGCGGCGCGCCAAAACATCGGCTTGAACAAATTCCAAAGCATGGCCGATATGCGGGCCGGCATTCATGTAAGGTATGGAAGTGGTGATGTAAAACTTGTCCATGCGTTAAAATTAGCATAAAATAACGAATATTACCAAATGATTTTAACATCGCACATAATAGCTTCCGGCCTTCTGGGATCAACAACTAAAAATTATTTTATAGCCGGCGCGATCGGTTTGGTTAGCCATTATATTTTAGACGCAATTCCCCACAGCGAGTATTCCTTAAACGAAGCTGCATTTCAATCTGGCATTAAAACCGGTTATTTTAAAAACAAAAAATTTTGGCGGGAAATCGCGAAAGTCGCGCTTGACGGATTGATCGGATTCGCTTTTCTTTTTATTATTATTGCCACCGCTTTTAAAAATTATTCTCCCGAGAACAGCGGCTCGGCGGCAATTGGCGCATTTTTCGGCGTTTTGCCGGATATTTTGCAATTTCTATATTGGATAACGGGATGGCGATTTTTAAAATGGAATTCCGACTTTCAGAATTTTACGCATTATTTCACCTACAAATGCCAAAACCGGGCTTTTCGGCCCGGAATCATCACTCAAATTGCGACGATTGCAATTATTTTTTTGACTTTATATAAAATTTAAACGTTGCCGCGGCAATGTTTAAATTTTATCCGCTTTCAAGAATGGGAGGATGCCAATTTGCGTTTTGCCAAGTCATCGAAAAATTCATCAATGACAGCCGCAATGGGCACAGCCAAAAGAGCGCCTAAAATGCCGCCGAGTTTTACGCCGACAAGAAGCGCCAAAATAATCGCGACCGGGTTAAGGCCCACTAATTTTTTTACAAGCAAAGGCACTAAAATATGGCCTTCAAGCTGTTGGGCAACGATAAAAAATATCAATGTCCAAATCCCCAACACCACCGACTGCGAAAGCGCCAAAAGCGTCGCCAAACCGCCGGCCACAATAGGGCCGACAAAAGGCACAATTTCCAAAGCGGCGACAAGCACGGCAATTAAAAAGGCGTATTTCATTCCTAAAATCCAAAGACCCAAACCGACGACAGTCGCCATAACCAAACTTAAAAGCATCTGGGCTTGCAGCCAGCGGCCCATTTTCTTTTGAGCGCGAGCCCAAAGCCCGTAAGCGTAATTTTCAAATTGCGGCGGCAATATCGATCTTAAAAAATTATCCAAAGCGCCCCGCGAAATGGATAGATAAAATGAAATGACTAAAACGACAATAAGCGAAACAAAGCCGCCAAAAATCGAAGAAGCGTAAGAAATCAACGATGTAAAGCTTGGAATTTGGCCCGTTAATTGAAAAAGCAAATCGTGAATATTTCCGGAAAGACCCGGCAAAAACGCCATCATTCCAACCGCCTCTTCTATTTTTCCGAAATAGATCGGATAATTTTGAGAAAAGTCGCGAAGCTGATCAAGTATGAGCGGCAGGAAAATATAAATTAAAGCCGCAAAACAAACAACAAACAACAAATAAACGGCTATTAAAGTCAAAAGGCGGGGAATTTTTTTGCTTTGAGCGTACTCCAACAAAGGCTCCAGCGCCGAAGAGATGATTATGGCAAAAATCAGAATGCCCACAACATCGCGCACCATAAAAAGCAACGTCGCCAAAATGCCGATGCCCAGCACCCAAAAAATAGTTTTGGGCGAAATTTCCACAATTGTCCTGCGAGTATCCGCCATTGAATTTATTATAAGTAAAAAACGGGAAAAATCAAATGCTCGAAAAGCGGAGGCTATATTTCCAATAAATCAACAAACGGTTTTTCATCTTTAAACGGCCCCACAATGGCTAAATTTAATTTTTCCGGCCGGAAAATATCTTGCGCCGCTTTTAAAACATCGTCGGCGGTTACCGCTTGAATTTTTTTAATCAAATCTTCGGGCTTTATAATTTCTTTTTTCAAAATTTCCTGAAAACAATAAAAACTCGCCAATTCGTCCGATGTTTCAATGCTTAAAATCAACCCGCCTTCCATGTGTTCTTTGGCTTTGTTTAGTTCATCTTCGCTTACTTTGATTGTTTTTATTTTTCGGTATTCTTCCAATATGGATTTTATTATTTCGTCCGCCCGGCGGTTATCAATGCCGGCGCTGGTCGCCAAATAACCCGTATCGGTTGAAGCGTCCTCGTTGGTCCGCACGTAATAAGCCGCGCCCATTTTGTCGCGAAGCAAATCGAAAAGTCGGGAAGACATTCCCCCGCCCAAAATGGTAGCCAAAACTTCGGCGGCAAAGCGCCTGTCATCCCAAATATCATAAGATCTGGCGCCCAAAATAATATGGGTTTGGTCGGTTTTTTTATAAAACAATTTCATTGCCGGTTTTTCCTGCGATTCTTTTGCCGGAATTTTGTCTTTTCCCTTTGAATCGCTGATTGACCCGAAAAGAACTTTTATTTTTTCCACCACATCGTCCGAATCTATCATTCCCGCAACCGCAACAACGGTGTTTGAGGCCGTATAGTGGTCTTTGTGATACTTTACAAAATCTTCGCGATTAAGCTTGTTGATGATTTCTTTTTTTCCGGCGGTATCCCATCCGGCCGGCTGATCGCCGTATAAAAGATCTATCCAAACATCGCCAACCTTTCTCGACGGCATATCTTCGTACATATTTATTTCTTCGATAATCACGCCTCTTTCTTTATTAATTTCTTCTTGGTCGAAATTGGGATTCAAAGTGATATCGGAAATAATATCCAACAGCAAATCCTGATGCCGGCCATCGGCTTTGGCATAATAACCGGTGTATTCTTGGCTGGTAAAAGCGTTATATTGGCCGCCGATTCTATCAAGCGGCTCGGCGATGGCAAGCGGCGTCGGCCTTTTTTTGGTGCCCTTAAAAGTCATGTGCTCCAAAAAATGGGAAATGCCGTTTATGTCTTTTGTTTCATATTTGGAGCCAGTTGCCACAAGCGTTAAAACCGTCACCGTTTTGGTGTTCGCCATTGGTATGGTGATGATTCTTAGGCCGTTGGGCAATGTTGTTTTTTTGTACATGGTCTCAAAAATTGACCTAATTATTTTAATTGATCTAAAAATTTAAAAATAGAAATTATAAATTGGGATTTGATTAGAAATTAGAATAATTAGAAATTAGGTTAATTATCTAATTTACTTTCAAAATATTCCCGCAATTCCGCAATCGCCACTCTCTCCTGTTTCATCGTGTCCCTGTCGCGAACCGTGATTTTTTTGTCTTCCAGCGATTCAAAATCAACAGTAATGCACCAAGGCGTGCCGATTTCATCCTGCGAATAATACCGCTTGCCGATATTGCCCCTGTCGTCCCACGCAACCGTAAAATATTTCCGCAAGTCATTATAAATTTTTCGCGCCGATTCCACAAGTTCCGGCTTGTTCGCCAGAAGCGGAAAAACGGCAATTTTATATGGAGCCAATTTTGGATTGAATTTTAAAACTGTTCTGTTATTTTCTTCGCTATAAGCATCGATTATTAAAAATAAAAGTGACCGATCAACTCCGGCGGACGTTTCGATATCCCAAGGGATATAATTTTCGCCTGTTTCGGAATCGTGATACGACATATTCTGGCCTGAAAATTTTTGATGGCGGGATAAATCCCAATCACCCCGATGATGAATGCCCATAAATTCCTGCCATCCCCACGGGCTGTTATATTCAATATCGGTCGCCGCTTTGGCATAGTGCGCTCGCTCATCGTCTGCATGATCGCGAAAACGCAAATTTTCTTTTTTAATTCCCAGAGAAACGTACCAATCCATTCGATTTTTTTTCCAATATTCAAACCATTTTTCGCCTTCTAATTTTTCTGGTTTTATATAATACTGAACTTCCATCTGTTCAAACTCTCGCGAACGGAAAGTGAAATTACCCGGTGTAATTTCGTTTCTAAACGCTTTGCCGATTTGAGCAATGCCAAAAGGAATTTTTACGCGAGTCGAATCAACAACATTTTTAAAATTAACGTGGACACCATTCGTAATTTCCCCCCTAAGATAAATTTCGGATTGTTCGCCCTCAACCACGCCCAAATACGCTTTAACGAGCAGATTAAATGTTTTTGGTTCGGTCCATTCAACTTTTTGGTCTTTATGTTCTTTTTCGTGACTCTTTATTTCTTCCATCTTGTCAGCGCGAAAACGCTGATGGCAAATTTTGCATTCAACCAGCGGATCGGAAAACGATTCCACATGCCCGCTGGCTTCCCATGCTTTAGGATTCATCATAATAGCTGTATCTATACCCACAACGTCATCGCGAATTTGCACCATCTCCTTCCACCAAAGGTCTTTGATGTTCTTTTTCAGAAGCGAACCGGCAGGGCCGTAGTCCCAAGTGCCAGCCAGCCCTCCGTAAATTTCCGAACCCGGAAAAACAAAACCCCGCCTTTTGCAAAGCGAAACTATTTTTTCCATTGCATTCGTTTTATTTTCATTCATGGATTCTCGGTAAAATAACACAAACGGCAAAAAAGCTTCAAGGCTGGACGCGGCTTTTAAGGTAGCCGACGCCGGGATCGTCCGGCAAGTCGGTTTTTAAAGCCGGCGCGGTTATTGAAATGCCGTTTCCGGTAAATGTATCGTTAGCGGTTAAAGCTGATTCGCTTAAAATGGGAACAACCGAATTCGCTTTGCCAACCGATGGCGTTAAACCGACTTGAAAAATTACTTCGTAATAATTGAGCAATATGCCGGTTCCGGCGGCCACTTTGCCGACGCTCCAAACAAGCTCGCCAGTTCGATCGTTATGTTCCAAAGTGTCGGCGCCGGCGCCGGCCTTTTTATTCAGCCAGCTCACTCCTTCCGGCAAAACCGTTTTTACAACGACGTCGCCGATATCATTGGAATAATTCGTAATCTGCCAATGAACCGAGTAAGTGGTGGTTTGGCCCACTTTCGGCGGCAAAGGGCCGGAATTTTTAATCGCCGAATCAAAATAATACCCTTTGGTTTTTAAAACCGCTTTGGTATTGACTTTCAAAGAAAAATCGCCGGCAACCGACAAAGATTTCGCCGCCAAAGACGGAGGCGCAGTGGGCGTGTTCATTTCCGCCGAAACTTGGAGCAAAAAATTCCTGTCCCTGAAAGTTTTTATAGGATACTGCGATTTCGCGTTTATTTGAAACTCGACGTCGCCCGACGCGCCGGACGGCAAACTTTTAAAATCGGAAACATTTCCGGCGCTCCATGTAATTGTGTTATTCGCGCCGCTGAAATAGCCGCTTGTTTTTAGAGTCGAAAAATCATACATCGAACCGTTAAGCCTGGCTTTTAAAACAACCTCGGAAAGGGCGATGCCGGAATTATTTTCATAATGAATTTTAAATCGCAGATTATCGCCCGGATTAACCGAAAAATCCCGCCGGTCATTGGCTGAAATTTCCAGCTTAAGCGGCAAAGCCGCTAAATTAACTTGCGACGAACTTCGGCTGAATTTGTAAAAAATATTATTTTCAACAACTCCGATGGCCGATTCAAAACTTGCGCTCGCGTCGGCCCCCAAAATTCCGGAAAACAAGATGTCGCCTTCCTCGTTAGGATTTAAATCGCCGATATTCCAAATGTTATTTTCTTTCGCCGGCGCTTTATCCGCGGAAATAAATTTGAAATTTTCCGGGTAAACAACCTCGATTGAAATATTTCGAAACGCTTTGTCCAAGTTGTTTTTATAATGAATCGTATACGTGTTTTTAGCGTTCGGCAAAGCCGCTTCCGGCGCCTTAAAATCAACGCTTAAAGCCGAGCCGCTGATTGCAATATCTTTTAACGCGTCGTTTTCGAAAGTCGAACTGGTGTTCTGCGGTTTGTAACTTAAAACGGCGCCGAGTTTTTTAATGCTCTTGTCCGGTCCGATAAAAGCCGCCGTTATTTCTCGCTTGCCCCCGCCGCCGACACCGATGTTTCCCAAATCAACGCTTTGGATAATTTTATCGCCGCCGACAACCGCGTCTTGAGGATAACGAATGGTTAAAACCGCATTTTGAATGATTTGATCGGTATTATTCCAATAAGAAATCGTGTAAACGGCCGAATCGCCGGAAGCGACTTGATCCGGGCCGGCAATAGCAAAATCAACCTGGGATTTTTTAAAAGACGTAAGCCAGAAATAAAAAGCAAACGCGCTTGAAACCAATATCGCGGCAAAAACAATGCTGGCAAAAATCAAAATTCTCTTTTGTTTCGGACTGAAAAAACGCACCGCCTGCGGCAGAGAAGGCGAAGAAAGTTTCGGCGGAGTTTGAGGGTTGGGAATGATTACCATTTTATATTACACTATAACACATTAAAATCGCCGAGATAATACACAGCTTCTTCAAAATTGTCGCCAAAACCCATTATTTTAACGAGACCGTTTTTATAATCGTTCAAAAACCTATCGGCGCCGCGCTCAATTTCGCGCGCTTTAATAAAATTTCCCAAAATAAAATTCCACATTTCTTCGTCTTTTTCCTGCCCTTTCAGCATTTTCAAAGTAAAATCCGACATCTTGGCAAAAAGCGCGATTTCGCCCGGCGAAACACCCTCCCCCAGCAGGCTCGCCTCCGACAAAGCGGTGGTGATAAACAAATCGCCGCCCCTTTTCGCCATCAGCTCAACCCAAATCAAATTAAACGGCTCCAAGTGTCCGGTAAGCTTGGCTTTGATTTTTCTAACACCGCCGGCAACGGCCCTTACTTTGCCGAAATCTTCGGTATATAAATGATAAAGCCGATCGGCTTCAAAAATATTTTCTCGTTTTAAAACAATTGCTTTAGTTTGATACGCCGCCATAATTTTAGTAACATGCGGCATGTGACAAGCGACAGGTTTTTGGAATTTATTTTCCATGTCGCCTGTCGCTTGTCGCCTGTCGCTATTTAACTTTAACGATTCCAATCCAAATATTCCTGTTTTCGATTTTAAAATGGCGGTCAACCAACAAGCCGCCTTTGATATTTCCGGCAAATTCAAGCATTTTGGCGCCGACTTCGGCATTTAAAATATTTTGCCATTTTTGAACAACTCTTTTTAAAGCGTCATCATCGATTTTAAAATAAATTCTTATCGAGTCTTTCGGCGTCAGCGATCCGTCTTTCCTCATTCCCTGAATTTGCCGCGCCAGTTCTCTTATCATCCCCTCCTCTTTCAATTCAACGGTGATCTTCGTATCCAGCTCAAAATCTTTTTTAATATTTTTATCGAAAACAATTTCTTTAACGTTAATTTCGTCTTTAATTAAATTTAAAATTTCTTCATTTTTTGAAAATTGAAAATTAGAAATTGAAAATTTGAGCGAAGCGAGCGGTTGTCTCACCTTTATTCCGGCTTCCGCCCTTAGCGCCAATCCTTTAGCGGCGATTTCTCTCGCGAGATTCATCTGCTTCTCGAGTTTTTTATTGATCAGCTTAGCGTTTAATTTCGGATAGTCGGCCAAATGAACGCTTTCCTTATTGTCCAATTCTCGCCAAATATGCTCTGCCAAAAAAGGCGTGAACGGCGCGGAAAGTTTTGCCGTTTCTTCCAAAACCGTTTTCAAAACCGCCGCCGCGCTTTCGCCGTCGTCGCCGGAAAAACGTTTTCTCGATCGCCTCAACCACCAGCGCGACAAATCATCGATAAAATCGTCAATCGGCCGCGCCGCTTGAGTCACCTCATATTTTTCTAAATTGCAACGGACAATTTTTATAGTCTGGTTCAGTCGCGACAAAATCCACTTGTCCAACAAACTTGCCGCTTGTCGCTTGCCGCTTGCCGCTTTTACAGCATATGTTTTATAAAAAACTAAAACATTCGAAAGCGTCAAAACAAACCGCCGCAACCGATCTTCAACGTCGCGAACGGTAAAACGTTTCGATTCGCCCGGCGGATTGATGGTGAAAAAATACCACCTCAAAGCGTCAACGCCGTATTTGTCGATTATTTCCCACGGATCGACAATATTGCCTCTGGATTTCGACATCTTTTCGCCTTTTTCATCCAAAATATGGCCCAAGCAAATCACGTTTTTATACGCCGGACCTTTGCCCATTAAAGCGCCGACGGCATGAAGCGTGTAAAACCAGCCGCGGGTTTGGTCGATGGCTTCGGAAATAAAATCGGCCGGATAATTAAATTTATCGCTTGCCGCCTGCCGCCTGCCGCCTGCCGCTTGATGGGCCTGGGCAAACGGCATCGCGCCCGAATCAAACCAGACATCGATTACATCTTTAATCCTTTCCATTTTTCCCGAACACTTTTGGCATTTCAAAACCAAATCATCAACATAGGGCCGATGGAGATCCAATTCGCCTTCATTATTATACGGCCAGTTGTGTTCTCCTTTTTTAAGTTTTTTCGCGGAAAATTTATCCAGCTCCCCAAGCGAGCCGACAATGCGCTCGCTTTTGCATTTTTCGCATTGCCAAACCGGAAGAGGCGTTCCCCAATATCGTTCCCGGGAAATCGCCCAATCTTTTATTTCGTTCAGCCACTCGCCGAATCGTCCGTTTTTTATGTGCGAAGGAATCCAATTTATTTTTTTATTGTTGGCGACAAGTTTTTTCTTCAGCTTTTCCATTCTTATAAACCAAGAGGATTTGGCGTAATATAAAAGCGCGCTGCGGCAGCGCCAGCAAAAAGGATAATCGTGTTCGTATTTTTTTGACTTAACGAAAGCGCCTGATCGCTTCAAATAATCGATTATCAAATTTTCCGCTTCCGAAGATTTGACTTTCAAACCTTTCAAACCTGCGCCGAAATCATCGATGAATTTTCCTTCCAAATCGACGGTGTGATATTTGGGAAGCCCCGTTTTCGCGCCGAGATTGAAATCGTCAACGCCGTACATCGGCGCAATATGAACAATGCCGGTCCCTTCCTTGGTATTTACAAAATCGGCATTATAAATCTTATGGGAATTTTTCGAATTATTTTTTGAAACGTCAAAAAGCGGTTCGTATTTCAAACCGATAAGATTTTTTCCCGCGGTGAAAATCGATTTCTTTTTCGGCTCTTCCATATTAATGTCATCCTTGAGGCTCTCGGCGAAAATAAAAATATCGCCGTTATCAAGCTCCAAAATTTCATAATTTACCTTGGCGCCCGCCGCCAAAGCGGCATTTCCCGGCAGTGTCCACGGCGTTGTCGTCCACGATAAAACATAAGTAGCGCCGGTTGTTGCAAAATCGCCGCCTTTGGTTTTTAGTTTCTGCCCCGGCTTTAACTTGAACTTCACGTAAATCGAATTTTCGGAAACTTTTTCATAACCTTGGGCCACTTCATGGCTTGAAAGCGCCGTGCCGCAGCGCGGGCAGTAAGGCACAACTTTAAAATCTTTATAGAGAAGTTTTTTCTTCCAAACTTGCGACAAAATATGCCACAAAGATTCGATATAATGCGGTTCATAGGTGATATATGGATTTTTCAAATCCAGCCAAAAACCGACGCGCTCGGTTAATTTATCCCACTCTTCTTTATACTTCCAAACGGTTTCCTTGGCTTTCTCATTGAATTTTCCAACGCCGTATTTTTCAATGTCTTTTTTATTTTTAAGCTTCAATTCCTGTTCAACCTGAAGCTCTATCGGAAGGCCGTGCGTGTCCCATCCCGCTCTGCGGCCGACGTAAAAACCGGCCATTGTTTTGTAGCGGCAAATAAGGTCTTTGTAGACCCTCGTTAAAACATGGTGAATTCCGGGCCGGCCGTTGGCCGACGGCGGCCCTTCGTAAAAAACAAATTTCTTCGCTTTGGCGCGATTTTTCAGGCTCTTTTCAAAAATCTGTTCCCGCTTCCAATATTCCAGAATTTTTTCTTCAGTTTTTGGATTGAACAATTCCATATTTTTACATCTTATCAGGAGCTTTGATGCCCATCAAGCTTAAAACGTTCGCCAAAACGATTTTGGCTGACAAAACCAACGCCAGACGCGCCGATGTCAGATTTTTATCTTCCGTAATCACTCGTTCCTTTTCGTAAAAATTATGGAACTCCCGCGCCAGGTCAAGAGCATAGCGCGGCAAACGATGCACTTCATAATTTTCCGCAATCTCCGCCAATAACTCCGGATATTCAACTAATTTTCTAATCAAATCCAGCTCGCTCTTTTCTTTCAATATTTCTATATTTGCCGCATGTCGCTTGTCGCTTGTCGCTTGTCGCAAAATGCCGGAAATTCTCGCGTGCGCGTATTGAACGTAATAAACCGGGTTTTTTTGCGAGCGTTCTTTCGCCAAGGCGATGTCGAAATCCATGTGAGTATTCGGCGAATACATCAAAAAGAAAAATCGCGCGGCGTCAAGTCCAACCTCATTAACCAATTCTTCAAGCGTGACAAAAGTTCCGGCGCGTTTGGAAATCTTAAAGCTTTCGCCGCCTTTTACGAGGCGCACCAATTGAGTGATGATAATTTCCAAATTATCTTCCGGAATGCCCAAAGCCTTGAGCGCCGCTAAAAGCCGCGGCGCGTAGCCGTGATGATCGGCGCCCCAAATATCAATTGCCTTGTCGAATTTCCTGATTTTAAATTTGTCAAAATGATAAAGAATGTCCGACAAAAAATAAGTTTCCGAACCGTCCTTTTTTATCAAAACTCTGTCCTCGCTGTCGCCAAGGCTTGATGTTTTCATCCAGGTGGCGCCGTCTTTTTCATAAACAAACCGGCCATCGATTAATTCCCCCATTACTTCTTCATATATTCCTTGCCGCTTGCCGCTTGCCGCTTGCCGCTTGTCCGCGTAGAGGGTTTTTTCAGAAAACCAAACGTCGAATTTTATTCCCAGCCGTTTTATCGCCGGCTTGATATATGTTTTTAAAATCAATTCAACCGCTTTTTGACCGGCTTCTCCAACATTCAATTTTTTATCTATTTTCTCCGCCAGTTCATTAACATATTCCCCGCGATATAAATTTTCCTCCATGTCGCATGTCGCATGTCGCATGTCGCTTTGCGCCGATTTAATCGACCGCCCTAAATTTAAAACCTGCTCGCCCCTGTCATTAATATAATACTCGCGCGCGACCTTGTTTCCCTGTGTTTCTAAAACATTTGCCAGCGCATCGCCGTAAAATCCGCCGCGGCCATTGCCGATAGTTAATGGCCCCGTGGGATTGGCCGAAATAAATTCAACCTGAATCTTTCTTCCGCCGCCGTTTTTGGAAAACCCATATTTATTCTTTCCGCCAAAGGCGGATCCGCCTTTGGCGGACAAAATTTCTTCCAACTGCCGAAACAAATATTCCGGCGACAGAAAAAAATTTATAAAACCGTTTTTATTTTCGATTTTTGAAAAATCGAGAACGTTTTGTTTTTTCAATTCGGCGACCAAATTTTCAGCTATCTCTTGCGGCGATTTTTTGAGAAATTTTCCGAGCAAAAAAGCGGCGTTGGCGGTATAATCGCCATGTTCTTTATTTTCCGGAATTTTAACCGAAATATCGCCCTTGAAATCGGGGGTTAACTTCCGGATAATGCCATAAAGATGCGTTTTTACAAGCTCTTTCATTAATTAATCAATATTACCCGAATTTTGATAAAAATGGAACTCCTGATAAAATCAAATTATGGCGATATTCGCGGAAAACAGAAAAGCTCATTTTGATTATGAAATTCTCGAGACTTTCGAGGCGGGGTTGGTTTTGTCCGGAGCCGAAGTAAAATCAATTAAAAACGGCCGGATGAACATCGCGGGATCTTACGTTAATTTCCACAATGGCGAATTATTTTTAACCGGCGCTTTTATCGCGCCCTACCAGCCGAAAAACCAGCCCGCCGATTACGACCCGAACCGCTCAAGAAAATTATTGCTTCGCAAAAAAGAAATCGCTTACTTAACGGGAAAAGTAAAGGTTAAGGGCTTGACTTTAACCCCCTTAAAAGTGTATAATAAAGGCCGAAAGATTAAACTGGAATTCGCGGTGGCACGCGGCAAAAAACGATACGATAAAAGAAGCGTCATTTCAAAAAGAGAGGCAGCAAGAAAAATAGAGCGCGAATTAAAAAATTTTTAACGGGGATGCCGGGCTTCGATAGAATTTAAAAATTAAATACGCAGGCCGAGGACGTCTCGTAACCTCGAAATAAAATCCTCGAGACAAGGCAAAAATAACTGCCAAAACAAATTTAACTCCCGCTTTCGCTTTCGCTTAAGCAGGTTTTACCCCGTTGGATATTTTATCTGACGGGGCATCGGACGCTTAATGTCTAATAGGGCGAACCCGGTGTCAACCATTAGGCTTTAACCCGTTGATTTCTTCGCTCCGGGTGGAACTTACAGAAGAAAAAGAGAATTTTCCGTTTTGATTGTTTCAAGGAAAATTTTCTAAAAAACCAAACAATCTAAGCCTGTAGCAGCGTTTAATTATTCAAATTCTAGATGCGAGTTCAACTCTCGCCATCTCCACTTTGTAATTGACATTTATCGGCAAATCGGATAATATTGGGCGTATTATAAATTTTATTAAAAACCCATTAGAAAACTTAGAGTCAACAACCAAATAACCGCTCCGGAGCTTAGAGTGGCCGATGAGAGCGGCCAGCAGATCGGCGTAATGAGTCGGGATGAAGCGCTGAAACTGGCCAAAGAAAAAGGCCTCGACTTAATTGAAGTCGCGCCGATGGCCAAGCCGCCGGTAGCCCGAATTATGGATTACGGCAAGTATGCTTATCGCGAAGAAAAAGAAATGCGCAAACAGAAAGCGAAGCAGAAAAAAGATGCTCTAAAAGTAATTCGGCTGAGTTTGAACACCGGCTTAAATGATTTGAAAATCAAAGCCGAAAAAGCCGAAGCTTTCCTCAAAGAAGGTTTGAAAGTTCAAGTGGAGCTCGTCTTAAAAGGCCGCGCCAAGTACCAAAAAATATTTTCCGACTTGGGCAAGCAAAAAATAGAAGAATTTTTAAAATTGATAACCATTCCGACGAAAATCATTTCCGAATTAAAGAAACAGCCGCGGGGATGGAATATAACGATAGCGAAATAAAATATGGGAAAATTAAAAACAAACAAAGCAATATTAAGCCGGCTGAAAATAACCGGAAAAAAGAAACTGGTGCGGCTAACGTCAAACCGGTCGCATTTCAATACCAAAACTTCCGGAAAACAGCGCCGGTTAAAACGCCGATCTTTGTCGGTCGACAGAGCGGATACAAAAATGTTTAAAAAATTTCTGCCGTATAATTAAAAAATATGCCGCGAGTAAAAAGAGGAACAATCAGCTTAAAGAGACGGGAAAAAACTCTCAAATACACCAAAGGTTATAAATGGGGACGCAAATCAAAAGAGCGCGCCGCCAAAGAAGCCTTGCTTCACGCGTGGACGCACGCTTTTCGCGACCGCCGCGTCAAAAAACGCACGGCGCGCGCCTTGTGGCAAATCCAGCTCAACGCCGCCGCCCGCGAACACGGCTTGAATTACAGTAAATTCGCCAATGGCTTGAAAAAAGCCAAAATTGAATTGGACAGAAAAGTTTTGTCTCAAATCGCGCGCGAACATCCGGAAGTTTTCAAAGAAATAATCGAAAAAATAAAATAAAAAACACCCCGCAAGCTTGCGGGGTTGTTTAAAAGCCTTCCTGGTTATTTCAAAACAATATAAATAATTTTACGAAGCTTATGAAAGCGTTTTGGCATGGTCTCCGCGCAGCGGAGCAAAACGCTTTCATCGGACAATGAGGCCGCCGCTGGGCGGCCGAATGCGCGAGAAAAATTATTTATATTGGTTTGAAATGAAAAAAAATAATAAAATTGGGTTTATATCCCTCACTTCAAAAACTTTAACATTTCGCGCCACGGGCGGGTGTTGATGATGTCGCTTTTTTTTGCCCAGCCTCTTCTTGCTTGCGCGACGCCGTATTCCAAATAACGAAAATTATTTCTATCGTGCGCGTCGGTGTCTATCGCCAGTTTGACGCCGGCTTCAACCGCTTTTTTAACATATTCGTCCTTTAAATCCAAACGATTGGGATCGGCATCGATTTCCAAAATCGTGCCGGTTTCTTTTGCCGCTTTGATAATTTCTCCAACGTCAACATCGTACGGCTCGCGTTTTTGAATCAAACGGCCGGTGGGATGGAAAAGAATATCGGCGTTTTTGTTTCTCATCGCTTTGATTATCCTTTGGGTTTGCTCCGCGCGAGGCAAATTAAAAGAAGAATGAACCGCGATTCCAACCACATCCAGTTTTGCCAAAACTTCGTCTTTAATGTCCAGCGAGCCGTCTTTTAAAATATTCACTTCGGCGCCTTTTAATATCGTAAATTTTGATTTTTGATTTTTAAACTTTAAATTTAATTTGTCGATTTCCGCCATTTGCTTTAACAATTTTTTCTCGTCCAATCCGCCGGTCATTGCCAAACTTTTGGTGTGATCGGTAACGGTAATATATTCCAATCCCGCTTCGCGCGCCGCCATCGCCATTTCCTCGATTGAATTATCTCCGTCGGTCCAGTTCGTCGTAACCTGCAAGTCGCCTTTTATATCCTCATATCCGACAAGTTTTGGAAGATTATTTTTTAAAGCCGCCTGAATTTCTCCGGAATCCGTTCTGATTTCCGGTGGCGGCGTCGCCATTTTTAAGGCCTTGTAAATTTCCTCCTCGGTTTTTCCGGCAACCAGTTTTTTGCCGCGCCACAAGCCGTACTCATTCAGTTTTAACCCCCTTTTTTCCGCTATGGCGCGCAAAGTGATGTTATGCCTTTTGTCCCCCGTGAAATATTGCAAAGCCGCGCCGAAATTTTTGTCCGGCACCACCCGCAAATCGGCGTCCATTCCGTTTTTCAAGCGAACCATCGTTTTGGTGCCGCCTTTTGAATACACATGGGCGACCTCCGGCATGGAAACAAAAAAGTCCATCACCTTTTCCGGTTTGTCCGAAGTCGCCAAAAAATCGAAATCGCCGATAGTTTCCTGCATTCTTCTAATTGAACCTGCAACGGCCGCTCTGCCGACTTCCTTTAAATTTTGAAGCCGATTCTCAATCGCTCGCGCCTGCGGCAAAACCGAGCCTAAAAGAAATCGCCCGCCCGACTTTTTTAAAAATTCCACGCCTTTAAGAATTTTTTCTTCCGTTTTTTTGCCAAAACCGGGAATGGGCGCTATCTTTCCGGCCTTAGCCGCCTTTTCCAAATCATTTATGCTTTTAACGCCGAGTTTTTTGTAAAGTTTGTAAATAATTTTCGGGCCAACGCCTTCAACCGATGTCAATTCGGTAAGATTAACCGGCAAAGATTTTTTCAATTTTTCATAATATTTCAAACGGCCGGTTTTTACGAGTTCTTCGATTTTTTCGGCGATAGAAACGCCGACGCCGGGAATATCTTCAACGGCCTTAAGTCCTCCTTTTTTATATATCTCCGCGACTTCTTCCTCCGAGTTCCCGATGGAATAGGCGGCTTTTTCATAAGCGCGCGGCTTAAAAGCAGTTCCTTTTATTTCCAAGTACTCGCCGATTTCATAGAGAATTTTCGCGATTTCCTTGTTGGTGACATGCGACATGCGACAAGATATAAGTTTATTTTTTAGTTTTTATAAGCAACATTTTTCATGCGCCATGTCTCATGTTATATGTCGCTGTTGTGATGGTCCAATTCAATCACGGTGCTGTAAAGAGAAATTTGCACAATCAAGCCCAAAAGAGACAGCACACCGACAATGGCGAATAGATTGTGAAAACCGAAGCGCTGGGCCACGAGGCCACCGATGGATGCCGTCGTGGCCGCCGCAAGTCCCACGCCGACGTTCTCAAGAGTCCACTCGGTGCCCTCTTTGTTTTTATCGATATGCCGCGTAAAAATAGCGTACCAGCCCGGGTTAGCCAAAGCGCCGCCGATGCCTAAAACGGCTTGAGCGGCAAAAAGCTGCCAAACCTGGCTCACGAATAAATATATAAAAGGCACGATACTGATCAGCGTCGAACCTATCACCATTAACATAAAATCGTCTTTTTCGCCTTTGCGGCGGTCTATAAATCTCGCGACTGGCATTTGCAAAAGCGCCCTTGTGATCAAGTTGATGGTAACGGCAAATCCGGCGGTGGCGATAGTGGCGCCGGCGACTTGGTTGACAACGAAAATGGCAAAAATCGGGCCAATCAGTCCGGAAGCCGAAAAAAACATGATATCGCCCAAAACCAAAGTCCTGATTATTTTATTGATAAAAGCCGCGAACATAATGACTTTATTTTAACACATAAATGTCGCGATAAAAATATGTGCCCCCACGGGGAATTGAACCTCGATCTCAGCCTTCGGAGGGCTGCGCTCTATCCGTTGAGCTATGGGGACAAATCAATGTCTATAAAGAAAACCAAACTTCCAAAATCGCTCCCAAAGAAATTGCGATTCCTATTATATAATACAAAATATCCGGCAAGCGAATGGCGTAAGCCGGTTTTATTTCTGAATTTTTTGATTTTTTATGAATCATTAAAATAACAACCGCTTTGAAACCGAAAAACAACGCGCCGACAATGCCGATAACGGAAATTATATCCCTGGCGCCAAGCGCGAATAAAATTAAAGGAACGAGCCCGGTTATCAGCCAGGCAAGTTTTTTATTCAACTTCAAGTCATACCAAAGCGTTTCTTTAAAATAAATCCCGTAACTCAAAGCCGCCCCGGCTACGGCCAAAAGCCCCAAGAACGAGCCGATAAACAAAATAAAGCCGGAATTCAAAGCTTTGGAAAATCCGGATATGGCCTCGGGAGAAGTTAACTTTCCGGAAACGCCGACGATAATGAAAATGAATGCGAGATAAATAATCGCGGGAATCAAAGTGCCGTACGCTATGGCTTTTTTAAGTTTGCGCTTTTCATCGCCCAATAAGTCTTCCATTTTCGGTATCACCGTGTAGCCGATCATGGCGAAAAGAATCGCTCCGTAAGGCAATAATAAATTTTTCATGTCAAACCCGCGGAAATTGTTAAAATCGATGTATTTAAAATTTAAAAGCGAAATCAAAATAATGACGCAAATTACCAGAAAACCGATGTAAAATTCGGATTTTCCAAAAGTTTTCGGCCGCGCCAAAATCGCAAAAAACCAAAATATAAAAAACGCCAGAGAGCTTTGAACGACATTTTGGCCGGTAATGAGCGAAAGGAATTTTCCCCCGAGAATAATATATATCAATAGTGTCCCCGCGCCGCCAAGCAAAACAGACGCCGCAATCGAAATTTTCCACGGGCGGCCCAAATAATTTGAAGCCAAACCTATCAAGCGTTTGCGATCTTTTGTCCGCAAAACAATTTCGCCCAGCATCTGCTGAATCAATAAAACAATCAAAACTAAAATTACAAATTCCGCCAGTCCGGCGATGAATCCGGCTTTGCTGAAAACATAGGGCAAACTAAAAATGCCGGCGCCGATGGTGGTGCCGACAAGGGAGAATACCGCCAACCAAAAATTTTTGTTTGATTTATTCACGCCCATAACCGGCGCTTTTACTGTGTTTGGTGCCACTGGTTTTCGCTTCCTTTATCAAAATAACTTTTTCTTTTTTAACCAATTTCAAAAGTTTTTCCAAAAGGCGCTTGGGGTCGGAATCGTAAACAATTTTTCCCGGCCCGCGATGAGTTTTCCCCACTATCTCGCGAATCATATCCGCCGTGCCGCCGGTGCCCTCTAAAACGCCGATGGGCTTGTTGTCTTCAAAAGCGATGGTAAATTCATTTAAAGTTCCCATTCGCCCGCAAATAACGATAACGGCGTCGGCCGAGCGGGTTAAAAGCAGGTTGCGTCCGGAATAATCGAACCCTGTGTAAATAATCAAATCGAAATAATCGGTCGGCAAACGATAAGTTTTAACGTGCGCCCTTTCCGTGGCCGCCGGAGACAAGCCGATGGAAATTCCGCCTTCTTCTTTGGCGCCGCGAGCCGCCCAATACGGAATGCCTATGGTCGCGCCTGTCATTAAAACGCCTTTCTGGCGCACAACTTCCTTGCCCATTTCCATAGCCATCTCCAAAGCGCCTTTGCCGCAATGCCCGGTTTCCGCCGCTCCCGAAACTGCAATTTTATATTTCATATGGATATGGCGCCCGATTTCCAAGTCTTTCAAGTAATGATTTTTCTTTGTCATAAAAAATAATTAAAATAATGATTTATACTACCTGAAAAACCCCGCTGAATCAATCGTGTTAATAAGTTTATTGTACAAAAACGAGCAATAAAAGTAAAACAAAATTTCAAAATGGATAAAAAATGTTTTTAAAATCGTAAAATACGATGACTCGTAAGCCAAATATTCACGATATTTTAATAAATGCCGAAATAAAATAAGTTATTTTCCGTTAAGCGCGAGGAACCTCGGCCGGAGAGTCTTGACACGATGCGCCGTTTTCCAATTAAAAACCCGCCCTGTGTATAACTTTAAAAGTTTTTAATGGTTCGCCGCGCTTAATCAAGGCGATAAAATCATTTAATTTACCAAAATCCCGCCGATCTAAAAAATCGGCTCCGATAATCTTTGAGCGATTAACTGACTTGCTTAAAACACCGATAAAAATTACTGTTTTTCTTTCATTTTTCCAAATGCCTTAAACCGGCAGAAAATTGCCTAAATATTTGATTGCGGGAAAACCAAAATTTTTCAAAACTTATAAAATTTCGTTTGAGCGCTTCGGCAAAAACATCGAAAAAAACGGGAAAAATATTTCCAATTTCTCTCCGGTTTTTGCCCGCATCCGATCCCCGCCTCGCCCCGCTTGATTAAATTAAATGCATTGTTGCAAATTAACCGCTTTTAATTATATATCTAAAAAAATACACCTAAAAATAAGATAAATTTTATGTTTTATTTTGCCTTAATTTTTTATTCTTATTATTAAGGACTAAGCGAGCCGCTTTATCGGAAAGGGAAAACCTTAAAAAAGCGCTTACAAAATTCTAATTCATAAAACAAAAAAGAAAAACCGGAAAAATAAACCGGCGCGTCTTCGATTTTTAAAAAAACCGCCTTCAAAAATAAATCTCAAATTTTAGCCATGGCAGCCGTCTTTAGCGGAGGCGCCAAAAACTAAAAAGCGCAAACCGGAAATTTGCGCCTTTATTTGCCGATCCGGCCGATAAGCCGATTTTATTTCACGGAAGCTTCCGCAAAATTTTTTCGCGCTCTCCGTCTTCCATCTTTCTAATGGGTAAAATTACATACGGCGCGTTGGAAAAATTCGCAAAAAATGGCCCCAATTGGCCCGCATTGTCTTTTGCCGGTCCGCCGTTATTGCCGCGGCAACCGAGATCGCCGCCGATACCGCTATCGCCGCCGACATTGTCATTGTAATCGCCCGGGAAAGACCCATAGCGGGTTAATTCGTCCAAAATTTTCTTCCCTAAATCATTATTAAAGTCATTCTTCGATCGTGCGCCGGATTTGGTTTGTTTGTCATCAATTGCCGCCGCAACAGCCCCTTTTTTTCTCACGGAGGGCGCCGCATTTACCGGAGCTGACAAAATCTTTGATAAAAATCTGTTTGATAATTTGCCTTTTGCAGTCGGATGATTTGGATCGGCAAAATTTTTAATGTAATCGGCCATCCACTCATTGGTGGTAACATAATAACTGCCAAGTTTTACGCCTTGAAGCTTGCCCCGCCTGATCATTAACCCCAAGTGATCGCGGGTATAACCGTATAATCCCGCGGCGGATTTGAGAGAAATATATTTAGAATCTATTTTCATAAAACAATAGTATATCTTGAATAAATAGCTTAATCAGTTAAGATTTATCATCGCAAGCGCGATATAAATCGCTATTTCATTATAACAAAAAATTGAAAAATATTATCCGTAAAGCTGTGGACAACTAAAAGGTTAGAAACTGGTTTCAAATTGTCTTTTAGCCAAACGATACGAACCCAAGGATTTTATGGTGAAATTCGGATAATCTCCGGTTACCGTCGTGGATATTTCCGCTCCGTTGGACATCGATGGCGACGGAACGGCGACACCCTTTCGTATCCGGTATAATTGCCACTCTATTCCGGAATCGGCGGCGTATATAGCCGCGGCAGAATCGGCAATGTCTCCCGCAAGCCTTAGCTGCGTTATCACGATGTTGGAAATAAAAACGACCATTAACAAAACGGCCGAAATGATAACAACGGTTATAAGAAGCGCAATGCCTTTTTCTCCGCGAATATTTTTAATTATGCGTTTCATATTTTTAGCTTTGCAAAAATCTTTCGCTGACCGTCGTTTGAATTTTTAAATTGGCGCTTTGATTGCCAACTTGGCTTGTGGCGCCCGCCGTTATGGTAATCCGAGGCTGTAAACCGTCACCCGCCGCTTGGCCCATTAAATAAAAATTTAAATAATCAATAATCGTTTCGGAACCCGTAATAGCCGAATAACTCGCTCCCCCATCCGAAGATTTTTCGATGATTCCATTATTAAGGCGATAGATTACAGCCTGGCTTTTGGCGTTAGTAAAAGAAATCGAACCGGCGGCGGCATCAAAATTTTTTCCCGTTCTCATTTCTTTAGACATGGATTCAACGGCAAATCTTAAATTATCTTCAACATTTCTTAAAGCGATGATGCGGCGCTGGCTAACGGCCGCAAAAACGAAAACGCCAAAAACCATACTGACAATTAAACCGAAAATGCCGACAGCCACTATCAATTCTATTAAAGTAAAACCGGATTGTTTATTATGTTTTTTCGCAGGCATTTGCTTATCTCCAATTAAATAAATGATCTTCGGCCGAAATGCTATAACTATTATTCCTTCTTTGCCACGTAACCGTTGAAATAATCTTAATTTCATAGCTTGAAAGATTGGCAATGGAAATTTTTCTTATGTAGGGAGTGGCTTCGCCCGATGTATAATTATAAAGTCCGGCGCCGGAATTGAATAAAAGAGGATTGCCGCCGTAAAGAGAAAGCGAAGTTGAATCATAAGCGGCTTGATAATCGCCATCGGCCAAGCCGCTATTCCAAGCCTTTCCCTGAAGCCAATTATTGTCCCTGATATTTCTCGCTATCTCAATGCCTTCTCCCGTCAAATTAACCGCCACCAAACGATCTTGTATGTTGGAAACATAAAAAAATGAGGTTGCCATTAAATTCAGAGAGGCGACAAACGCCACCGCAATCAAGCCGACGGCCACTATGGTTTCAAGCAAGGTAAAACCGCCGCTATTTAATTGTTTCAAATTTTTCATGGCGATGAAATATATCCGGTTTTATTAATGGTAATCGCTCGCGTTGAAAAATCTTTGCCCATTAAAGTAATAATCGCCGTCGTCTGATCGGGAATGAAAGCAACCGACGGTTCCGGCGGAGAAAAAACAATATCGGAAAGATTGCCGCTTAAAATGCCAATTTGAATGCCGGCGTTGAGATTCACAACTTCAAAATCTTCCGAACCGTCACCGGCTCTTTTAAAATCCCTGTTAGAACAATCTTGAGATGGAGCCGAGTCGGCAAAAATAATATAATTTGTCGAACCAACGCCGTTAAAATGGATTCCCCAACCGCAGGGAACGCCGGCGGTTTTAAAAACTTTTGAAGAAAGAGCGTAATTTTCAACCCTGCGCAAATCCAAAGACAAGTTTTGCGCCGATCTTAAAAGCGCCGAGCTTTGTCGCTCCGAACCGATATTAAAAACCACAACACCCGTAATAATAATGATAATCGACAAAGCCACCAGCATTTCAATAAGAGTAAACCCTTTATTCATACTTTAAAAAATTAATAAATCAATAAAATTTTGAAAGAAAAAAACGATCACAGCTCCCAAAACCAAAAAAGGAGCGAAAGCAATTTGACTTTTAAGGGTCTTTTTGCCGAATAGCATTAAAATTATACCAAAAACGGCGCCAATAATAAAAGCCAGCGTAAACGCGAAGAAAACCGAAAACGGCGGCAAAAATAAACCTATTAAAAATGCCAGCTTAACGTCGCCAAAGCCCATCGCATTGCCCTTGGAAAAATAATAAATCAGAAAGAAGAAAAGAAAAGCAATTACAGCGGCCAAAAGCGGATATATAAATATTTCCATTGTTTCATTTTGAAATTTAAAAGCGCTGAACGCATTATAAAAAAAAGAAACGGCAATCGCCGGATAAACCGCTTTATCCGGAATAATTTTCCACTTAAAATCATAAACGGCGACAATTAAAAAAACAGACAGAATAAAAATTTCATAACCGGCATTTAAAAATTGAAAATTGAAAATTGATTGAAAATTGAGAATTGAAAATTGAGAATTGTTGAAATTTTGATAAAAGACCCCTGCCCAGATGAGGCCGGATAAAATTTCAACAATCGGGTATTGCCGGGAAATTTTTTTGCGGCAATAACGGCACCGGCCGCGAAGATAAATAAAACTTAAGAGCGGCACTAAATCATGCCACTTTAATTTGGTTTGGCATTTAGGGCAAGAAGACCCGCCAAAAATTACATTTTGACGGGTCTTCAAGCGATGGATCACGACATTCAAAAAACTCCCGAAAATGAGACCGAATAAAAAACTACTGAGCAACATCATAACAATACCTGCTGGCAACGCCGCCGCAACCGGCCGCATCCGCGCCGGTAAACCCGTTGGTGTAAGCGGCATTATAAGGACAACTTGATCCGGTGGTTGAATTACAGTCCCTGTCTTGATTCAAAAGCGGACTGCTGCTGTCTTCCAAGCTGGCGCCGAGATGATATGACTGGGGACCTAAGGCGCCAGTGGGTGTATAACTGGCATACCAGTAGCAAAGATCGGAATTGGCAGTGCAGGAAGTTCCCGATGGAGCCAGAGGATCAAGCGGCCATACCGGTATTTGCCCGCCGGTGACTAAAGCGCCAAGATTGGCGGGATATGCTCCATTTTTGGCATAGTAATCTTCCATAGCCGTTTGGAGGTTTCGAACATCGCCTACTCTCTTAGTGTCTCTGGCTTTTCTTCTGGCGCTGGTTAAATTAACTACAATGATAGATGCTAAAAGGCCGATAATGCCGATAACCACCAAAAGTTCGAGAAGCGTAAAGCCGTTTTGCTTGTCCGCCGAAGCTTTAGCGCAGGCGGGATTGGATTTTTTAAACATAAATTTATTTTTAACAATAATAATAAAATTTCGACCCTTTTAAATATTTAGATATTTAAATGTTTAAATATTTAAAACGTGTTGACCAAATTATATATCGGAAGCAAAATCGCCGCAACCAGAATTCCCACGCCGACGCCCAAAACCACAATAAGAATGGGCTCGATGAGATTTACCAAATTATCGAACGCTCTGTTAACTTCTTCGGTAAAAAATACCGCCACCTGTTTTAAAATCGTATCAAGCTTTCCGGTCTGCTCGCCAATATACACCATTTGGGTAACCATCGGCAGAATTTCCGGGTGGCGGGCAAAAACCGCGCTGATATTACTGCCTTTTCTCACCGCTTCATTGGCTTCAATGATAATCCGGCGATAAACCGCGTTGCCAACCACTTCGGCCGTTATTTCAAGCGATTGGGAAATGGCGATGCCGGCCGAAGAAAGAGTCGACAATGTTTCCGAAAATCGCGCCAAATAAATTTTCTTCAGAAGGTCGCCGAAAATCGGCAAACGCAATTTTAAGCCGTCGTAGGCGTATCGCCATTCGAAAGATTTCCTGATTGCCGCGGCAATAAAATAAATGGCGATAAATAAAATAATAAACAAAAGCCATCCCCAGCTTTTCATAAAATTTGACGAGCCGATGAGCAACCGGGTAACGAAAGGCAGTTTTTGGCCGGATTCGGTTAAAATAGATGTTAGGCTGGGCACTACCCAAATCAACATCGCCGCGCCAACCATGATAAAAGTCGCCACAATAAAAGCCGGATAAATCATCGCGCCTTTGACTTTGGAGTTTAAAAGATACTGGCGATTGATATACTCGGAAAGATAAGTCAAAGTTTCTTCCAACCGGCCGGAAATTTCTCCGGATCTTATCATTTGGATGAAAAAATTAGAAAAAACCTTGGGATATTTGGCAAGAGCCCTTGAAAAAATCATGCCGGCATCGACATCATCGGCAATACTGCCGATAATTTTGGAAAATTGAGGATTTTTAACCTGTTTTACCATAACTCGCAGCGATTGAACCAACGGCACTTTGGCTTGGATTAAAACCGCCAATTGTTTCGTAAAAAGAACAATTTCCTCTTGTTTAACCCTATTAAAAATCGCCAATAACCGGCCGACTAAAATGTCCAAAGCAAACTCTTTGGCCTCGCTGAAAGGTTTAATGTCCGTAATAATCAATCTCTGATTTTGCAAAATGGAAATAGCGGCTTCAATCGAAGGAGCATCAATAATGTTGGATTCAATTTTTCCCTCCTGGGTTCTGGCCGTATATTGAAATTTCGCCATTTTAATTTTAACTGTTTTAGCGCTTGATAATTTACTAAAGATTCGCCTGTAATTCTTTGGGATTTAATGAATAAGCCAGGGCTGTTTCCGGCGCCACTTCGCCGCGGCGAACTAATTCGGCCAAACTGCGATTTAAAGAAATCATGCCGCTTTCAAGGGACGTTTCAATCACCAGGTCGATTTGATGAGTTTTATCCTCGCGAATCAGGTTGGAAACCGCATTATTCGCAAACATTATTTCAGCAGCCGGAATGCGGCCTCCCCGCAAACGGGGCAAAAGCCGCTGTGAAATCACCGCCGAAATGGTGTTTGCCAATTGAAATCTGATTTGATTCTGCTGATTTGGGGGAAAAACATCAATAATCCGGTCAATCGTTTGGCTGGCGCTGTTGGTATGCAGCGAAGAAAACACCAAATGGCCGGTTTCGGCCGCCGTGAGAGCGGCGGCGATAGTTTCCGGATCGCGCATCTCGCCGATCATAATCACATTAGGATCTTCTCGAAGAATCGAACTTAACGCATTATAAAAGCTTTTGGTGTCATTGCCAACTTCCCTTTGATTAACCAGAGATTTGTCGCCGACAAATAAATATTCAATAGGATCTTCAATGGCAATGATATGTTCGGCCCTCGAATGGTTGATTTCGTCGACGATCGCGGCCAGCGTCGTCGATTTGCCGTGCCCCGACGGCCCCGTTAACATTACAAATCCCTGTTCCAACTTGGAAAGCTTGTGAAGCGCCGTCGGCAAATTGAGTTCTTCCACAGTCCTGATATTCGGAAGAATTAATCTCAAGGCGCTGCTTACAAATCCTTTTTCAAAGAAAACATTTACGCGAAAACGAGCTTTATCTTTGAAGGTGTATGAAAAATCAATTTCCTTTCTTTCAATGAAATTTTCTTTTCTGTCCCCCAAAATCTGATAAGCTAATTCTTCGGCATGCTGGGGAGTTAAAATGGAAAAATCATCAAGCGGCAAAAGAATACCGTCGACTCTAACGGTCGGCTTATAGCCAACGCTTAAATGCAAATCCGAAGCGTTGAGCTTTAACGTGCTTAAAAACAAATCTTCTAATTCTTGTTGGATGGTTGGCATATTTTAAATTTAAAGTTTAAATATTAAAATATTAAAATGTGAAAATAAAGAATTTAAATGCTAAATTTACTCTAAAAAAATCATTCTTTCGCGTTGACGCTGACAACCTGTAGTAATTCTTCGAAACCGATTATGCCTTCCAAAACTTTGTTAATACCGTCTTGGAACATAGTTACCATCCCCTGCCTTTTGGATTCCCCCAAAATCTTGGATTCGCTGGGCTCCGTTATGATTATATCACTAAGTTGGGGGGTTATCTCTAAAATTTCAAAAACCGCAATTCTTCCCTTGGTGCCCTTGTTGCCGCACTTGGGACAGCCTTGGGCTTTAAAAATCTTAAAGCTTTCCTTTTTTATTTTCGGACGCGACTGCTCGGGCATTGTCTCAATAGCATCCATGATTATTTTTTTCACGCTCTCCGGCGGATCCGCTTCCGTTTTGCAATCCGGACACAATCTCTTGACCAAACGCTGCGCCAAAGCCACGTTGAGCGCCGACGGTAAAAGAAACGGCTCAACGCCCATATCTATTAAACGCGGAATGACGCCAATGGCGTTATTGGTGTGAAGCGTTGATAAAACCAGGTGGCCGGTCAAAGCCGATTGAACCGCCAAGCCCGCGGTTTCCGAATCGCGCATTTCTCCGACAACGATAATATTGGGATCTTGGCGCAGAATTTGGCGAAGCCCGCTGGCAAAAGTGTATCCTAATTCCGGCCTGATCTGCGATTGGTTCACGCCATCGACATAATATTCAACCGGATCTTCCAAACTGACGATATTCACCGCATCGGTGTTTAAAATCTGCAAAATACCGTAAATGGTGGTTGATTTTCCCGAACCGGTGGGGCCGGTCATTAAAATCATGCCAAAAGGCTTTTTAATGCCCCGTTCTATAACTTCAAGATTGCGGCCGACAATTCCCAATTCCGGCAAAGTTTTTAAACCGATGGTCGGGTCTAAAATTCTCAAAGCCGCTTTCTCGCCCCGCGCCGTCGGCAAAACCGATATTCTCAAATCAACTTCTTTTTCCCCGACTTTGGCGGTAAAACGGCCGTCTTGAGGCCGCCGCGTTTCATCGATTTGCAGATTCGAAAGAATTTTGATGCGGGAAATAATGGCCGGAGTGATTTCCACCGGCAGAACCACAACCGTTTGAAGCGCGCCGTCAAGGCGAAAACGAACGCGAAGCTTTCTTAGCGTTGGTTCAATATGGATATCGGAAGCCCTGGATTCAATGCCGTGCTTTAAAATCGTTTCGACCATCCGAATTATCGGCGCCTCCTGTTCTCTTTTGCCTTTTAATACTTCGGGCGGACCCACTTTTTCTTGCGCCAATTCTTTTCTCAATCCTTCAAGCGCCTCGCTGACTTCCTCCCTTAATCCGGCATACTGCTCCATCAATTTAGACCATGTCTCCTCGCTAATTTTAAAAACCCGCGCCGCGAGGTTGTTGCGAGAAGCTAAAAAATTAATAGCTTCTTGAGCTTTGACATCGTCGGGATTTACCAAGCCGACGTCTAAAACATTGTCGGACAAGGCCAAGGGAATCATCTTATAATGCCTGGCCGAATCTTCGGGGATTAAAACCAAAACATCAGGCGGAATTTTACTTTCTTGATTAATGGGCGAATTTGGCATGGTAATGCTAAACTACAAATTACATCCAAATGCCGCGAATAAATTCATAAAATACGAACATATCGGCAGATTTGGATTATTATTTTAATATGGAATAAACGGGTTTGTTCTTCCAAGCGAATCGGCAACAACCGGCAAGGCGCCGTACATTTTAAGCGATTTATAAAAAGCGCTGTCAAGAATTCCGAACTGAAGATCCGGAAGCCGGCTCACCCTGACTTCCAAAGAATTTAAAGGCGGGGCGGATGAAAGAATCGGAGGCTGTAAAGACAAACTCACGCCTCTGTAAATGAAAAAATAACCCGCGGCGGCGATTAATATTATAAGGCTCGCAATAATCAAATAAAGCAAAAAAGACCTTTTCGGCCGCTCCGGAGCCTTAAAAGAACCGAAAGTGCCCGATGGCGGGCTGGGAATGGTAATCATTATTGATAATAAGTGTTTACTGATAAATTAAATTCCAAATTGTTGGGATTAACGTTAATTTCGCCCGGCCTGATGCCATTGAAAGAAATGGCGGCAACATCAAAAAGCCTTAAACTTTTTTCCAGGGCCTTCACGTAATTTTGAAAATTCGGATAGGAGCCTTTCAGTTTGATATCCATTTTTAAAACTTTTATTTTGAGGCTCGTAGAATCTTGAGGCTTAAAATCAACGCCCGAAAAAATCAAACCGTTTTCCGAGGCCGCGGCTTCCAAATTCACCAAGAGTTCGGGAATATTTTGCCCCGCCGGAACGGCTTGACTAAAAGAAACAAAATCGCTTGCCCGTTCATTATATTGGCCGATTAAATGTCGTAAATTCGCCGCCAGCTTTTCCCGTTGCGCCAAATTTTCCGCGTTGGCTTTTTTAAGTTCAAGCGCGGATTGGATATTATTCCAAAGCGGCAATAAAATCCAAAAGATCGCGGCAATCGCGACAAAAAATAAACCCAGCGGAACAACTATATATTTTAAAAGATTAGACATTTTTAATATTTTTTTCCAATAAATAATTGGGGATCGACGCCCACCGAAAGTTCAAATTCCAAGCCGTTGGTGCTGAAATTTATCCCTTTAACCTCAACGCTTTTAACATTGGCATTCTCGCGCAAAGCCACCATTTGCTTGGCTAAAGTGGTGTAATTTTGAGCAATGCCTTTAAGCTGAATAAGATTGGTTTTTCGATCGGCGTCAAATTTGATGAAAGTTATCTTCTGGTGAGTGAGCATTCCGATTGTGTTCAAAACATCGGAAAAACGGCTGTGGTTCCCAACCAAACTGCTGAATACATTTAAAGAATCGCTTAAATGCGCCACAGTATTTTCATCGCTAACATTAACCTTGGCGGCGCTGATTTTAATCTGATTATTAATATCAACGATATCCGCCTGAACTTTGGATAGATAAACTTTTAAAAATATAAAAATGGCAATGCTTAAAAAAATCAAAGTTACGGAAACCCAAAGAGGCCAACGCCAGGTTGGCAGAGAAATTTTTGGTTTTTGAGGAATAATTTCTACCATTATTGTATCGCCTTTAATGCTAACCCGACGGCTATCGTAAGCTCATGGCCAACCTCATCAATCGCCGGTTTTAATTTTTCGGAATAAGCAACCCTGCCAAAAGGAGCGCCGACAATCGCATCCATTTTTAAGCGGCCGCTTAAATACTCGCCAAAGCCCGGCATTTTCGAGGCGCCGCCGTAAATTATTATTTTTTCAATTTTTTTCTTGGTTTTTGAAAAATAAAGATCAATAATATTTTGAGAAGCGTTAATAATATCGTTCAAAAGCGGGGTAAGAACTTCGGTTATTTGTTTATTGCCATTCATAACCTTCAAACCGCTTTCCTTTTTAAGATCCTCGGCGCGGCGCCAGTCAATATTCAAACTACTGGCCAATGCCCGCGTTAAATCCTCGCCGGAAGCCGCAATCGAGTGGCTGATTCGCAAATGCCCGCCGTCAACCACGCTGATAGTCGTATCTCTCGCTCCCATATCAATCAAAACCGCGGGAACCGTGTCATTGCCAATCAAAGCGCGAGTGGCCGAAACTGTTTCGAGTTCGATATTTAAAAGTTTTAATTCGGCCTCCTTGGCAATAACTGAATATTCACTGATAAGATCTTTGGGAATGGCGACTAGAATAACCGAGATTCCGCCGGCGCCATTTTCGCCGATCACAGACCAATCGATAACCACGCTTTCGAGCGGCACCGGAACGTATTTTTTAGCCTCAAACTGGATGGCGTTGACTAATTCCGATTCCGACATCTGGGGCAGCTCGATTACCGTGAGAAAACTGGAAAAAATCGGAACCGACATGTTGCCCTCTCTGGCACTTATTGATCCTTCTTTAAAAAGCCTCCTGATCATTATAGCGGCTTTGCCGTTAAAAACTTTAGCCGTCCGCTCGCCGCTATCCCCGGCTGAATTTCCCGCCATTAAATCGTAATCGGTCAGAATGGCGTAATTTTCCAGCTTTGGCCGGCCGTCTTCGGCGGAAAGCTCGACGATTTTAATTGATAAGGTGCCGATATCAATCCCTAAATAACTTTTCGGCCTTGACCCGATGCCAAATATATTGAAAGGTGAAGCCATAAATAAAATAAAAATTTACAAACCTTAAAGTTGATTTTATTATATCATAAAAATCTATTGTCAATATAAAAATAGTTATCCCCAATATCAAGTAATAAAAATCTTTATGGCTTTAAAAAATTTTTTGCTCGATCTCATTTTCCCGAGATATTGCCCGGGCTGTAAAAAAGAAATAGCCTCGAACCGGCTATCGCCAATTTGCGATGATTGTTTCGATAAAATCGCCTTAAATTCCGGAATTCAATGCCACGTTTGCGGTTTAAGAAACAATTATAGTGATTGCCTCCCTGCGAGAGACATTCCGGAGGGACACAAAAAATGCCAAAAAGAAACATCGCTCCAAGGAATTTTTTCGGCCGGCCGATATGAAGACCCGATTTTAAGAGAAATGATTCATTTATTCAAATACCAGTCCGTGGAATCGTTTAAAACACCCCTGTCGCGATTAATAATCGGTTATTTAACAAAAGAAAATTTGGCTGAAGTTTTCGGAGAAAACGGCATTGTTCTTTCGCCCATTCCCCTAACCTTGAGAAGAAAAATAAAACGCGGCTTCAACCAAAGCGAACTTTTAGCCGAAGAAATCGGCAAATTTTTAAATTGCCCGGTGGCAAACTTGCTGAAAAGAAAAAAATTCTCCGGTCCCCAAGCCGAAATTTCCGATTGGAAAAAAAGAAAAGAAAATATTTTCGGCGCCTTTGCGATAAACGAACCGATTTTTCCGATTTTGACAAAAACCGCCGCTTGCCGGCGGCGGGCGGCAAATTTCGACGGCATCAAAAAAGTGATTCTGGTTGACGATGTTTCAACCAGCGGCGCCACTTTGGAAGAAGCGGCCCGCGTCTTAAAAAACGCGGGCATAAAAGAAGTTTATGGGATAGTGGCGGCTAAGGGATGAAAAAACAACAAAAATGCTTTTAATTACCTCGGAATAATCTCCCTCCAATCGGGCAGAGCGAGAGATGAAACTTTGATATTGGCAATCTTTAATTTCACCATTAAATCCGGCGCTTACAGCTTAAAATCGCTTTTTCCCAAAGTTGAAATGAAAAGATTGTCTTCGGTTAGATATTTTTTCTTGGCGTCAAGAATGTTCCGATAGGTCGCTTTTTTTATAATGCCGATATAATCTTTCGGAGTTATAAGTTTGCCGTGTAAATTCCAAAATAATCCCAGAAATTTTAATTCATTTAAAGAATCATTCATCTGCCGAGCGAGAATGTTTAATGTTTGATCTTTCAATTCGGTAAAAACTTTTTTATCAAAATTTTTTTCAAAATTATTAATATTTTCCAAAATAACTTTAATGGCTTTCAAGGGTTTAGTGGTTGAAGTTTCAATAGAAAACAAAAATGCGTCCCTGTGCGCGCTAATACTTGAGGAAATATTGTAAACCAATCCTCTTTTTTGGCGCAATTCTTGATTAAGAATCGAACTGGATCCGTAACTTAAATAATTTTTTACAATTTCAAAAATTGAATATTCTTTTATGCCGATGGCCGGGCAAACAAAATCAAAAATGAGCTGGCTTTGCGAATTGTTTTTTTCGATATGCATGCGCCTGTCGCGCGCGCCCGGCGGCGACTTTAAATTATCAAATTCAAATCCCCGTTTCCAATTGTTAAAAAATCTATCGGTTAATTTTAAAATTTTATTATGCGAAATATTGCCCGTAACAATAATCGCCGAACGATTGGGAATAAAAAATTTTTCATGATATTCCCTCAGATTTTCGGCTTTCGCTTTTAATATCGATTCTTCTTCGCCCAGCGGATCTTGCGCAAGAGGATGGTTTTGAAATATTTTTTTGTATGTTTCTTTCCAAAGATACTTAAAATAATCGTCGGACACGCGCTTTATTTCCTGAATTACAACCTGTTTTTCCGTTTCCAAAACTTTAGCGTCAATAATAGGATTCAGGATTATATCCGCTAAAAGTTCGAACATTTTCTCCGCATGCTTTCTTGCCACTTGAATAAAAAAATAAATCCGTTCCGGCCCGGTAAATGCATTGGATAAAGCGCCGACTCGATCTTTATTAACATTAACTTTAAATGACGAGGGAAATTTTTTTGTTCCCTTGAAAAGCATGTGTTCCAAAAGATGGGCATAACCCCGCTGTTCTTTTGTCTCATAACGCGAACCGGCCCTGATCCAAACAGAAATATTAACAATTTCCGAATTCTTGTTTTCGCTTGTGATTATACTTAAACCATTAGGCAAATCTGATTTTTTATAAATATTCACTATTATATGATAACAAAATTATATTTTTATTAAAATAATTAAGAGGAGGCGATAATGCCCCCTCTAACAGCCCTCCTTTAGTCATTGGAAGAATCCGAAGAATCTTCATAACCGCTATCGCCGTCATTTTGTTCGTTGGCTGCTGCATCATCCCAATCACTATATTCGTTAGGACCCATTTTACTCACCTCCTTTTAGAGTGCTACTTAAAATTAAGCCCAAGGCTTATATGTACAAATCCTACTATAAGACCTAAAAAATATCAAATTTTAAAAAATGCTTTTAATTACCTCGGAATAATCTCCCTCCAATTGGGCAGAGCGAGGGGGAGGGCGTCGATGTTTACGAATTAAATTGTTTTATTCGCTATAAAAATAAGGCCTGATTTCGCTCTCGGAAACATACACTAAAGCTTGGCGATAAATAGCTTTTATCGTCCCCTTATCCAATTCCGAATGATTGGGGATGGTGAGCGTTTGCCTTGTGCCGCCTAAAATTCTGATTAACTTAATATGGCTGCCTTTTTGGGCAGCCATAGAAAAATCAAAACCAATAAATATTTTTATTATTTCCTGGCCGGAGAGAATTTTAAGCTTTGGCATAAGCCGAAGAATCAACTTCCAAATTAGCTAAAACTGAAGGTTCGGCGGCCAAATCAAAATCTGATAAATTTTCTCCTTCCAATTGAAGGCTAATCGCTTCCTGAAGATTAAAAATTAGTTCGTCGAGAGTTTTTCCCTGGGTGACCACGGGTAAATCAAGACATTCCGCAATATAGTATTTATCGCCTTTATAAACATGAACTTGTATAATTTTCTTCATAATGCGTATTTTATCACGCTTAAAAAGCGCAGGTCAATAAACAAATCCTACCTCGGAATAATCTCCCTCCAATTGGGCAGGGCCAACGGGGCGATGTCGATGGTTACCGAATTTGAAACCGAACCGCCCGGCCCGGAACAAGTCAAAGTGTAGGTGGCGCTGGGCGGAGGAGACGGAATAACGGTTTCACTGCCGCTTGTGGGTTTGGAACCGCTCCAAGCGCCGGAAGCAACGCAAGAAGTGGAATTGGTGCTTGACCAAGTCAAAGTTGACGATTGACCTTCAAAAATTGATGAAGGAGCGGCTAAAAGGGAAACTGTCGGCGGGCAATAGGGAGTGGTTACGTTGATGGTGTTGGAACGATTGGAACCGCCCAAGTTATAGGCCTCAATTTGATAAGGATATGTCGTGTTCTGGCTGACGGTTGTGTCGGTGAATTGCAAAGCGGTATAAGGTTGATAAGGAGAAATATCAACACGAGGAGCGCCTCTTAAGATTCTATAACCATCGGCATTGGAAGAAGAGCTCCAACTTAAGGGAACTGTATTGCAGGCGACGGAGCCGCCCAGTCCGAGGCTGAAATTGCCGGGAGGGGGAACGGGCATCCATTTTGCCAAAAATCCAGCATTCCCTTCTCCAAAAACCTGGGTCTGGGCACTCGATTTAAAAGGATGGTTCAAATCAATGCTTTCAACCAAAAATATAATTACAAAAACCGAAATAATGCTTAGCCAAAAAAGCGGTTTTTTAAACAAATCCATAATCGTTTATTAGCGATAGATATTTATGCGAACCGCTGTAAATTGAGCATCCAGAGGATTTGCGCTTGCGCCGGGACCAAAGCTAAAACTAACATTAACGGAATCGCCGATTTTCAAGTCGCCGACTTTAATTTCTTTCTCGGTAGAAGGAACGGGCGGAAAAAGACCGGAAATATTTTTTATACTCTTCTGTTTTTCCAGAAATTCTTTCATTTCTTTGTCAAAAACCGCCAACTCCTTTTTTTCTATCAGAAAAATCTTGGCATTATCGCTCAACAAAACCTTTTTTTGCCGATACTCTTTAGGCAAATTAACGCTTAAAACACGCGGAACATCAATAATAAGAGATTTCTGATCCGAAGAAATTTCCAGAATGTTGCCGGAAAGGTTATTGGCAAAATCAACGCCGCTGAAAACTTCTTTAAGCATGGTTTGACACGATTCTTGCGCAATTTTGTTTTTCCCGACAATCGATCCAAAATAATAACCCATTGCTAAAGCGACAGCGGCAATGACAATATAAATTAAGATATTTTTAATTTTATTTGATTGAATTATTTGGTCCATAAGTATAAATTTTTATTGGATCTTCAATAATTTGCGCAACCTCCGATGTTATATATTTATTGTCGACGCGATAATTTTGAACTAATTGCAAAAATGCCACTCACACGGTTCATCTCCTCCACTACTACAGCCGCCGGCTGTAGTATAGTTAAAAGACACAGAACACCCGGCTGGACACGAAAATCCTCCCGTAAATTGATTTGGTAGCCACGCCTGTCCGCCTCTTTGGGTTATATAAAATCCACAATATTTTACCTGACTTGCCCATCTGCCGATAGAATTAATGTAATAATCGTTTGCCCACATATTATTCGGGGTAAATATCCAATCACTCGCGTGAATATCTCCGGCAACATCTAATTTTGTGATCGGACCCGCAGTCCCGATGCCAACATTAGAGCCGTTGTCGTAAATTATTGAATTGCCAATCTGATTAGTGTCGCTAAAAGCGGCGAGATAATTAACCGAGCCTGCGCCCGTGATGGATTGAACCGCGGCAATGGCTTTTTTGACAAATGAGGGAAGTTTTGTTTGGCTGACATTAATGCTGACAACCAGTAAAAAAATAAGGGTTAATAAAAAAATATTGATATAAAAAAGAGGATTTTTGAATAATGATTTCATTTGTATTGATTAATTATTTAATGATAATTAATAATGATGAATCTATAAATTCACAACTACGGCATATATATGTAAATTATATCACATGGCAAATAAATAAACCTGTGTATAACATTTTCGGATTTAAATAAAAAAGGGTTAGATAAAAAATATCTAACCCCATTGCTTCAACTCGCCGGCACAGGCGCGCCGGGAACAAGTTCGAAATATAAAATTTTCATCGCCGCCGCGGCGACAGGGTTTATGCTCGTCGCGTCAATAATAATATCATCAGCCCAGGACCAAATGCCCAAGCTCCTGCCAATTTCTCTGGCGATCAAGATCTTATTGTTGCCACTTACAGTGGCAACAGCGGCGTTGTACGCCAGAGTTGTTGAATTCACCCAAGTCTGCGTGCCGAAAGACGCGCCGTATTCAAAAAATACGACGCCGTTTTTTCCTGCTGTATCCACGCTGTTTTCAGCGCTGGGAACAACATTAAACGTTATTCCCGTGTATTTTTTCCAAAACTCCGCCGCCTGCTGATAAACAGGAAAATAGCCGCCATCGACTATTTCCTTGCTTACTTCCAGCGTAATGGGCAACACTGCCCAACGGCGAACACCGGAAAAATGAAATGGGCCATTGTTCATGTTGTGATCAATCAAGAACTGCAGAGCCTGTTTCCGCAGTTCAGCCGGGTCAACCTTTACCGAAACCGTCGCGGCAGTCGTGGCTCCGGAAGTATTGGTTGCCACCGCCTTGAGCGTGTGGGTTCCGGCAGCTAAGGTGCCCGCGTCAAAATCAAAGCTGTGTATCCCCCGAACTTCAGGGGAGTCCGTAGCCACCAAAACATCGTCAACAAAAAACTGCGTATTGACGATGCCTGTTCCAGCAACCCCAACCTCGGCGGTCATTAATCCGCCAACTAATTGATTTCCTCTGGGATAGAGGAAACTCACCGAAAGCGGAATCTCTTTTCCGCCTCCGCCTCCACTTGCTTCACCACCGCCACCCCCGCCTCCGCCGCCACAGGCGACAAAAGCCAACGGCAACAACAGCAATATCCGCCATTTTTTCATCTCACACCTCCGCGCTATTCGCGCTTGTTTAAAACTAAATTATTTAAAAGATCGGAAACCAATCTTGTTCAAAGCGTATAATCAAAAGCCATGATTTGTCAAGTTTTTGTAATGGTTCAATAGCTTCTGACCACCTATGAGGTAAAATGCTATGTATATGCCATATACAAATAATCCCAATCTTCCCCGTGTTCGCATGCAAGCGGTTGAGCTGGTGCGGCAAGGGAGAAGTGTTAGAGAAGTCGCCCGTCATTTCGGATTCGCTCACAATACCGTTCTTAATTGGTTGAAGAGAGCGCCGGAGTATGGGCCATGGTCAATTGGTAATTTCGACTAGATCATCGAGACCTCGCCACCACCCAAAAGAACTGCCAATGGAAATTGTTTCCCGCATTCTCACACTGAGAGCCGAACGCAATCAATGCGCTGAAATCATCCATTACAGATTGAAGAAAGAAGGAATCATAGCAAGCGTCTCATCGGTTAAAAGAGTGTTTCATCGCCTTGGATTAAGCCGGTATTCAAAGTGGAAGAAATGGCATCGGTATCCGCCTCGTCCGATGCCGGAAAAGCCCGGAGGAAAGATTCATTAGGACTTTGCAGGATGAATGCTTACATCGCATTTCAAGGAATTTTGAGGTTTGGAAAAAAGAAATTCCCGAATTTCTTCACTACTACAATACCGAAAGACCGCACATGGGAATCAATTATCAAACACCGATTGAAATTATTAAATGGTCAGAAGCTATTGATTAGAAAACATCACTCGCCTGAAACGATTTTATTTGCCCGGATCCAATGAAAAAGGCCCCGCTGTTGCGGGGCCGGAAAGGCGTCTAAAATAATTTTGGCGACGCTGTTTGTTTTCGGCGGCGACGACGGCTTTCGAAAATCGCAGTCGCCTGCCTGCAAACGGCGTCAAAAACTTCTTTTGAAACCCAGCATTGCGCCGGGTTATGAATCTGGGCGTCGGGCTTCCCTCGCCCGATTAATTTTACTCTCCCATTGCTGGCGGGAGCGAAAGTAAACCTTATGCCCGACGCGAGAATATAAACCCGGTCCGACAATACCTTTAAAACTTTAATATTGTCAAAAGTCAATCAAATCACCCCCCTTTCCGTCAATACGGAATAATTCTTTTCGGAAAACGAAGCATCATATTTTCCGTTATGCCTCCCGAAGTTTTTTCTTCATCTCCTCCTAATTTAAATTTAAAATTAAAGACCTGATTACTATCTACCATATTTCATTAATTTTGTAAAGCAGGAGTTTTGTTTTACAAATTTTCAGTTTTTATGTAAAATATCGGCATTCTGGAGGCGTGGCAGAGCGGCTTAATGCAGCATCCTGCTAAGATGTTGTGTCCGAAAGGGCACCGGAGGTTCGAATCCTCCCGCCTCCGCAGACAACATTTTTTATCGAGAGACCGCCCCGATCGAGGCGGTTGCGAGACAAAAACAATAAGCTTACATTTTAGTTACTATCCCTAATTTGATAAGACGAGATCTAATGGCTCCGCTCGTCCTATTGAATATTCTTGCAAGATCAGAAATGGATAAATTTCTTACAAACAGATCTCGTAGTTTATCATCCAGCGATTCGTCCCACGGCAAATAAGCGCTTGGATATTTCTCTCTTATTTTTTTAAAACCAGGTTGTGTAGAAATTTCTTGCGCGAAGACAGGTGAAAGCTTATTGGTGTTAGGTCCGTAAAATACGGTGTGCATTCCCGCAATAGCGGAATCCGACTGCGCGCGAAATTCGGCGTCTTTTATTAGTACATACGGATGCACCCGAAAAGCCTGCTCGTTCCAGCCGAGAAGATACAAACCCGAAAGCCGCCTAACGCGCGAAAGCGCGACATAGCCCTGGCCGAATTCAAACACACTGCTTAAATCCATCACCGCTTCATCTAAGCTCATACCTTGACTCTTATGCACTGTAATCGCCCAAGCAAGGCGAAGCGGCAATTGGGTGATTCGCGCGCGGATTTTGTTATCTTCTTCCACGGCCCAATCCATGGGCTCAACTTTAATTCGCCTTCCGTTTCGCGTTCTAACAATTGGATAGCCATTTTCTTTATCAAATTCTTCAACCGCGCCAAGTGTGCCGTTTGCAAAAATTCCTTTTAGGCTATTTTTTGTAAACATCACTGCCGCGCCAATTTTTAAATACAGCGTCTCCGGAGAAAGACAGCCTTTCTTAAGCGCGGAAATAAGCGCGTCCTGACCTTGTGAAGACATAGAAAATGTCTGCGGTTTGCCGGAAAGTTTAGCGAGCACTTCATTATTAACGCGGTCTACATCGGCATTATGGGAAAAAAGCTTCGGCACGCCAGTCGGCGCGGCATGAGGATTAATTTTTCTCGTTTCAATACAGCTTAAGTGATCGCCGTCAAAAATATTATTCCGAATAGCCGAAAGTAAGGCAAGATAATTGTCATCGTCCTGCCGATATTGTTCCGTGAGATAACAAACATTTAAATTCGCGCGTTTCCACGCGGGAGAGTAATAAGCAAAGCGAGCCTGCGATTCTTCTCTGCCCAAGGCTGATCCGCCTTTGGCGGAAATGAGCGCTGTTTGCGTGTTATCTCCCACTTCTGTTTTTACAATCGGCGGTAATTGGAAAAAATCGCCGACTAAAACAATTTGAATACCCCCGAACGGTTCCGAACTTTGCTTGATTTCGCGGCATACGGCGTCAACCATATCCAAAGTACCGGGAGAAAGCATAGAAACTTCATCTATAATAAGCGTTTTGGCGCGCTGAACATGTTTTACGATGCGCTTGTTTGCCGCAATTTTATCAAGATCGTATTTTCTCAATCTTGTTTTAATTCCTATGCCGCTCCACGAGTGAATTGTCATCCCGCCTATGTGCGTCGCGGCGATGCCGGTTGAGGCCGTAATCGCCGGCTCAATGCCGCGCACGCGCAAATATGTCGCGTACTCGTTTACAGTATGTGTCTTGCCGGAGCCAGGTTCGCCGGTCAAAAAAACATTCACGCCGGATTTCAATATTGATAGCGCTTGGGATTGAGTCATAAAATTTCTGAATTATAAAAAATAGATATCTTGTCCATAACCTCCAACGCCAAGATACTCTGCTTGTCCTTTTAAAATAGCCTCAAATGGTTTGCATGCAAAACAACCCGCGTCCCCGCGAGGACAATTAAATGTTTTTTTCTCTCGAGCTTCTTTAACCTGCAAAGCAATCGCGAGAACTTTTTTTCTCGCTTCATTGATGTCGGGTAAAATCATATCAACGGGCTTATTGTCTCGATCAAGATACCAATAAGCCGCACCGGAGACCTTGCGCTCTTGTAAGGCATTCAAAAGCAAAAGATAAATTGGAAGTTGAAGAGAACCCTCGCCCTCATCATGTTTGCCCGTCTTAAAATCAAGAACACGAATACTATTATCTTGTTCAATGTATTCCAGCCAATCAATACGCCCATTTAAAATTATGTTTTCTTCTTCGGAAAGAAAAAAATTCGGCGCCATGCCGTTGTGGCTTTCTTTAAGACGAATTATTTTTCGAATGATTGGCCCCGGATTTTTTATAACCCGCGTCACCATAGCTCTGCCGCGAGCTTTCACTTCAAACTCCTCAATGTCATTCTTAAAGCCCCCCCTTTTTCCCGAGACATCGCCCCAGGCCTTTTCAAAGTCCGCTAAAAGATCGCAATTAACTCTTTCATTGAAAGGAATGTTTTTTAGCGATTCAAGAGTTGTGTGAACCGCTTGGCCCAGCGAAAGAGCCGAATTCACAATATTTATTTTTCGCCCCGTTTTAGGGTCTTTATACACATTGCGCAGATAATACGCTCGCGGGCACTTTAAAAAATCCCCTATGGAGGAATGCGACACCCATATTGCTTCATATTTATTTTGAACCATATTTATTTATTTCTCGTCACTAACTCAATTTCATCTATTTAAAATCTTCCTTAAAATTTCCATTTCTTCGATTCCTTTAACTAAATCTTCTTCGGTTACATTAACGGTTTCCCTAGGGTGTCCAATCGAATGACGCGTACTTGAAACCTTAGGATTATTCGCGGACTTTAATCTGATGGCAGTTCCACTACTACTTTGATCAATAATCCATTTTTTCAATTCTCCTAATCCCTTGTTGTCATCTGTTATACCCTTTTTTGTCTTAAATAAATCAAGCACATTCTCATACAATTCAAGAAAATATGTTTTAGTTGGTAAATCAAAAACGAAGTAATTTATTTCTGAAGATGAGTTGTATGGCAATAGAAAACTTTCTTTTTTAATTTCTTCGATCTTCGTTGCATCATCGCGATCTTTATTTCTAGAAACTCTATAAATTTTTTGGTCTTTGTTTTGCCACTATTATTGACCCCAGCCAGAACCGTATAATTTTCTAAATTTATATTTAGTTCTTCTCTAATGCAACTATCTTTTTCTGCGGGTATTGTTATTTCCATATTTATATTACTTTTTATTATCGTATTATTTAAGATACCTGAAAACTTATTTTTTATTAAATCGTTTAAAGTAGGTATCAATTTCACCTCCCAACTCAATGCCGACTCTCTCAAAGCAGTCGAGTAAATCCTTGTAGGTATTTTTACCTCCAAGAAAATCCCAAAACTCGTCTGCTACTTTAAGCTCATTCTCAAGATCAAGCATTCCTCGCATTGTCCAGCGAGTATATGGCTCTGGTTCGTAGGGATTGTACGGAATTGCTATAAAAGTATTTATATTCGCATCCGGTTTACTCGCTAAAACAACAGCAACCCATTCAAGCAAGGTGCGCTTGAACTCTTTAAATCCGCCGGCATTTGGTTTTGCTGTCTTGATATCAAACAAGTAATATGCGTCGTCTTTTGACTCAAACATTAAATCAACTTTTGTCGGCTTTACTTTAATCATTTCGCCTGTTTGGCAAACTTTCCGTATTCTCTCAATTTCTTCTTTTTTATTCGGTATGCTTGTTGCTGTAATGAGTCCGTCAATTATCTTCTGAATTTCGGCTTGCGCGGCAGAACTGATTTGATTTCCAGCCGTAGCTTGGGAAACAGCCATTTTAAAATTCTTTTGTGCTAGAGCAAGACCAACCGGCTCAAAAATACTCGTGCCAAAATTTGTATTGAGGGAATGAATAAAGGAATACAAAGCAAGTCTATCCTTACCGAGTAGTCGTGTATGAAAAGGCATTGATGCCGGTTCTGGTTTATAGTTTTGAAACTTGTTACGCAAACTTGCTTTCAAAACTTTTTCAACGCTATTTATTTGTTCTTTAGATAAAGCCATGAGTTTATATTGGTTTAAAGTGAAAAATTATTTCTGAATACGGATTGCGATCTCGCTCTGTCCGATTCAACACAGGCCGTTTAAATTGATTTACAATTCTCATTCCCGACTTCTCTGCAATTTCGGGATAAAGATTATATTTATCATTTGCCACGAGAAAAACATCAAAATCGTTTTTTAGATATTGTTTACAATTATTTAACACATCCGCAATACCTTGCGCGTATAACCGGCGCGCTTCCAATCCTTGCCCCTTGTAAAGCGGGCCAATCTCTAAGTCATCTTTACGCTTAAATCCGAGTAGATCGTAAGCATAAGCATGTTGTTCGTGATAATCAATTTGTCCGACATACGGAGGCGAGCAGAAAATACCTGCTATTTTTTGATTTTTTAATATTTTAGAAAATTCGGGATTTTGTTCTTCTATTTTTTCAAAAATATTTATAGTCCTTGAATCACCCGCTAAAATAGAATAATGAACCGGTTTTCGTAATCTACTAAATTCTATAATTCTACTTAAAGTGTCAAAAGCATAACGATTCAGCATGGTCGCGATGGAGAAAAGCGGCTTACATATTTTTTTGTGCTTGTAGCAGTAATAAGTTGTCAGTTGGGGCACTTTGAGAGTCGCTAAATCGCTGTGCGTAGTAGCGCGACATGATCTGATTGTTCTGCTCAAAATTAAAGCGAGAATTTTTCGTGTTTTTATGTCTTTCTCTTGTCTTATTGTCTTAAAAACATGATCAATTTCTTTGCGCGCGTTTTCTATAAACCACTTATCAAGAAATGATAAAGATTTATCCTGCTTTAATTTAATTGAGTATTTCTTGAGTAGTTTTTGATAAATAGGCAAAAATTCTCTTTCTTTCTCTATGGCAAATTTATTTTCATCAAAGCTTTTTTGATTAACTTTATATTTGAAGCCATGCCCCGGAAAGTGCACCGAGTTAAATTTGGCAAGTTCAGTCAAAAGTTCATTTTCAAAATCCTTAATTTTATTGTCATGTTCAAAAGAATTAAGCGAAGCAAGCATTTTTTTAACCGCTTGCTGTAAATATTCATAATCATAATGCGCCGCCTTACAACTTGCGATCATACAATTAAATTCTGAAACATCTATACCTATAGAATGGATACCTGTTTCAAGCGATTGGATAATAGTTGTCCCAGAGCCTAAAAATGGGTCTAAAACAATATCCCCGGGTTTAAAATATGTTTCTTTTTTGAAATTGTCAGTATGAGTGTCTATAAAATATTCAACAAGTTGAGGAATATATTTACCCTTATATGGGTGTAGTCGATGAACATGCTTTGTAGTATCTACTTCTTTCAAATTATCAAAAGAAAGCGTCCAATTTAAATCATTTCCGAGCCTTTCTTTCCAACTAATCTCCCTGCTTCTGTATGAATCATAATATTTTTTCAAATCATTTAAATCAACAAGTGTTGAACCATTTCCTCCATGTTTTTTTACTTTTCCATATTGAACTAAATAAGAAATATTTGTAGGTAATACTTCTTTATTAAGAAGCGCGGAAGCCCATTTTGATGCCTCAAATATAGACACTAAATTCATATAAATATTATATCTCAATTTAAAAATTTAAAAAACCTCCAACCGACCCCCATCAAATCGAGCCCTGGAAAGATCGCCTGAAAAGCCCTACAATGCTTGTATAAGTAAAGTTCTAGAGCGACACACACCGCAGACGATTTTTGCTATCGAGAACCGACTCACTGATGACGTTAGTGAGACCGTGACGCTCGATGCGAAAACAAAATAATACAGCAGAAAAATCTGCTGTATTATTTTTTCTACTTTTTCTCTATCGTTAGAACTTTCTGCGTTAGGATAAGTTTGCTTTTGATGCATGACAACAGCTCTCGCTTTTCAATCACGCTACCCTCGCGCAGAAGGTATTTCGCGTAGCTTCGCAAATCTATATTTTTCTCCGGCTTGAGTTTTTTGGTATCCGCGAAGAATTGGGTACCTGCCAATATTCATAAAACATTTCTTGTTAAGTCGGTCTCAGGCGATATATTATGAAACAGGAAAAAAGGAAGGGTGGCAGAGCGGACTGGTTTATAGTATACTGGTTAAGTGGTCGAGTTGTATAAAAGAAAACCAAATACTAATTGTTTTATCTGCAACAAACCTATTTACAGAAGACCCTGTGAAATGCAGAAAAACAAAGGACGAGTCTTTTGTAATGCAATTTGTTATGGCATCTCTTGTAGAAAAGAGAATCCTTGTGTAATTTGCGGTAAATTAATCTTATCGGGATTGAACAAAAAAACTTGCAGCAGAAGTTGCGCAAATAAACACAGGACGGGGATTAAATACAAAATTAATAGACCAAAAGATAAGGTTATATCACAACGAGCTTTAAAAATTAGATTATTAAAAAATAGAGGGAAAAGTTGTGAACGTTGCAACTATGATAAATATGAGATATTGCAAGTCCACCATAAAAATAGAAACAAAAATGATAATAATATCGATAATCTTGAACTTATTTGCCCAAACTGTCATTTTGAGGAACATTTTTTGGAAAAAAGCTGGTTGAAAAATTTTAAGGAAGGGTCGGATAGCGGTTTATTCCACCGCACTTGAAATGCGGCGTCCCGAAAGGGACCGTGGGTTCGAATCCCACCCCTTCCGCCAAGTTTTACAATTTCCGGAAAAAGCCTTATATTAATTGCGTTTAATCTTGAAAATTATGTTTAACGAAATAAATCCCCAAGAAGCATACGGCTTGATTAAGCGCCATAAAAACGATCCGGACTTTTTAATTGTCGACGTAAGAACTCCGCAAGAATTTAAAGAGGGCAGAATAGCCGGCGCTTTGAATTTGGATGTTCAGTCGGATAACTTTGAAAGCGAAATCGGGAAGTTTGATAAAAATAAAAGATACATCGTCTATTGCCGCGGCGGGAACAGAAGCCAAATCGCGGCCCAAATGATGTCTGATGCGGGATTTGAAAATGTTTCGAATTTAACGGGCGGGATAGTTTTTTGGGAGGAAAACGGCCTTCCGATCGAAAAATAAACATCGCCGCGCCGTCGTCGGAATTTTTTCCGCCTTGCAGAAAGGCGGTTTTTGTTGTACAATTTTCAGATTATGCCAAACGCGGAAAATAAAAATTTAATTACCCGACCGCCCGTTGTGGTTATAATGGGCCACGTTGACCATGGCAAAACCAAACTGCTCGACTACATTCGAAAAACTGCTGTCGCCGAGCGCGAAGCCGGCGGCATTACCCAGCACATCGGCGCTTACGAAATAATCCATAAAAATCGAAAAATCACTTTTTTGGACACGCCGGGCCACGAAGCTTTTTCAAAACTGCGAGGCCGCGGCGCCAAAGCGGCGGATATCGCCGTGCTTGTCATTGCCGCCGACGACGGCATAAAGCCTCAAACCCTTGAAGCCCTGCAGCACATAAAAACGGCGAATTTGCCGTTCATCGTAGCAATAAATAAAATAGACAAACCCGGAGCCAATCCCGAAAAGGTAAAAAAAGAACTGGCTGAAAATGACGTTTTGGTTGAATCATGGGGCGGCAAAATTCCTTCGGTGGAAATTTCCGCGAAAGAAGGCACAAATATCAATGAACTTTTAAACCTTATAGAACTGCTGGCGGATTTGAGCGAACTGAAAGCCGATCCAAGCAAAAACGCGGAAGGCATAGTTATTGAAACGCATCTCGACCCGCGGCGCGGAATAGTCGCCTCGCTTCTCATTTTAAACGGAACGTTGAAAACCGGTAATTATATTCTATCCGGCGAAGCTTCGGGAAAAATAAAAATACTTGAAGATTTCAGGGGTGAAAAAATAAAAAGCGCGTCGTTTTCTTCTCCGGTTTTGATGACCGGCTTCGCCGCGTTGCCGATTGTCGGAGAAAAATTCGCCGCTTCCGAAATTCCTTTTTCTGCGGCTTTAAAAATCGCAAAAAAAATCGGCGAATACATCGGCGAATCTTTTGGCGCCGAAATGAAAACCGGCGTTAATTTGGTGAAAATAATAATCAAAGCCGATGTGCAAAGCTCGGCTGAAGCGCTGAAAGAAAGCTTGGAAAAAATTCCGCTGGAAAACGGCGCCGTAAAAATCATCAAATCCGAAACCGGAAATGTTAATGAAAGCGATTTTAAAATGGCCGATTTAAGCGACGCGCTGATTATCGCTTTTAACGTGAAAACCGACGCCGCAATGCCCTATATCGCCGAAAAACAGAAAGAAAATTTAATTTCGGGAAATATTATTTACGATGTTCTGGACAGGGTAAAGGTTATAATTGAAAAAAAATTAAAACCGAAAATTGAACGCGAAGAAACCGGAAGATTAAACGTTTTGGCGGTTTTCAGGCAAGAAAAAAATCGCCAGGTTTTAGGCGGAAAAGTTGTTTCGGGCGAAATAGTAAAGGGAACGCGAACGGAAATTTTGAGAAACGAAACTATAATCGGCCAAGGGCGCATAATAAGTTTGCAATCGGACAAAAAAGAAACCGGAAAGGTTGAAGCCGGCCGCGAAGCCGGCCTTGCCGTTGATTTCGGCGAACCGAAAATCGCCGCCGGCGACACGCTTATCTTTTTCAAGAAAATGCAATAAAATAAACTATGGCCCAAGAACGCGCTTTAAGATTCAACGAGTTGATTAAAAAAGAACTTGGCAAAATCATTTCCAATTTTTTAGATGTCGAGCCCGGCGTTTTAGTTACCGTTACCCGCGTTTCAACCAATCCTAATTTATTTACCGCCGATGTTTTTGTAAGCGTTTATCCTCCTTCCGGAGCCGAGAAAATTTTAGAAAAATTAAACCGCTCGATTTACCAAATTCAGCAATCGCTTAATAAAAAAATGGAAGTGCGGCCCGTGCCGAAAATCTCCTTTAAATATGACGCGAATCCCGAAGCGGCCGGCGAAGTGGAAAAATTATTGGAAGAAATAAAAAAAGAAAATCGGGAATAGGCCGAAAATAAAATGAAAAATAGCAGTTTTAAAGAAATAGAAAAAATAATAACGGGCGCAAAAAAAATTCTGGCGGTCAGCCATCAGGCCCCCGACGGCGACGCCATCGGCTCGCTCGCCGCTTTCGGCTTTTATCTTCAAAAAATAAAAAAGCCGCATTATCTTTTGTGCGTTTCCGGCGTTCCGGAATCGCTGAAATTCATCCCCGGCGCGGCGCGAATAAAATCAAAGCATCCGAAAAATCCTTTCGATTTAATAGTCGGTTTCGATTACGGTTCAAAAATCCAGCTTGGAATAGAAAGCTATTTGAAAAAATATCCTAAAATCCCGATTTTAATTTTTGACCATCATTTAACGGCCGATCAGGCGGCGGATTTCGGGATTATCGATTCTTCTTACACATCGGCGGTGGAATTGCTTTACGATTATCTCAAAGCCATAAATTTGAAAATCGACAAAAAAATCGCCTACGCTTTAGTTGTCGGAATTTTAAGCGATACGGGATTTTTTAAATATTCCAACAACTCCAAATCGATGGAAACGGCCGCCGATCTCACGAAACGATTCAATATAAAGCCGGTGGAAATCGACAATAAGCTCAACGGCCAATTAAAAATTGCGGCGGCTAAACTTTTAGGCGAAATTTTAAGCCGCGTCAAACACCATCATAAAGGGGATTTTGTTTATTCTTGGGTTGAAAGAAAAGATCTGAAAAAACATCGCTTAACCACCGACGATATAAATGAAAACATCTCAATATTGTTAAAAAACCTGAAAGACGGCCGATTTTCGCTTTTTCTCACCGAAAAAAGCGAAGGAAAAGTAAGGGGAAGTTTGAGAAGCCGGCCGGACAAAAACTATAACGTGGCAAAATTAGCAATGAAGCTCGGAGGCGGCGGACACAAGTACGCCGCCGGATTCAGAGTTAAGGGCACGATTGACTCGGCCCTAAAACTCGTGGCAAAATACGCGAAGAAATAACGGGGCCTGGTAGCCAAGTGGTAAGGCGAGGGTCTGCAAAACCCTTATACGTGGGTTCAATTCCCACCCAGGCCTCTCTTATATCGGCAAACGCAATTTAAATGATTTGATTTTGTGTCTACCATTTGATATAATTTTCTTAATGAAAAGAAGATCTTGGACCGAAAAACAATTAAAAAACGCAGTTAAAAATTCTTTTAGTTATAGACAAGTTTTAACTAAACTAAATTTGCGCGAAGCAGGCGGAAACTACGCTCAAATAAAAAGATATATTAGAGAGTTTGAATTGGATATAAAACATTTTAAAGGACGAGGTTGGAATTTGGGAATGCGAGGCATAGGAATACCCCGAATACCTTTAGAAAAAATTTTAGTTAAGAACAGTAATTTTCAAAGTTTTAAGTTGAAAAAAAGATTATTTGCCGCTGATTTAAAACCTAAAAATTGCGAGGAATGCGGATGGTCGCAAAGAACAGCTGATGGTTATTTACCTTTGGAATTAGATCATATCAACGGCGATCATTACGATAATCGGATAGATAATCTAAGAGTTTTATGTCCTAATTGCCATAGTTTAAAACCAACACATCGTGGTAGGATTAGAAAGATTTAAGGACGAGTGGCGGAATCGGTATACGCGCAGCACTTAAAATGCTGTGGATTAACATCCTTGAGGGTTCGAGTCCCTCCTCGTCCACAAAAACCCAACCCGCAATTGCGGGTTGGGTTTTTAAATAAATTTTTAGTCCAATATCACCACATCGGCTTCCTGGATACCGAAGCGTTTGGCCAAATGCTTTTCCGAAAACCAAATGTCGATTTTGCCATCATGCTTTTTAGCCATACGATCCTCAACGGTAAAAACTTTGTCGCCGAAAAGCGATGGAATTTTCACCTTGGTGCCGAAAGCTAAAAAGTTAGCTGCCACAACGCCGTCGCGAACATGAGTGTTCGAGGCGGTTATAAACGGCGTGTCGTCGGTCTGATCCGGCGTTGAAGAATAGGCCGTAATGACAACTTTCATCATTTTTGGCGGCAAGCTGTCACTAATGGCCATCAGCGAGTCCCCGCCGGCGATCATAAACAAATTGCGGTTGACTTTAGGCTTATTAATAAGCTCCGCGATATCCTCAAAGCTCCAAGCCGCCGCAGTTTGGGGAACGGACACATTAAACGTTAAAATCACTATAACTGCCGTTATTATGGCTTTATTAAGCCAAAACTTATTAAGTTTTATATATTTATACATTTTTGACAAACAAAAAATCCCCGCCTTAGCAGAGATTCTTTATTATGCCCTAATGGTAGTCGATAGCGGCGAAATTGTCAATAGCGCGTCAAAAGCCGAACGGTTGGCCGACAATGAGCCAAAACACCCAAGCAATCAACCTCGGCAGCAAAAAGAAAGCGAAAAATAAAGCCAGAGCCAGTCCGGCGAAGCCTAAATTCATAACTTTCGACCATGCGCGCGGAAACAAATCGAAAAAAACTTTCGAACCGTCAAGCGGCGGAAACGGAATCATGTTGAAAAATGCCAATGCGATATTGATAGCCGTAATAACGGCGATAAGCGAAAAGAAAACCGGAGGAACAATATTGCCCGCCAAAGCGCCGCCGGAAAAGAATCTCAAAAACAATCCAAAAAACAACGCGATGATCAAATTGCTCAAAGGCCCGGCGATGGCCACTTTCAGCGACCCGTATTTTTTATCTCTCAAATTATCGGGATTGTACGGCACCGGTTTGGCATAGCCGATGAAAATTCCTCCGGTGAACAGTAAAAACAAAGGCAAGATCACCGTGCCGAACAAATCCATATGAACCAAGGGATTGAGCGTTAGTCGGCCTTCATTCTTTGCCGTAGGGTCTCCCAAAGAATAAGCTGTTAAACCGTGAGCGTATTCGTGGAACACCGCGGAAATCACGATGACAAGATACAAAAAAATTACTTGATTTAGCATTCGATTATGTGGTAAAAATAAACATTATCAAATTGCATTATTCGCTCGCCGCGAAAATAAATTTTTTCGCTTGAGCTTGTTAGCAACTGTAAAACTATGTCCAAAATATGTAAAATTTGCGGCAAGGGATCAACTCTTGTTACGCCGCGAAACAAACTCCGCGGTAAGTATAACCCGGCGCCCAAAAAAAGAAAATATCCCAATCTCCAATGGGTTGTTCTGTCTTCCGGAAAAAGAGCCAAAGCCTGCGCCAAGTGCATAAAAACACTCGCCAAGCCAAAAAAGAAATAAACACGGGGTGTAGTACAACGGCAGTATGCACGCATGGGGTGCGTGTGACCCGGGTTCAATTCCCGGCACCCCGAAAAATTGTCCGTACCCGCGGGGGCCAAATGTGAACTGCTTCACATTTGGCGGGCACTTCAATAATTTATTAATTAAAAAATAAAGCGCCCCGGAGGGTATAGTAGCGGTTCAATTCCGCTTGGCCCGACAAAAGAAACCCCGGAGCACGTGACCCGGGTTCAATTCCCGGCACCCCGACCAAGTTAGACATTGAGAGTTTTCGGCTTAGCGTTTTATAGCAAAAGTTATTTTTGAAGAATCATTTTTGCTTCTTCTATGAGTTTTTTCACCGCGTCTTTGGGAAGAGCAAGTGATTTTTCCAGTTCCTCCGGCGTCATTCTAACCAAGTCACACAAAAGGAGAATATTGGCCGCAGAAAATGATTGGAGCGTCCGAGAATCAACGCCTTTCATTATGGTTACCGGATACAAACTAACATCATCTATCCACCGCGGCAGGGGGCGTTCCCGCGGATGGTCCCATGAAAGCATTACCATGTTTTTGCAATGACCGTATTGGATTGATTGGGTTGAAAACCGGCTGTTGGTCACTATCCAGCATTCATCCATGTGGGGGGTGCGGCCGATTTTTGCCGACTCAACGAGATCCAAAAATCTTGCCCAAGTGGACATCGTGTCTTTTATGGTTATAAAAATAGAAAGTTCCTGCCGCAGCTTAGCCTCAATCATGGCGGTGCGGCCGTCTTTTCTTGCCAAAACGTCAACTTCATGGGTGATGCAGACGCCCTCCAAAATCGGCGGCAGTTCGGTGTCATAGCCGTATGCCTTTAATAATTCGGCAATATATTTTTCAAAATCAAAACCGGCAGGCCCGAGGCGTAAAATGGCGTTTCTTAAATCATAGCGGCGGGAAGCAGCCGGCGCTTCTTTCTCAAGGAAAGCAATAACCATATCATAGATTTCTTTTGTCCGCATTCCTTCGCGGGTGTTTTTTTCAACCTCGTCCGCTATCCGGTCGGCGACCTCCTCGCTTACGCCGGAACGCAAAATAGTCCGCCTGACTTTTTCCCGGTCAAACGGCTGTGATTCTCCGGCAGATTTTATGACATTTACGGCCATATAAAGATATTACCAAAAACCTCCAGTTTTAGCGAGAGGTTTTGGGTTTGTCCTTGTCCCAAAAGATGACAATCCTCGGCACCTCGAAAAATAAAGCCACCAAAAACTCCGTCATTATTGCGACGGAGTTTTTGGTGGCTCGGAGAAGCTGTTTTAAAGATAATTTTGGCAATTTGCCAGGTGGGTGTCTTCAGCTTTCGATCCGCAGACCGAAGCGATATCAGACTCCCGAATAAAATTATTCAGGCCAAAATCTTGTAAAACAACTTCCGCAGCCACTTATATTTTAACGCATTTGAAAATTAAAATATAACAAGTTAATCCACAGCCTAAAACATAATGTCTTCTTCCGCTCTTTTATAATCAAAAATTTCTTCCGGAGAAAACCAAAATTCAAGTTCGTGCGCCGCTTCCTCCGGCGTCTCGGAAGCGTGAATCAGATTATGAACCGCTCGCTTGCCTTTATTCGCCAAAGCCGCCGAATCGACGGAAAAATCTCCCCGGATCGTCCCCATTTCCGCCAAAGCCGGAATGGAATTGCCGACAAGTTTTCTCACCATATCAACGGCATGAATCCCCTCAACAACCATTTTTATCACCGGCCCCGAAGTCATAAAATCCAAAATCCATCCTCTCACCGCCTTTCCTATTTTCATCGGATCGTCGGTGCCCATCTCTTTTTTCGGATCCCAGCCGTATTTGGCATAAGTGGCCAATGATTTTTCCCCCAAGCGTTTAACCCAAGCCGCGTCTTTCGGATAATGTTCGTCGATTTGTTTTCTCGTCGGACTGGCCATCGAAAGAGAAATAATCTTGAGTCCGCGCTTTTCAATGCGCGCCATCACCTCGCCCACCAAACCTCTTTTCACGCCATCGGGTTTTATCAAAACCACGGTGCGCTCCTGTTTTGGATTTTTTGGCATAAATTTATTTATGATTAAAAAATAATAAAAGTTAAAATTAATCTATCACGAAAATTACCGATTAACAACAAATTTTTTATTTTTGCATCATAAGCGGCCTGCAGGCACATTATGATACAAGAATCTTTTATTTTTCTTTGTAAATATTGGTGGTGAAACCGTCGCTTAAAACTTTAATGTCGCCATTCCGGTCGGTGCGAAAAATATTCATATTAAACATCTTAAAGCGGCTCAATGTTGCCGGCGACGGATGGCCATAGCGATTTTTGGCGCCAACCTCGACTATTGCCGCCTTCGGAGAAACTGCTTTCAAAAAACTTAAAGAAGAAGAATATTTCGAGCCGTGATGACCGACTTTTAAAATATCCGATTTCAAATTATCGCCGTAAACCAAAAGCCGGTTTTCTATTTTAAAAGTGGCATCGCCGGTAAATAATATGGAAAAATCGCCGTAAATCAATTTGCCGACAATGGAAGTGTCATTAACGTCATTGCCATTTGCGCCGAATCCTTCGCTTTTGCCGTTAAAAACCCTGCCGCCGGAATTTTCATCGGGAGAAATAATGTCAAACTCCGCATTTTCATCAAAATGAACGGCATCGCCGGCCGATGCGATTAAAACTTCCGCCCCATTGTCTCTAACGGCGGTTAAAAACTGATTATAATTATCGGTTTTTAAATCGGCGCCGTTTAAAATCACCAAGCCGATATCGTATCTTCTCAAAATTTCAATCAGGCCGGCAACGTGATCGGCGTGAGGATGGGTAAGAAGAATCACGTCGATTCTTTTTTTAATCGGCGAAAGATATTTGCCCAATTTTTCCAAAACTTTGTTGCCGGGTCCGCCGTCGATCAGCATTGTCTGCCCTTTCGGCGTTTTTATTAAAATCGCGTCGCCTTGCCCGACATCCAAAAAATCCGCCTCCAAAATCCGGCCGGGCCTTTGGCTTAAAACCAAAAACCAAACTGCCGAAGCAATTGCAAAAAGGCCGATTAATATTGAAAATTTATTTTTCACAATGAAATTGAAGCAAACGGCAAAGAACTTAATATTTTAACAATCCAAATCTGGTATGAAAGCGCGAGCCATGCCGGAAAAATAAAAATTGAGGCGATCTTTACGGAAATAAATCCCGTTAATCCGGCTAAAAAACCAAAAAGCATCGTGAATGGAACGGCGGGCAAGATTAAAACATTGGCCAAAATGGCGATTAAAGAAAAACGGTTGAAACTGAAAAGAACAACCGGCAAAGTGGCAACCCGGGCCGATAAAGTGGCCGCCAAATTGTCGCGAAAAGACAAAAAATTCGGCAGACGGGAAAATCGGCTCGCAAAATGAGGCGCTAAATATACCAATCCCAAAGTGGCCAAAAATGAAAGCTGAAAACCGGCATCGTATCGCAACAGATAAGGATTTAAAAATAGCATAACGGCGGCGGCAAAAATAATAGCGTTGGTTATGCTGTAAAGCCGGCCTTCATGCCTGGCCAAAATAAGCAAGCCGCCCATAACTGCTGCCCGCACCACCGAAGCGCCGGCGCCGGCAATCAAAGTGAATAAAACCAGGCAAACGCCGGCCACCCAGAAAATCAATCTTCTCGGCAAAAATAAATAGCCCAAAAAATTTAAAAGCATAACGCTGATGATGGAAATGTTATAACCGGAGATAGCCACAATGTGGCTGGTGCCGGTAATATTGAAAGCGTCGGTCAAATCGGCGGGCAAAGTCCGCCTGGCGCCAACCAAAAGAGCGGCTAAAAAAGAAGCTTGCGGCTCCAAAAGAATTTTATTGATAACGCCGACAAACGATTTTTTAATTTCCAAAAGACGGCCGTAAAAATTTTTAACGGCCGGCCGCTCGATCAAATCAATTTTCGGATACCGGCTGATCAGAAAAATTCCATCCTTCGCCAAATAATTTTTATAATCAAAACCGGACTCGCCGGCGCGAGATTCCGGCGATTCGATTTTTCCGTTTATTTTCAAAATATCGCCGTAAAAGTATTCCGGATAAAGCTTAGTTTTCACGAGAACGCGGCCAAGCGCGCCGTTTTCCAGAACATATTGGGCGAAATCCGAACGCCGATCCGGTTCTTCGACAATCTTTCCGGAAAAATTTATTTTTTCTCCGATGACAAAATTGGCGCCGGCCAAACTGCCGGCGTAATTAAAAACCTTAAAACTGCGCCAAAATCCAAAAGCCAAGGCCAAAAGGCAAAATCCGAAAATTATTTTAATTTTCCAGCCCAAAACTGGTCCGCCTCTGGCGGAAAAATCCGGCTTATTCCTTTTTAAAACGGCAGTAGCTAAAATCGAAAAAGAAAAAACAAAAATCCCGCCGATAAGCGCGGGCGGGATTTTTATTGTCGAATATGCAAATACGCCTCCGATAAAACTCAGCAGAAAAAGCGCAAAAATTTTACTTTTCGCCATCCGTATCTTTTTTTCTCCTCAAAAATGCCGGCGTGCCCCAACCATCATCTTCGTCATCAATTATTTCAACATTCATCGCGGGTTTGGCTCGCAAAACGTTGTTTAAACCGGCCGTCGGCGCGGCAACCGCGCCATTATTGTTTCGTTTATTGGCGTTAAAACCGGTGGCAACCACGGTAACCCTGATTTCGCCTTTTTTAAGGCGGCCATCGTGAGTGGCGCCGAAAATGATTTTAGCTTCGGGATCGATTGATTCGGTGATAATTTTTGCCGCCTCATTCACATCGGCCATTCCAAGATCGTCTCCTCCGGAAATATTAAACAAAACGCCGCTCGCCCCGTCGATTGAAATATCCAAAAGGGGCGAGTTTATGGCCGCTTTTGCCGCCACAATAGCCCGATCATCGCCGGCCGCCTTGCCGATTCCCATCAACGCCGAACCGGCTTCGGACATAATGGCTTTGATATCGGCAAAATCAACATTAACGATGCCGGGATATGTAATAAGATCGGCAATGCCTTGCACGCCTTGTTTTAAAATATCATCAACAATATTAAAAGCTTCAATAATCGAAGTATTTTTATCTATTAAATTCAAAACCTTGTCGTTGGGAATCGTGATTAAAGTGTCGACGCGATCGCGAAGCGACAAAAACGCTCCTTCGGCTATGGCCAAACGCTTTTTGCCCTCGAAAGAAAAAGGCTTGGTGACAACGGCCACCGCTAAAGCGCCGACATCGCGAGCGGCGTCGGCGATAACCGGAGAGGCGCCCGATCCCGTGCCGCCGCCCAAACCGCAAGTGATAAAAACCAAATCCGCCCCTTTTAAAGCATCCTGAATTTCATCTCTGTTTTCCTCGGCGGCTTGCCTGCCGATATCCGGATTCATTCCGGCGCCGAGTCCGCGAGTTAAATTTTTTCCGATATGGATTTTGGTTTGAGCTTTAGTGTGATGTAAATCTTGCGCGTCGGTATTTATGGCGATAAAATCAACGCCTTTGATTTGGGCGTTAAACATTCTGGTAATAGCGTTGCCTCCTCCTCCTCCAACGCCGACAACCTTTATTCTCGCAAATGTTTCAACATCCGGCTTAATGTGGGCCATAAAATAAATAAAAAATTAAAAAATCAAAATTAAAAATTAAGGAATAAAATTTTTGAGCCAACCAAAGAAATTAGAACTACTGGAATTATCAATGATATCACGGCTGAAATTTTCGTCAAATCCCCAAATTACAAGCCCCAAAGCCGTGGCAAAAACCGAATCGTTAAGTATTTCTTCCGGCCCCAAAATTTTCTGGGCTATGCCGCGGCTTACCGGCAAACTTAAGTCTCTCTTCGCCAATTTATCCAAACGCGGAATCTTGCTGCCGCCGCCGGTTAAAACGGCGCCGCCGGGAAGCATTGAAGCTCGACCCACTTTTTTCAGTTCTTTCTGCGCCATTTCAAAAATTTCCGAAAAACGCGCCTCGCAAATATTCGCGATTTCACGCCTTTGAATAGAAGACTCTCCTCCCAATTTTTTCAAATCAACCACGTCCCGGGAGCTTGTGCTTTCGGTTAAAGCCGATCCATGGACTCTTTTAATCTTTTCGGCCGAATCAACGTCAACTTGAAGGCCGTAAACTAAATCATGAGTGGCATGAGAAGAACCGGCTCCCAAAACCGCCGCGTGAAAAATATCGCCCTCTTCAAAAACAATGAGTCCGGTGGTGCTGCCGCCGACATCCAAAACCAAAGTGCCCAGTTCTTTTTGGCGCGGACTTAACACGGCGTAGCTGGCGGCCAAAGGCGCTAAAACCAATTCCTTGATTTTAATGCCGGCCAAATTTACGGCTTTGCGAAGGTTTTTTAAAGCGGAGGCGCCGCATTCTATCATTAAAGTGTCAACTTCCAATTTTACGCCGGTCATTCCCAGCGGATCTTTAATGCCGCCTTCATTATCAACCGTCCACTCCCGAGCCAGATTATGTAAAATTTCCCGATTGGGGCTGGCGGGGATGCTTTCAGCTTGAAGAAGCGCCCTTTGGATGTCTTCCTTTGAAATTTCCCGATCGGCGCGGGAAACAATCACCACGCCTTTCGACGGCCTCACAAAAACATTATTGCCGCCAATGGCGACCACCGCTTCATTGCATTTTACGCCGGCGTGGCTGACAGCTTTTTGAAAAGCTTCGCGAATGGCGGAAGCCGCTTCTTCAATATCAACCACCACGCCCTTTCGCAAGCCTCGCGAATTCGCTTCGCCCCAGCCGATAACTTCGGGCATTTCTTGGTTTTTTTTCTTTGAAGCGACCACCACCTGAACGGAAGTGGTGCCCGCATCCAAGCCGATTATGATATCTTCCCGCGACATGTTTCAAAATTTCAGCCAGAGGCTGATCCGCCTTTGGCGGAAAAATTAAATTATAAATCTCAAAATTAAATACTAAATATTTAAATGTTTAAGCAGTTTTGCCTCCAATCGTTCCATTTGTTTCGCTTCTTTTAGAGATTTTTCATGGCCGTATCCCGCCAGATGCAATAAACTATGGATCAAAATTTCCGATAAATATTTTTTTTCGGAAATCTTTTCAACATTAACCACTATTTCGCCTAAGTTTAACACGCCGCGCGAATTATTTGCAAATGCCGGAGTTTGGCGGCTGTTTAAGCCAAAAGAAAGCTCATCGGGCGTTTCATTTTTTTTTCGCCAAACTTTATTCAACCTTTTAATTTCTTTTTTATCCACAATTAAAACAGCCAGTGCAACCGGCTGTTTTAATTCCAAAAAATCCAAAACTTTCAAAATCAAATCTTTAATAAATTTTTTCGGGGCTTTGTGTCGGGTTTTGTTATAAATTAAAATTTCATGATTCATATTTCTCAATTTGCGTCATTGCCGCAATCCGCCCAATTCCTCTTCAATTAATTTTTTCACCACCGTTCCATCGGCGCGGCCTTTGACTTCAACCATTATTCCTCCCATTATTTTTCCAAAATCTTTCATCGACACTTCGCCCATTTCAGCCAATTTTTTCTTCACTACGGCGCGCAACTCATCCTCGCCCATTTCTTCCGGAACGTATTTTTTGAGAATCTCAAGTTCAACCGCCTCTTTTTCCGCCAAATCTGCCCGCCCGCCTTTTTCAAATTGAGCGATTGAATCTTTTATTTTTTTAATTTCGCCGGAAATCGCGCCCACAACCTCTTCGTCGGAAAGCTCCGACGCTTTATCAAGCTCGGCCGCGGGGTGACCTTCTTTTGAAAGACGGTTCCTTTTTTCCAGCTCTTTGTTTTTTATAACGCTGTTTAAAAAGCGCAAAGTAGAAGCTTCGGCGCTCAAGCCGCCTTTCATCGCCGATTTAATGTCTTCGTTTATTTTATCTTTTAAATTCACGGTCTAATTTTCCCAGCTTGTATAATTTTTCCCTTTCTTTTTGAATTTCAATTTTCCTCAAAGCGCTGATTCTTTTTTGCCGCTTGGTTAAAGGCGAAGCGTAAAACCGGCTGCGGCGCACTTTAAGCAGAACGCCGCTTTGCTGAATGCGCCTTGAAAAACGCCTTAAAAGGCTCTGGACCGATTCTTTTTCTTTTTTTCTAACTTCGATAGCCATGTTTTAATCTTTATTAAAAATTATTAAGACTCGAATTTTAACGGTTTGCCGGCCAAAAGGTGAAGATGCAAATGGTCGACTTCCATTCCCGCGTCTTTGCCGACATTGAATATCAACCGATAGCCGCTTCCCGAAACGCCGATTTTTTCCGCAACCTCTTTCGCTTTTAAAACCAAACCGCCGGCAATATCCTTATCTTCCGCTTTTAAAGTATTCACCGGCCCGATATGCGCTTTGGGAATAATTAAAAAATGAATCGGCGCTTTTGGATTGATATCTTTAAAAACAACAAAATTTTCGTCTTCGGAAACGATCTCCGAAGAAATTTCCTTATTGGCAATTTTGCAGAATATGCAACTTTCCACGATAATGCTTTTTAACAAAAACCCCGCCTCGCGTCAAGATTTCAAATTATTTTCCGGCGGATATTTTAAATCATTGTTTTCAGCCGCGGGAACGCGCGAAGGGAGTTTTTTGAGGCGTTTTTTCACTTCGTCGATAATTTTTTCCGAAGGAATTATCTCCTGGGTTCCGGAATACATCTCGCGCAAGATTACCGTGCCGTCAAGCGCTTCTTTCTGGCCGATAATCAAAGCCAAATCGGCGCCTTGCCGATCGGCGACTCTCAATTGCGCTTTGATGGAATCGCGACCGAAAGATTCCGAAATATGAATGTTGTTTTTCCTGAAATCCTCAAACAGCCGCAAACTTTTTTTCTTCGCCAAATCGCCGAGCTGAACCAAAAAAACCCGTGCCTTGGTTTTAATGGCGCCAATTTTCACGTTTTGGCGGCGCATTTCGTTAATCGCCCTCTCAATGCCGATTGATCCGCCCATCGCCGGAGCCGGCTTGCCTCCAAGCTGGGAAATCAAGTAATCATAACGGCCGCCGGAAGCTATCGCGATTTGAGAACCGGTCGCCTCTTCAGGCACGATTTCAAAAACCGTCCGAGTGTAATAATCGAGGCCGCGAACGAGATACGAATCCAAAACGTAAGGAACTCCCAATTCGTCCAAAAATTCCAAAACCGATTTGAAATGATCGCGGCAATCCTTGTCCAGATAATCAATGGAACTCGGCGCCGATTCTTTCAAGGCGGCGCACTCTTCCTCTTTGCAATCAAGCATCCTTAACGGATTTTCCTTGAATCTCCTCTTGCAATTTTTGCAAAGGCGGTTGATTTTATTCCGATAGTACATTTTAAGCTCGTCTCGGTATTTTCCCCGGCAATTCTTGTCGCCAACGCTGTTTATATGAATAGAAAGGCCCTTTAATCCCAGCTCGTTTAAAATGACGTAAACCACTTGGATAATCTGGGCGTCGATAATCGGATCGCCTTCTCCGATAACGTCGAAATCCGCCTGGTGGAATTCGCGATAACGGCCGGCTTGAGCCGACTCGTGCCTGAACACCGGACCCCAGTGGAAAAATTTCACCGGCTGGGGCTGATTGGCAAAACCATTTTCAATATACGCTCTCACCGCCGACGCCGTGAGTTCCGGCCTTAGCGCCAAAAAATCTCCGCCCTTTGTTTTAAGCGTGTACATTTCGTGTTCAATAACATCGGTTTCAAGCCCGATCCCCTTCTTGAACAAATCGGCGAATTCCAAAACCGGCGTTTCAATCGTTTTGAAATTATAATAATCCGCCAGCTCTTGAGCAACTTTAAAAAACTTTTCCCAATATTTCTGACTCTCGGGCAAAACATCGTTCATGCCCTTCGGCGCCTGAAATGTTTTGGATTTTGGTTTTCGCGACATATTTTTAAATCAAATTAAATTAATCAATAAGAAAAAACCGCCGCCTTGGCAATCGGCCAAGCCCTAAGCCAAACCCGGCCGACAATATCGTTTTTCGGCAAAATTCCCCAGCGCCGCGAATCGTATGAAACGGGCCTGTTGTCGCCCATGACGAAATATTCGTCCTTGCCCAATTTTTGCTTTATTTGCCCGTCGGTGGCCAAATTTTTAGGCAAATAATTTTCATCAAGAACCAGGCCGTCGGGATTTTTATCGTTGTAAACGATAACTTTATTTTTTTTGATTTCCACGGTTTCGCCCGGCAAACCGATTACTCTTTTTATGTAATACTTAGAAGTGTCCAAAGGATAATGGAAAACGACAACCTCGCCCCGCGCGACGGGCTTGAAATAATAACTCACTTCGTCAATCAAAAGATACTCGCCGCTTTCAAAATTGGGTTCCATCGACGCGCCTTCAACAAAAAACGGCTGAACCAAAAAATAACGAACCAGCCCCGCAAGAACCAGGGCCAGCGCCGCCACCTTTATAATATCCCAAAAAGATTTGAAAAATGACTTTAAAAAATTCATGTTTTGTGCTATTTTACATTAAAAAATGGATAAAATCAACCCCAAATTAATCGCCGGATTGGGCAATCCGGGAAAAGAATATGAAAACACCCGCCACAATGTCGGTTTTTTGTTTGTTGACGCGCTTGCCGAGAAATTAAACGCGCCTGAATTTACTTATGATAAAAAACTTAAATCGGAAATTTCCAAATCGGAAATTTTACTTGCCAAGCCACAAACCTTTATGAACAAATCGGGCGAGGCGGTTTCGGCTCTAATAAAGTACTACCACCCTACGGGTGACCACCCGAAGGGTGGTAAAATCAAGCCGGAAAACATTTTAATCGTCCACGACGACATCGACATTTTATGGGGCGATTTCAAATTTTCTTTCGGCCGCTCGTCCGCCGGTCACAAAGGAGTTGAATCGATAATTAAAGCGCTGAAAACTAAAAATTTTTGGCGGCTGAGAATCGGCATTAAACCCGACGCCAAAAAACATATTTCGGCCGACAAAATAATCCTAAAAAAATTCACTTCAGCGGAAATGAAGACCTTGGATAAAACTATAAAAATCGCGATTGCCGAATTGTTCGGTGAAAAAATTTCGTAAATTCGCGCCGCAATATTTGATGTAAAAATCAATGTTTGTTATAGTTTAGCCGCCATATATATGAACGGCGCTGAAAATAAAATCGAGGTCGTAAAAAAAACTTCGCGGAGTTATCCGACGGTTTTAAAAGAAATTCACAATGCCCCGAAACAACTTTACGTCCGGGGCAAATTGCCGGAAGACCACAGTTTGAATTTTGCCATCGTCGGCACCAGAGCGGCTTCCGAATACGGCAAAACGCTGGCCTTTGAAATCGCCAAGGAGCTTGCGGAATTGGGTTTTAATATAGTAAGCGGATTGGCCCTGGGCATCGACACACAGGCTCATTTGGGCGCCTTGGCGGCAAAAGGCAAAACCACGGCCGTTTTGGGCTCGGCCATAGACGATAATTCGATTTATCCTTCCGCTAATCTAAAATTGGTTAAAAAGATCGAATCTTCCGGCGGCGCGGTTATAAGCGAATACGCGCCCGGCGCCAAATCGGAAAGGTGGTATTTTCCCGAGCGCAACCGGATTATTTCCGGCCTTTCCCGAGGCGTTTTGGTTGTTGAAGCGCCGGAAAAATCCGGCGCCTTAATCACCGCCCGCGCCGCGCTGGATCAAAACCGCGAAGTTTTCGCCATTCCCGGATCTATTTTTTCCAAAAATTCTTTCGGCGCGAATAATTTGATAAAAAACGGCGCGAAAATGGTAACCGGCGTCGACGACATTCTGGAAGAATTGAATCTTTCGCGCTTGAAAAGCAAAAAAGAATCCGATAAAAAAGAAAACCTGACAAAAGAAGAGGCGGCAATTTTAAACATTATCGAAAAAGAGCCTGTCCATATTGATGAAATTTGTAAAATATCAAAAATGCCCGCCAGTAAAGTTTTGCCGGCAATCTCCGTATTGGAAATAAACGGCATAATAAAAAACATCGGCGGCGGAAAATTCGTTAAAACAATAAAATGAAACTAATAATCGTCGAATCACCAACAAAAGCCAAAACAATTTCAAAATTTTTGGGAAAAGAATTCGAGGTCGAATCGTCATACGGCCATGTTCGGGATTTGCCCGAAAAAACGCTGGGAGTCGATATTGAACATAATTTCGAACCAAAATATGTAATTGTTCCCAAGGCGAAGAAAAGAGTGGCCGAGCTTAACGCGGCGGCGAAAAAATCAACCGAAGTGATTCTGGCAACCGACGAAGACCGGGAAGGCGAAGCTATCGCCTGGCATCTCGTTCAAGCCTTGGGCTTGGAAAAGCCAAAATCAAAAACGGAAAAACGGAAAATCGAGAGAATTGTTTTTCATGAAATAACCGAAAGCGCCATTAAAAAAGCGCTGGAAAATCCGCGGGGAATCGACGCAAAACTCGTCGGCGCCCAACAAGCGCGGCGAGTTTTGGATCGCTTGGTGGGCTACAAGCTTTCGCCGTTTCTGCGAAAAAAAGTCGCCAAAGGCTTGTCGGCCGGCCGCGTGCAATCCGTCGCCGTCCGCCTTGTCACCGACCGCGAAAAAGAAATTCAAAATTTCAATCCGGAAGAATACTGGACGATTACCGCAAATCTTGAAAAATTAAAGGTACCCGCCTCCGCCAAGGCTTCGGCGGGCGAGCAAAGCTCGAACTTTGAAGCCCAACTCGCAAAAATCGGCGAAAATAAACTCGAAAAGTTTTCCATAAAAAACAAAGAAGAAGCGGATAAAATTTTTTCCGACTTGTCCGGCTCCGACTGGCGAGTTTTAAAAATAGAAAAGAAAGAAACCAAGCGCCAGCCGCTCGCGCCGTTCACCACCTCGACGCTCCAACAAACCGCCTGGGCTTGGCATGGCTTCGGCGCCAAGCAAACTATGGTTCTCGCCCAACAGCTTTATGAAACCGGCTTAATCACCTACATGCGCACCGACTCGGTAAATCTTTCAAAAGACTCGATTGCGGCGGCTTATCAAAAAATAAAAAAAGATTTCGGCGAAAATTATTTGCCCGCGGCTCCGAGAGTTTACAAAACAAAATCCAAAACGGCGCAGGAAGCCCATGAAGCCATCAGGCCGACATCGCCGGAAAAAAATCCTGAAACGCTCAAAGAAAAACTCGACCCCCGGCAACACAAGCTTTATGATTTGATTTGGAGAAGATTTATCGCCAGCCAAATGGCAAGCGCAGTTTTTGAAGCCACCGGCGTCGATGTTTTAGCCGAAAAATCCGGCGGCAACTATACTTTCAGAGCCACGGGCAATACGCTTAAATTCGACGGCTTTTTGAAAGTGTATTCCCAAAAATTGACGGAAATTTTATTGCCGGCGTTAGAAGAAAAAGAACCTTTGAACTTGAAAAAATTGTTGCCGGCGCAACACTTTACCGAGCCGCCGCCGCGCTACAACGAAGCCAGTTTGATTAAAGCGTTGGAAGAAAACGGCATCGGGCGGCCGTCGACATACGCTCCGACGCTGGCCACGATTCAGGCGCGCAATTATGTCATTAAAGACGAACAGAAAAGGCTGAAGCCGACCGAAGTCGGAACATTGGTAAACGATATTTTGGTCGAACATTTTCCGGAAATCGTCGAACTGAAATTCACTGCCAGAATGGAAGAGAATCTCGATGAAATCGCCGAAGGAAAAAAAGAATGGCAACCGGTGGTAAAAGAATTCTGGGTGCCTTTTAAAGAAAATCTCGATAAAAAAACAATGGAAATTTCAAAAGAAAAAATCGCCGTCGAAAAAACCGAATTAAAATGCCCCGAATGCGGCAAAGATTTATTGATAAGAATGGGGCGTTTCGGAAAATTTTACGCCTGCTCCGGCTTTCCGGATTGCAGGTACACGGCTCCGCTAAAAAAATCTTCCGACGGCGAAACCGCGGAAAGAGAAGATTTCGGCCCGTGTCCGAAATGCGAAACCGGTAAAATTGTGAGAAAACGCACCAGAAAAGGCCGCTTCTTCTGGGGGTGTTCAACTTGGCCAAAATGCGATTATGCCACTTGGGAAAATCCGAAAAAAGATGAATAGCGCCGCTTTAATTTTAAAGGAAATGGGGTTGGACGCGGAAACGATTGCCGCCTGCTTGCTGTATGGCGAAATTAAAAATGCGCCGCGCGATTTAAGCGGCTTAGAACAAAAACACGGAAAAAATATTTTATTTCTTGTCGAGAACGCGCTTAAACTTGATGAAATAAAATACAGCGGAACGAAAGAACGGGCGGAAAATTTGATAAAAATGTTTTTGGTAATGGCTCAAGACATCCGGGTGGTTTTGATAAAACTGGCCGACCGATATCGCGAAATGCATATCCTCGACAAATTGCCGGAAGAAAACCGAAAAAGAATCGCCCTTGAAACTTTGGATATCTACGCGCCAATCGCCAATCGCTTCGGCATTGGCGAGTTAAAAGGCCGATTGGAAGACGAAGCTTTTAAGCATCTTTATCCCAAAGAGCACAAATGGCTGGAAAAAGAAGTATCGGTAAAATATGAAGCGCGTAAAAATTACGTTAAAAAAATCGAGCCTATTATCCGCGATATTTTAAAAAAAGAAAATATCATTCCCTTGGAAATCAACGCGCGAACCAAACATTTCTACAGCCTGTATAAAAAACTGGAACGCCATCAGATGGATTTGGAAAAAATCCACGATTTGGTCGCCGCCCGAGTTATCGTAAAGAACATCAACGACTGCTATTTGGCTCTCGGCGCAATCAACCAAGCCTACAAACCTCTCCCGGAATTTATTAACGACTACATTGCCATGCCCAAACCAAACGGCTATCAAAGTTTGCACACCACGGTTTTCGGGCCGGATGAAAAAATAATCGAAATTCAAATCCGAACGCGCCAAATGCACAATCGGGCCGAAAACGGCATCGCCGCCCATTGGGCGTATAAAGAACGGGAAAATAAAAATTCCCGCGCCGAAGCGAATACTCGAAACACAATTTGGATCGAGCAATTGCGGGAGTGGCAAAAAATAATTCCGGGTTCCGATGAATTTTTCGAATCTTTCAAAATTGATATTTTCAAAGACCGGGTTTTCGTTTTAACCCCGAAAGGGGATGTAATCGACCTGCCCGAAGGCGCCACGCCTGTTGATTTTGCCTATCAAATCCACACCGACATCGGCAATAGGTGCGCCGGCGTTAAAATAAACGGTAAAATCGCCACTCTCGACGCCGAACTGAAATCCGGCGACTTGGTTGAAATTTTAACCCAGAAAAATAAAAAACCGTCGGCCGACTGGCTGAATTTCGTAAAAACCGACATAGCCAAAGACCGTATTAAAAGCGCCGCAAAAGAGAAAAACAAAAAATTGATTTTCAGGACTTGAGAATTTTATCCAAAATCGCGCCGAATTCTTCCGGAGAATAAAATTCAATCAAAATTCTGCCGCGGCCGCCCGATTTGGCAAGCTTGACCCGCGTTCCGAAAAAATCTTCCAAACGCGATTCCCAAACTTTTACTTCCGGATCGGCAACGCTCTCATTCACTCTTTTTGAAACGCCTTTGATTTGCCGTCCCAAAGTTTCCACCGCCCTAACCGATAAATTTTTCGTCAATATCTCATTAAACAGCGCCAATCTTTGATTGTCGCCGTCGACGGACAAAATCGCCCGGCCGTGGCCTTCGGAAATTTTTCCGGTTTCCACGGCTTTTTGAATTTCAACCGGCAATTGCAAAAGGCGCATCGTATTGGCCACCAATTCCCGCGACTGGCCCACTTTTTCGCCAACCTGCTTTTGCGTCAAGCCGAATTCTTTGGAAAGGCGCTCATAACTGCGGGCTTTTTCAATCGCGTTCAAATCGGAGCGCTGGATATTTTCAACCAAGGCTAATTCCAATTTTTCCCTGGCCTCGGTTTTAGGCCTTATTATCGCCGTCGCAAAATTCAATCCGGCCATCTTCGCCGCCCGAAGGCGCCTTTCGCCGGCGATTAATTCGTATGAAACTTTTATGCCCGACGGGCTTTCTTCTTCAACTTTAGTTACGATAAGCGGCTGTAAAATCCCATGCTCGCGAATCGAATCGGCCAGGGATCGCAATTCGATTTCATCGAAATCGCGGCGCGGTTGAAGCGGATTTTCTTTTATCTTGTCTATTTCAAGCAAAAAAACGCTCTCTTTTTCCCTCGGCCTATCGCCTTTTTCTTCAACGTTTTTATTTTGATTCGACAGCGCGGATTTCGGAATCAACGATTCCAAGCCCCTTCCTAAACCAGAAAATTTCATATTGTTTTATCTAAATTAATTATTTCCTGCGCCAATTCCCTATAAGCGTAGCCGCCGGATGAAGACGGCGCGTATTGCAATATCGTTTTGCCGAAACTCGGAGCCTCGGCGAGCGACACCGATCTCGGAATAACCGCCGAAAAAACATAGCCGGGAAAATTTCGGCGGACTTCTTTGGCCACTTCGCGGCTCAATTTTTGCCGCCGATCGTGCATCGTGAGAAGCGCTCCTTTCACTTTCAAATCTCTTCCCAGATTATCGCGTATTAAACCGATTGTTTCAAGAAGCTGTCCCAAACCTTCGAGGGCGTAATACTCGCATTGAACCGGAATAATCACTTCTTCCGCCGCAACAAGACCGTTTAAAGTTAAAAGTCCGAGCGAAGGCGGAGAATCGACGATAATATAATCGTAATTCGTCCTGATTTTTTTTAAAATATCGTAAAGACGCCATTCGCGGCGCTCGGCCGACACCAACTCGATCGAAGCGCCCGCCAATTCCGGAGCGGACGGAAGAATATCGTATCCGAAAAGCCCCGTTTTTTTTACAACCGCTTCCGGCTCGGTAAAATTCGCCAAAGAATGGTAAAGATGCTTGTCGAGCGTCCGCCAATCAACGCCGATACCGACCGTGGCATTAGCTTGAGGATCCAAATCAACCAATAAAACATATTTGCCAAGCGCCGCGAGATACGCGCCGAGATTTACCGACGTGGTGCTTTTCCCGACACCTCCTTTTGCGTTTACAACGCTGATTATTCTCGCCATATTTTATGTCTTTACTATAAGCTAAACTTATGGCAATATCAATATAAAATTTTTAACGAATGGTCGGTTTCGGGCGAGTGGTGGAATGGCAGACACGCACGACTCAAAATCGTGTGCCGCAAGGCATGGGAGTTCGACTCTCCCCTCGCCCACAAATAAAAAATCCCGCAACTGCGGGATTTTTTATTTTCAAACTACCGGCGAGACAATCTTTTCAGCGCTTCTTTTACTTTCGCTTCCACGCTTTTAATGTCTTTGGGTAAATCGTTTAAAACTTTCCTGATATCGCTTTGCCTGTAGCCAAGCGCCGCGAGCGCTTCAAAAGCGTCGCCCATTTCTTTAAATCCTTCATCCGCTTCCAGAATCGTATTTTTCGCCAATTTGGTTTTAAGTTCCAAAATCAACCGCTGGGCGGTTTTTTTGCCGATGCCGGAAACTTTGGTGAAAAAATCTTCATCTTCGGAAACTATGGCCTGCTTCAAACTTGAAACCGGCGCGGTTTCCAATACTCCGAGAGCCGACCGCGGGCCGATGCCGGAAACGGAAATTAAAATTTCAAAAAATTCCAGTTCTTCTTTATCGATGAAACCGTATAAATCCATGGCGTCCTCGCGGACGCAAAGATGCGTCCAAATTTTCGCGTCTTGGCCGTTTTGAGGAATTTCATCCAAAATTCCGGCGCGCGAAAAAACTTTATAGCCGGCGCCACTCACGCCGATTACGAAAAATTTGTCGTTTTTATCCAAAATTTTCCCTTCAAGATAAGAAATCATTTGGCTTAATGATACCTCGAAACTCTTGCCAAAATCAAAAATAAAGCGTAATCTCTTGATTAAACATATGCCAATAACAAAATCAGCTGAAAAAGCCCTAAGACAAAACAAAAGACGAAGAGCGAGAAACATAAAACAGTCCCGCTCGGTTAAAGATGAGATAAAAACTCTCAAAAAGCTCGTGGTTAAAAAAGACAAAGCGGGCGCGGCCAAAGCCTTGCCGAAAGTTTACAAATCCTTGGACAAAGCCGTAAAAACAAATCTCATCAAGAAAAACACCGCCTCGCGATTGAAATCCCGCTTAACCAAAAGCGTCAATAAGCTTTGATTTTTATCATAACTCCGCGATTAAAATGGAAAGCGCGGCTTTTTCGTTTACACTGCCCGTTTTGAGCGCGAAATCCAAATCGATAATTTTGGACAAAATCGCGCCGAGCTCTTCAATGGAAAACAATTTCGCCGCTTCCCGCGTTTTTTCCAAAACAAAAGGGTGAAGCCTTAATTCCGAAGGCTTTTCGGGATTCGATTTGAACCTCAAAAGATTCCTGACTTGCCACGCCAAAAGACCCAATAATTCGGTCGGCTTCTCTCCGTTTTCGAGAGCTTCATGAAGAGTTTTAAGCGCTTTTTTCTTGTCTTTTTTCGCCAGCGCGTCGGTTAACGCGAAAATTTTATAATCCGCGTTCGGAATTATCAAATCTTCGGCCTGCGACTTACTGACGACATTCTTAATTTTTTCCCCGGAGGCGGAGAAATCGGCCAGTTTTCTTATTTCATTATCGAGCCGCCAAAGATCCGAACCGCAATTCGCCATCAAAAAATCAACAGCTTCGTTTGTGAAATCGACATTCAAGGAAGCGGCAAACCGCTTTATCCAATTCTTGATTTCATAATTTTTAAGCGATTTAAAATCTTGCGACTGGCTTGGTTTTTTTTCCAGATATTCAAAAAGCTTGTTTTTTTCCGGCTCTCCGAAAGCGGTGATGATTAAAATCAAATCCTCTCTTTCTTTCAAATTCCGTGATTTGAAAAATTCCAAAAACTTTTCCTGATCGATTCCGGCGGAAAAAATATTTTTCAAAATCATCAATTTTTTTTCGGGAATGAGCGAATCGGATTTGGCCGCTTCAAAAAAAACTTCCGGCTTTTTTTCCGCAAAATCAAAAACCGTAAAATTCAAGCCGCTGGGATTTTTTGCTTTATATCCGCGCGCCAGTTCGTTCAATTTTTGGCCGATTCCGTAAGAATTTTGTCCGTATAAAAACAGGATCATCGCTTTTTATTTATCGCCGCCCTTACAAACTCCCGAAAAAGCGGGTGGGGACTTAAAGGGCGCGATTTGAATTCCGGATGAAACTGCGTGCCGACAAAAAAAGGATGTTCCTTTTTGGGCAATTCGGCGATTTCCATCAGCCGGCGGTCGGGCGAAAAACCGGAAAAAACAATTCCTTTTTCTTCCAATTTTTTCACGTACAGCGGATTAACTTCATAGCGGTGGCGATGCCTTTCGGAAATTAAATGCTCTTTATACGCGCCGTAAGCGATGGTTCCCTTTTTTAAAACCGCCGGGTAAGCCCCCAAGCGCATCGAACCGCCGTAATTTTTTTCCTCCAACAGCTTTTTTTGTTCGGGCAAAATATCAATAACCGGATGCTGGACTTCCGGATTTATTTCCGTGGTGTTGGCGTCTTTAAGTCTGAGAACCGAGCGGCCGTATTCAATCACCGCAAGCTGCATTCCGTAGCACAGCCCTAAAAAAGGAATTTTTTTCTCTCTCAAATAGCGAATGGCCGCAATTTTGCCTTCCACTCCCCGGCTTCCAAAGCCGCCGGGGATAACAACGCCGTCATATTCCGATAATTTTTTAAGATTGTCTTGACCGCTGAATTCATCGGCGTTCAGCCAATGAAGCTCCGGCTTTTTTTTGAAAAAATAAATGGAATGTTTCAGCGCTTCAATAACCGAGATATACGAATCGGCTAAAATAAAATCTCCTGTCCCGAAATATTTGCCGACAATGCCGATCTTTACCGGATTTTTGGCGCGGCGGGTGATTTCCGCCAATTTTTCCCAATCTTTCAGGTCTTGTTTTTTGGGTTTGAGTTTTAATTTTTTTAAAATAACGCCACCCAAATTATCTTTCTCAAAATTAACGGGCACCTCATAAATGCTATTTACATCGGGAGCCGAAATGACGTCTTCTTCCGCCATACTGCAATTGAAAGCTATTTTGTCTTTGCGTTTTTTATCAAGCGGCATCGGAGCCCTCGCGATAATAATATCGGGCTGAAGACCCGCGGCGTTTAAAGTCCGCGCCGCGTATTGGGTCGGCTTGGTTTTTAATTCGCCTTCCGATCCTTGGAGGGGCAAATGGCTCACCAGCGACAAAAGAACATCGTTCGGCTTTTTGATTTTTAATATTCTTATCGCCTCCAAAAATAAAATATTCTGATATTCGCCAACCGTGCCGCCGATTTCCACGATTACGACATTGGCCTTGCTTTTAGCCGCGGCTTTGTCGATTTTATTTAAAACTTCCAAACAGATATGCGGCACGACTTCAACGCATTTTCCGCCGTAGCCCAAGTTTCTTTCCCTGTTAATCACCGCCTGATACACGCTGCCGGTGGTCATATAGTTGGCGGAAGACAAGTCGCAATCCAAGAATCTTTCGTAATTGCCCATATCCTGGTCGCACTCCATTCCGTCATTGAGAACAAAAACTTCGCCGTGCTCCGTCGGATTCATTGTGCCGGCATCAAGGTTTACATAAGGGTCGATTTTAATGGCGGTAACCGAAAAGCCCCTTGATTGGAGAATCTTGCCGATTGAAGCGGCGGCCACGCCTTTGCCGACGCCGGACATAACGCCGCCAACAATGAAAATATATTTGAGCATATGTAATGAATTCTAAACCCAATACCATTGCTTTTTCTTGCGCGTTCGCCCCGCCAGCGCGGGGCTCTCTGTCCGTCCTCGCCCCGACGCTCCCGCTACGCGGGAGACCATGCCGTCGGGGCTGCGGAAGCTGTGAAAAACCAATGGTATTGGGTTTAGAATCAGTTTTTAATGTAATTACAAAAAGAATAACTCGATTTCAAATCTTTTGGCAACTTGGACAAAAATGAGCTGACCGGCCGCCGATTTTCAGCCGTTTAATTTTTCCGCCGCACCTCATTGGGCACCGTTCTCCTTCCTTGCGATAAACCAAACGCGCTTCGGAATAGCACCCCGATTTTCCCGCCGTGTCCCTGTAATCCGAAATCGAGGTGCCGCGCAATTTAATCGCCTTTTTTAAAATTTTCTTTGTAGCCGAAAAAATCGCCCGCAATTCTTTATCGCTCAATTTTTCGGCTTTTTTCAACGGATGCATTTTGGCAGCAAATAAAATTTCGTCGGAATAAATATTGCCTATTCCGGAAACGACGCTCTGGTCCATCAAGACTTTTTTTATCGGCCCGCGTTTTTTCATTATCAAATTTTTAAAATCGCCGAAATTAAATCCGGCGGCCAGCGGATCGGGGCCGATATTTTTCACGTCCTCAAGATTTTCGAAATCTTTTTTATCAACCGCCAAGATTTTGGCGAATTTTCTCAAATCGGAAAGCGCCAGCATATTATTCCCGCCAAAAATGAACATTACGTGAATATAGCCGTTGACTTTTTCCGCGAGCGGCCCTTTTTTAGCCGCGATCCATTTTCCCCGATCCATAATCCATGATCCGACAAGCAAATGCCCGGTCATTTTTTGATGGATTAAAATTTCCTTGCCGCCCGACAAATCAAAAATGATATTTTTGCCGATCCGCCGGATTTTTCCTATTTTCCTGCCTACTATTGTTTTTTTGAAATTGCCAAATGAACACCGGAAATATTTCGGCCAGTCGGTCCAAACATCGGTTATGGTCAAACCTTTTATTTTCCTGTTTAAATCATTAACGATTGTTTGCACTTCGGGCAATTCAGGCATATTTTTTTCTCCCTTCGGGAGATCCCTTGTAGGGGGACATGTCCGACCAATTATCGCCGGCTTTCGCTTCGGTGATAATCGGCACTTTTCCGCCAATGGCGGATCCGCCTTTGGCGGATAATTTTATTACGCCCTGCATTATTTCCATAATTTTCGGCGCGAATTTTTCAACCAAGCCTTTTTTAACTTCAAACAATAATTCATCGTGGACCTGCAAGATCATTCTCAAATCGCCGTTATAATTTTCTTTCCGAATCCAATCGTCAATTTCAATCATCGCTTTTTTCATAATGTCGGCTTCCAGGCCTTGAATGGGCATATTTACCGCCATTCTTTCCGCTTGCGATCGCAGCATATAATTCGGAGAATTAAGTTCGGGCAAATAACGCCGCCGGCCAAAAAATGTGACGGCAAAACCGTTTTTCCGAGCATCGTCTTTCAGTTTTTGAATATAATCCGCAATGCCGGAAAAATCTTTGAGATATTCCTCCATAAATTGCTCCGCCCTTTCTTTGCTGATTTTGGCGGCTTCGGCAAAACTCTGCGCACCCATTCCATATATGATACCGAAATTCAATTCTTTGGCGGCAAAACGCATTTCCGGCGTCACCTTTTCGATAGATACGTTATTAATTTCCGCCGCGGTAAATTTGTGAATGTCCAAACCGTCTTTAAAGGCCTTGATCATTTTTTTATCGCCGGCCAAAGCGGCAATGATTCTTAAATGAATTTGCGAATAGTCAACCGATAAAAATTTGAAACCCGATTCAGCCGCAAAAGCCCTTCGTATGTCGCCGCTGAAATCGCCCCGCGCCGGAATATTTTGTAAATTCGGATCCTGGCTTGAAAGGCGGCCGGTGGCCGTTCCGGTTTGATTAAACGTCGTATGGATGCGGTGAATTTTATCAACCAAATTCGGCAAAGCGTCGGCGTACGTCGATTTCAATTTGGCAAGTTCGCGATACTTTAAAATATAATCGATTATTTTATGCTCGCCGCGGAGTTTTTCGAGCTCGCCGGCGCTTGTTGAAAGCGCGCCGCCGGGCGTTTTTTTAATGCGTCCGCCGGAACGCGCGCCGGGAATTTTCAATTTAACGAAAATAATTTCCGCCAATTGCCGCGGCGAATTAATGTTGAATTTTTCGCCGGCCAAATCGTAAATTTCCTTTTCCAAACCTTCCAATTTATTTTTTAATTCACCGGCGGTTTTTTTAAGGCTTTCACCGTCCAGCCCGATGCCGATTGTTTCCATTTTCGCCAAAACAGGAATAAGCGGCATTTCAATTTCTTTAAAAACCCTTTCGGTTTCGGTGGCGGCGAGGCGCGCCAAAAGCGCCGATTCCAATTTTTTTAAAACATTCGCCTTAAAAGCCAAAGACTCGTCGGGATTTTCGGGCACACTCTCCCCGAACTCTTTCATAATAAGTTTTTCAATACCGTAATCGCGTTCGCCCGGATTTAAAACATAAGCGGCGATTTCCGCGTCAAATTCCAAACCGTAAAAATCCATATTTTTTTTCCAAAACGCTTTGATCAAGGATTTCAAATCGCAGCCGATTTTTTTAATTTTTTTGCCGGAAATAATTTCGGCAACGCTTGAAAAATCGTTTTCCAAAAGATAAATACTCTTCCCGTCGTTTACCCCGTTAGAAACTTTGCTTCTAACGGGGTTTATCGCCAGCGCCTTAAGATTGCCATTTTCGATTTGATGCGCCAAATAAATCTCCTTGGCCGTTTTTAATTCTCCAATCAATTTTTCCAAACTCAAATCCCGCGGAACTTTTTTATATTCTATTCTTTCGGCAATTTTTAAAGGCATTGCCAAAACGCCCTGCTCGCCGGCGGATTTTAATCTTTCTATCAAACTCATAAACCCCAATTCCCTGAAAACTTCGAAAATTTTTTCTTTGTCGAATTTTCCGAACGCGCTTTTTTCCAAAGAAAAATCAATCGGAACGTTCGTATCCAAAATCGCCAGCTTTTTTGAAAAAAAAGCCGCTTCTTTTCCGGCTTTTAATTTTTCCAAAACGGATTTGCCGATGCCGCCAACTCGCCCGCTTTCCACGGCCTCATAAAGTTTTTCAATCGTCTTGTATCGATTTAACAAGTTGATGGCCGTTTTTTCGCCGATGCCTTTAACGCCGGGAATATTGTCGGAAGGATCGCCTTTGAGCCCTTTAAAATCCGGCATTTGTTCGGGCGAGAGCCCTTCGAATCGCTCTCCGACTTTTTTTGCGTCATAAATAACCGGATCGCTTAAGCCCCGCTTCGGCGTGTAAACTTTAATATTATCGCAGACAAGCTGAAGCGTATCCATATCGCCGGTAAGAATAAAAACTTCGATGTCTTTTCCGGAGAGTTTCCGGCTGACGGTTCCGATAATATCATCGGCCTCGTAACCAGACTTTTCATAAACCGGAATTTCAAAAGCCGCAAGAATTTCTTTAACTCTCGGAATTTGAATATACAAATCGGGCGGCGCTTCCGGTCGCGTGGCTTTGTATTTTCCGTATTCTTTGTGGCGAAATGTCGGCTCGGGCAAGTCAAAGGCGGCGGCAATATAATCGGGCTTAAATTCGCCAATAGTCTTTATTAAAATGGAAGAAAATCCGAAAACCGCGTTCACCGATTCGCCGCTTTTGGAGCTAAGCGGCGGTAAAGCGTGGTAAGCGCGATGAATCAGGGCGTAGGCGTCAATTAAAATAAATTTTTTCATTGGTAAAATTGCGTCAAAATTTTCGCGAAACAATTGTATTACTTATTTCCTTCCTTATTTTAAATCCCTTACTCGGCCGATTGTATTATCCGGTTTTATTATATCAAAATTAAAAGACACATGGAATTTCCATGTGTCTCGGTTTTCTCACCTCCTCGGTTTTAATATTCAAAGGTAAAAGAAATAAGATTTAAGAAACTGCCTGACGAGAACGCAGATGGCCGTGGGCAAGGCTGGCGCTGAACCAATCGACGAACACGATTGCTGATAGCTGATATGGTAGCATGGCTATTTTTGCTTTCAAGTTTGATAATGAAAACCAATCCGCTTTTTCTTTTAATGAGGGCTCTTTCGTGGGCAAGACGGGGAAAGTATCGCCTTTGTTCAAGCGGATTGTTTCTTAGGAGTTCTCTGGCAACCAATGACGGGTTTCGACCTATGGCTATGGCAATGTTTCTGATTGAGGTTTTTTGCCACAGTAGTTCCTGCATTCTTTCTCTTTCCTCAATCGTTAAATAATTGTATTTCATACACTTCTATATTTAACAGAAGTGTTGCGCTTACTCGTTGAACTTACTAATTTGGCTTACATAAGCTAAAAATGCTAATCTTCCTTTTATTTCCTCCTAAGTTTTCGAATTTTATTTTCAAAACATCTTTCGGTAAAATATTTTCCACTTTATCGGCCCATTCGACGGCAATGATGTTTTCCGGATTTTTAATCAAGTCTTCGAATCCCAATTCCAAAAGCTCTTCGGGATTTTTCAGCCGATAGGCGTCGATGTGATAAAAATTTTTGTATTTTTTCAATGACAGGCGAAAATCTTTTTGAATGACAAATGTCGGGCTTGAAACATCTTCCTTTATTTTAAGCCCCCGGGCCAAACCCTGAATGAAAGCGGTTTTCCCCGCGCCCAAATCGCCGCTTAAAGCAAGAATCGACGCCCGAATCGGACTGCTCGGATTTTTTTCCAAAATGGAAGCCAAAACAAAACCCGTTTTTTGGGTTTCTTCCGGCGAATTGGAATAAACTTCAACGGCTTTCATGGTGTTTGAATCGTAGCACAAAACTTATCCACAGAAAAATTTGACGTTGGGTTTTCTTTATTCAATCATACAAACAACATATATGGTTTTTAAGGGGGAACAAAAAGAAGAGGAGTTTTTGGCCAAAGTCCGGCGCGAAGAAGAAGAAAATCGGGCAAAAATTTTGGCGGAAAAAACGGGCCTGCCGTATCTCAACTTGGCTTTTATTCCGATTGAAAGCGACGCTTTAAAATTGATACCGAAAGAAACGGCCGAAAAATCCAAAATCGCCGCAATAAACCGCGAAGCCAAAATCCTCCACCTTGCCGCCGTAAACCCGGATGACAAAGAAACGCAATCCGCGATCGGCGAGCTGGAAAAATCGGGATATGCCGTAAAAATATTTGTCGTTTCGGAAAGCGGTTTGAAAAAAGCGCTTTCTTTTTATCCGCCGGCCGCCGAAACCAAAGAAATAACAGGGCAAGTTGAAATTTCAAACACAACGCTGTCAGAATTAAAAAAAGAAATAGCCGACATTAAAACTTTGCAAAAAGTTTTGGAGAATTTGTTCGAAGCCAAAGCGTCGCAAATAGTCGAGGCGGCGCTGGCCGGCGCCTTAATTCTTAAAGCTTCCGACATTCATTTTGAGCCCGAGGAGGGCAAAACCCGTATTCGCCTGCGCCTCGACGGCCTTTTGGAAGACATAACTTTCATACCTGAACCGGCTTATTTTCTGTTGCTCAACAGGATAAAACTTCTTTCGGGGTTAAAATTGAATATTCATGAAAAAGCCCAAGACGGCCGGTTCAGCATTTCTAGCGATAACAATGAAATAGAAATAAGGACTTCCGTTTTGCCGGGCGCGTACGGCGAAAATATCGTGATGAGGGTTTTAAATCCGAGCGCGATAAAAATCGGCCTTGAAAATTTGGGAATAAGGGAAGACGATTTGGAAATCATCAACCAGGAACTTAAAAAGCCGACCGGAATGATACTCACCACCGGGCCGACCGGTTCGGGAAAAACCACCACGCTCTACGCTTTCATTAAAAAAATTCTTGCTCCGGACATTAAAATTATTACCATTGAAGATCCGATTGAATACCATATCGAAGGCGTGTCCCAAACTCAAGTGGAACCGGATAAGGGCTATACTTTCGAAAACGGGCTAAGATCGATAGTGCGCCAAGACCCCGATGTCATTTTGGTCGGGGAAATCCGCGACTACGAAACGGCGGAAATCGCCATGCACGCCGCCTTGACCGGCCACTTGGTTTTTTCAACGCTTCACACCAACGACTCCATCGGCGCCATTCCGCGATTGATTGATTTGGGCGTCAAGCCGCCGGTTATCGCGCCGGCCATTAATCTTTTAATGGCCCAACGGCTTTTGCGCCGGGTTTGCCCGAAATGCGCCAAAAAAAGGCCTATAACCGCCGAAGAACTGGAAAATTTTAAAAAAATACTGAAAGATTTGCCGCCGAGAGTGAAATTGGAAAAAGAATTAAATGAAAAAATTCAAATATTGGAACCCCGAGGCTGTAAAGAATGCCACAACGGCTATTCCGGCCGAGTTGCCGTAATGGAACTTTTAAAAATCGACGACGAAATGGAAGATTTGATTTTAAAATCGCCGACCGAAATCCAAATTAAAACCGCCGCCGTAAAATCGGGATTTGTCAGCATGGCGCAAGACGCGACCATTAAAATAATAACCGGAATCACCACCATTGAAGAATCGGAAAGAGTTTTGGGTTCTTTTCTTTAAAAACAATATAAATAATTTTACGAAGCTTATGAAAGCGTTTTGGCATGGTCTTCGCATAGCGGAGCAAAACGCTTTTATCGGACAGCGAGAATTGCCGCTGGGCAATCGAGCGCGCGAGGAAAATTATTTATATTGGTTTTAAAGAGTAGACAGGGTTCTTAATAATCTCGAGGCAATAATCCTTCAAGCCAGCTTGAAGGGATAGGGCCGATTTGTGAAATGGCCCAGTCGGAACCAAGCCACCCAAGCAAAGAAAGTCCCCGAAAAGGCCGAGTAGTGAAATATTTGACCTTTATTGCCTCGAGGTTGTTAAGAACGACGCTTTGCCAAGCGTCTCCGCGATTATACTAAAAAATTATAGATTTGTCAATCCAAATAAAATGGAAGATTTAAACTCAAAATTATCCGCCAAAGGCGGATCCGCCTTTGGCGGAAAGCCCGAAGACCGAACTCTCGACCAAGCTTTAAGGCCGCACATTTGGGATGAATATATCGGCCAGGAAAAAACCAAAACCAACCTCAAAATTCTTCTGGAAGCCGCCAAAAAACGCTCGGAACCGATCGATCACCTGCTTTTATACGGCCCGGCCGGCTTAGGCAAGACCACCTTGGCGTATATTATGGCGCGGGAAATGAACGCCAACATGAAAATCACCTCCGGCCCGGCAATAGAAAAAGTGGGCGATCTGGCTTCTATTCTAACAAATCTCAACAGCGGCGACGTGCTTTTTATCGATGAAGCCCATCGGTTGAATAAAACCGTTGAAGAAATCCTTTATCCGGCGATGGAAAACCGAATGCTTCATATTATCATAGGAAAAGGGCCGTCGGCCAGAACCTTGCAGCTTGATTTGCCGCCGTTTTCCTTAATCGCGGCAACCACCCGCGTCGGTTTATTGTCGAACCCCCTCCGCTCCCGATTCGGCGCCACTTTCCGGTTGGATTTTTACAGCATGGAAGACATAGAAAATATCTTAAAAAGATCGGCCGGGCTTATGGATTTGCAAACCGAACCGGAGGCGCTGAAAGAAATAGCCGCCTCATCGAGGTTTACCCCCCGCGTCGCCAACCGCCTGTTAAAGCGAGTGCGCGACTATGCCGAGGTTGAAGGCGATGGAATTATAAATAAAGAAATCGCCGAAAAAGCCTTGGCGCTTTTGGAAGTCGATCATTTGGGGCTGGAATCAACCGACCGCCGATTAATTGAGGTTATTATTAAAAAATTCAACGGCGGGCCGGTGGGCCTTCAGGCTTTGGCCGCCGCCGCTTCCGAAGAATTGGACACTATCGAAGACATAAACGAACCGTATCTTCTTCAAATCGGTTTTCTGCGGCGCACGCCCCGCGGCCGCATCGCCACCAAATTCGCCTATGAACATCTTGGCTTCAAGCCGCCCGCCGAAAATCAGAGCTTGCTTTAATTTTTGAGATTTTAACTTTTAATTTGAAACATGTCCGGACACAGTAAATGGTCTACAATCAAACATAAAAAAGCTTTAACCGACGCCAAAAAATCGAAGGTTTTTTCAAAGATTGCCTCGCTCATCACCATCGCCGCGAAAAAAGGCGGCAATCCCGCCGATAATCCGACTTTGCGGACGATGATCGAAAAAGCGCGCGAAGTGAATATGCCCAAAGAAAATATCGAACGCGCCATTAAAAGAGGCGCCGGAGAAATTGCCGGTGCTCACCTCGAAGAAGTCGCCTATGGCGCTTTCGGGCCCGGCGGCGCGGTTATTTTAATCACCGCGATTACCGACAATAAAAACCGGACGCTGGCGGAAATTAAAAAAATTTTATCTGACCATAACGCCAAATTCGCCGAATTGAATTCAATCCAATGGATGTTTCGCCGCGAAGGAGCCGATTGGATCGCTAATAACCCCGTAAAAATAGAAGATGAAAATGCCAAGCGAGAACTTGAGGCGCTTTATAACGATTTGGACGAACAGCAGGATGTAAGTGAAATATATGATAATATTGGGGATTGATCCGGGCACGACTCGCATCGGCTACGCCGTAATTAAAAAAGAAAGCGGCGACAATATCGATTTATTAACCTTCGGCTGCTTGGAAACCAAAAACAAGGAGCAGAAAAATCGCTTGACCGAAATTTCCGATTTTATTTCCGGACTTATTTCAAAATACCGGCCGAAAACTCTGGCGATTGAAAAACTTTTTTTTACGAAAAACGTCAAAACCGCCTTGTCGGTCGCCGAAGCCAGAGGAGTGATTATAAGCTCGGCAAATTCGCTGAATTTGGACATTCGCGAGTTTACGCCGCTTGAAGTGAAACTCGCCATTGCGGGATACGGCAAAGCGGAAAAGAACCAAGTCAGAAAGATGGTTTGCCGCATTTTAAAAATCGAAAAAATGCCCTTATTGGACGACACCAGCGACGCTCTTGCCATTGCTCTCACCGCTTGTTATACTAGCCCCAAATTATCATTTAAATAAAAAATATGACCGCAAAAAGTCATTTTAACAACGATGATATTTTTGATAAAATAGACGAAGATGAATTAGAAGACCCCGAGGTGCCGGAAATGGGAGAGGGCGACGAAGATGAAATGTTCATGCCAAAAAGCGCCGAAGCGATTTTTGACGACGATACGGAAACGGAAGATCATTCCTTTAAAGAAATATAATCGTAAAAATAAAATAATCCCGCCGCGGCGGGATTATTTTATTTTAATCTTTGCAAAACGCCTTTTGCCTATTTGGACTATAAAATCCGATGCGATATTTATTTTTAAATCTTTAATCGGCCGGCCGCCAATTTTTACCGCGCCCTCATTCACTAATCGCCGGGCTTCGCTTTTTGATTTAACCAAATTTGTTTTAATCAACAAATCAATCATCTTGTAGCTCCCCTTTTCCAATAAAACCGCGGGCATTTTTTCCGGCAATTCGTGTTTTCTGAAAACTTTTTCAAATTCCATTTCCGCCTTCTCGGCATTTTTTTCGCCGTGATACATTTTAACCAATTCAAAAGCCAAACGGCTTTTAACGTCGCGCGGATTCGCGCTTCCCGATTTCATGTTAAATTCAAGTTCGACAATCTCGTTATCGGGAACCAATGTCAACGCTTTAAAATATTTTATTATCAGCGAATCGGGGGTCGACATTATTTTCCCGAACATGATGTCGGGTTTTTCGGCAATGCCGATATAATTGCCGTAGCTCTTGCTCATTTTTTTCGCGCCGTCGGTGCCTTCAATAAGCCAAGTCGTCAAAATATCTTGCTCGGGCTGGCCGTAAGCCCGCTGTATTTTTCTGCCGGCCAAAAGATTGAGCAATTGATCTTCGCCTCCGATCTCAACATCCGCTTTCACCATTACCGAATCATACCCCTGAAACAACGGGTACATCATTTCGGTGGCGGAAATATCTTTACCGCTTTCGATTCTTTTCCTGAAATCTTCTCTCTTAAGAACTTGCTGAACCGTCATGTGCCCCGCCAGCCGGTAAAAATCGGCGGCTTTCATTTTTTTAAACCATTCGCCGTTAAAGTGAATTTCGGTTTTTTTGATGTTTATAATTTTTCCGGCCTGCGACAAATAATTTTTAAAATTTTTCTTGATTTCCGATTCCGCGAGCGGCTTTCTCGCTTCGGTTCTGCCGGTCGGATCGCCTATTCGCGCCGTAAAATCACCGATGATTAAAACGGCTTTGTGCCCCATTTCCTGAAACTGCTTCAGTTTCAACAACGGGACGGAGTGTCCCAAGTGAATGTCGGGCGATGTCGGGTCGATGCCGAATTTGATTCGCAAAGATTTGCCGGAAGACAGCGCTTTTTCCAAATGCTCTTTCACAACTGCGCCTGAAACCGCCCTGTTTAAAAGAGTTTTGATTTTTTCCGCATCGGCAACGATTTTCATAAATCAACCATATCAAATCGCGCGCCCTTTGCCAAATTTTCAACCAATCGAAAAAAAATATTTTATTTGAACTTTTTCGGATTTTATTGTATAAATATTTGGCAATGACTAAATACAATAAAATTTCTTCCAAAATCGCGTTTTGGGGGATTATCGCTTTTTTCGCCGCCACAACGGCATTTATTTTGGCATTTTTTTATTACAGCCGCCAACTGCCCGATCCGAACGCCTGGCAAAACAGAAGGGTCGTGCAATCGACTAAAATATACGACCGCGACAACAAAAATCTTCTTTATGAAATCCACGGCGAAGAAAAAAGGACGGTGATCGCTTTTGATCAAATTCCCCAAACGGTAAAAAACGCCACCATAGTCGCCGAAGACGCGACATTTTACCAACATTCGGGCATTAATATTCGCGGCATTGCCAGGGCGATTTTAACCGATATCAAAGGCGGCGCGCCGCTTGAAGGGGGATCAAGCATCACTCAACAGCTTATTAAAAATGCCTATCTTTCGCCGGAACGCACCATGAGCAGAAAAATAAAAGAATTTATTTTAGCCATCGCGCTTGAAAGAAGGCATTCGAAAAATGAAATCCTTAATTTTTATTTAAACCAGATTCCTTACGGTTCCAATTCTTACGGCATTGAAGCGGCGGCGCAAACTTTTTTCAACAAACCCGCCAAAGATCTCTCGCTTGCCGAGGCCGGTTATTTGGCCGCTTTGCCCCGCGCTCCATCCTATTATTCGCCTTACGGCAATCATCCGGAAGAACTTAAGGCGCGCGCCGATTATATTTTAAACCGATTGCATGAATTAAAATACATATCGGACGGCGAATACAAAGAAGCGCAAAAAACAACGGTAAACTTTGTCGGCCAAAAAGCCGCCATCGCGGCTCCCCATTTCGTGATGTTTATCCGCGATTATTTGAACGAAAAATATGGGGAGGACTTCGTCGAAAAGGGCGGATTGAGAGTTACCACCACCCTTAATTTTGACATGCAAAAAAACGCCGAAACCGCCATTGCCGACGGCGCTAAGCGAAATGAAATTTACAATGCCGCAAATGCCGCTCTGGCAGCTATTGATCCAAGAACCGGCCAAATTTTGGCAATGGTCGGCTCCAAAGATTATTTCGGCGATTCGGAGCCTGCGGGCTGTGAACCGGGAAAAAATTGCCGGTTCGAACCTAATGTAAATGTGGCTACCAGAGTAAGGCAGCCTGGATCGTCTTTCAAGCCGTTTGTTTACGCCACAGCTTTAAACAACGGCTATGCGCCCGACACAATACTTTGGGATATTCCCACGGAATTTAATCCCTTGTGCTCCTGGAACGGCGTCGCCGAGCCCGGCGTTGACCAACAAACCTGCTATAAACCGAAAAATTATGACGGCCAATACAGGGGGTCTGTCACCTTAAAGCAAGCTTTGGCTAATTCATTAAACGTTCCTTCGGTTAAAATCCAGTATCTTGCCGGACTTAAAAATTCCCTAACTACCGCCGAAAATATGGGAATCACCACTTTAAGGGATGCTTCCAGTTACGGGCTTTCTTTGGTTTTGGGGTCGGCCGAAGCAAAATTATTGGATATGGTATCGGCTTACGGCGTTTTTGCGCAGGAAGGAATGCGAAGAGAGCCAACGGGCATTTTAAAAGTTGAGGACGGCAACGGAAATATTTTGGAAGAATATAAAGATAAAGGCCAAAAGGTTTTAAGCGAACAAGCGGCGCGGGAGATCAGCGATATTTTATCCGACAATAGCGCCCGAGCTTCGATATTCGGGCTGCACAGCCCGTTGTCGCTTGGCGATAGGCCGGCGGCGGCCAAAACTGGAACAACTCAAGACCCTAATGACCCGACGAAATCGAGAGATGCCTGGATCATCGGCTATACTCCTTCGCTGGTAGCCGGAGTATGGGCCGGCAATAACAATAACGATCCGATAGAAAGGGGAGGGGCGGGTATGGCCGCCGCCGGCCCGATTTGGAATGATTTTATGGCTAAATCGTTAAAAGATTCTCCAATTGAAAATTTTTCCAAGCCCGATCCCGTTTTAACCGACAAGCCGATTCTTAATGGCCAATATCGGATAAATAATCAAATTCACAATATTTTACATTGGATCGATAGGGATGATCCGCAGGGAGAATCGCCGAAAAATCCCGAAAGCGACCCGCAATATAAAAATTGGGAAGCGTCTTTGCAAAACTGGCTGGCTACGCGTTTCTAATCGGCATTAAAATATAGAAAAAATCATTATTTTCAACCGGCCTTATAACCGCCGGTTTTTGATCGCCGTTAAATTCCAAAATAATATCATCGCTTTTTATATTTTTCAGCCCATCCAAAAAATACCGCCAGTTAAAAGTAATATTAACGTCTTTTCCTTTGATTTCCGAACTAATTTTCGCCTCATGATTGCCAACTTCGTTATTATTCGAAAAAACTTCCAGACGGGATTCGGCGCCGTTTGCTTTAAGCGTTATCTCGTTTAATTTCGAAGAAAAACAACCGGCCAATTTTATCGCTTCTTCCAAATCATTTCTTGAAGCGCGGCATATGGTTTCAAAAGATTTGGGAATAATCGCTTCATAATCCGGATAATGGCCTTCAATCAACCTTGATATGAGATGCGTATCCGTAAGATTGAATAAAATTTGATTTTGATCCATGTCGATTGAAATATTAATATTTTTGTCTCCCAAAATTCTCAAAATTTCATTGGCCGTTCTTAATGGAATAATAATGTTTCGCGAGTTCGCATAGTCGATTTTTATTTTATCTTTCAATTCTTCCGATTTTAAAAATAAAGTTTTATGCGCCAAGCGAAAACTGTCGGTCGACACGAATTTAACTTGATCCGGTTCAATCACGAAATAAACGCTCGATATTTCCGGCCGGGCATCGGAGAGAGCCGCGGAATTCACAACACTGCCGAGCGCTTCTTTTAAAATTTTAGAGTTAATATTTAAACTGAAAGTGTTTTTTATTTTGGGAATTATTGGAAAATCCTCAGCGCTTAAACCGTTGATAAACGCTTTTATATTATCGCAACTTAAATAAAGTTTTTTATCTTTTACTTCAATATTAATATTTTTATTGGGAAGATTATTCACAAATTGGCTTAAAAGTTGGGCGGGAACCGTGATACTTCCTTCTTTCGAAATTTTGGAAGATACCCAAGAAATAAATCCGATTTCCAAATCAGTTGAAGAAATTTTTAATCTTCCTTTATCGGTGGCAATTAAAAAATTATTCAAAATCGGCAATGTGGAATTATACTTTACAATCCTTAAAGCGTTATCGAGATTTTCTTTTAAATTTTCTTTTAAACATGTGATATTCATAAGGTATTAATAATATATATTAATTTATATATATTAAAATTTATTGTTATTATTATAGTCTTGTAAATCTGGGGAAAAGCTTTTATTATTTGTAATCCAAGCCTTTATTTTTAGGGTTAAATTGTTGATAATTTTGTTGATAATCTATTAATATTTTAGGGATTATTTTTTGCGTGAATTTTTTATTTTATTTTTATAAACTTTTTACCAACCGTTAATCCACTTATTTATCCCGCTTTTTTCCACAATCTATAAGATGAAAATTAAACTAAATAAAGTTTTTCTTTTATCGAATTTATTTCATCATTTAACACGGAATTCGATTCTAATTCTTTTTTTATTTTTTCACAGGCATGAATCGCAGTCGTGTGGTCGCGTCCGCCGACTTTAAGGCCGATGAAAGGAAAAGAACTTTTTAACTCTTCTCTTAATAAATACATGGTTATTTGGCGGGGTTTTACAATTTCTTTTTTTCTCGATCGCTCCAATAATTCTTTTTCGCTGGTATCGTAATATTCGGCGACGGCTTTGATTATATTTTTAAAAGTCGTGTTTTTTTTAGGGGCGCTTATAAGCAGATTTAGGGTTTTTTTGACGTCGATCATATTTAATTCTTTTTTACCGAGTTGATGGTTGGTTGCTATCAGGCGGTTTAAAGCCCCTTCCAATTCCCTTACATTCTTTTTTATATTCTGGGCGACATATTCGCATATTTCATCCGACAAATCCATATTTTTTTCATTAGCCTTCGATTTTAAAATAGCAATCCTTGTTTCCAAATCGGGATATGAAATATCGGCGATCATTCCGCCTTCAAAGCGCGAACGAAGGCGTTCTTCAAGAGTTTGGATTGATTTTGGCGATCGATCGGAAGATAGGATTATTTGCCTGCCGGCATCGTATAAAGCGTTGAAAATATGGAAAAATTCTTCTTGCGTTTTTTCTTTTCCGGACAGAAATTGAATGTCGTCTATTATTAATAAATCAATTTCCCGCCAGCGCCTTTTAAAATCGTCAATGTCGCGCGGCCTTAAAGAGCCCGATCTTAACGCCGAAATAACCTCCGATGTAAATTTTTCCGAAGTGACGTATTTTATTTTTTTAGCCGGGTTGTTTTTACTTATTTGATTGCCTATAGCCTGAATCAAATGGGTTTTACCAAGCCCCACCCCCCCGTAAATAAACAAAGGGTTGTATTTTTTTCCGATATTTTCGCTTACGGCCAAAGCCGCCGCGTGAGCAAGTTCGTTTGACGATCCGACAATAAAATTTTCAAAGGTATATCGAGGATTAAGATTGGTCAATGCGTTTACGTTCAGTTCTTGAAAATCCAGTTGTTGTTTTGTCGCATCCGCGCCTTTTAAGGATGGATTTTTACTTTTAAAATCGTCTTTGCTGAAATTTTGGCCTTGCTGGATTTTATAATTAACTTCTTTGATCTCCGACTCAAGATTTCTCAATGATCTTAATATAAATTTATGATATTTGTTCTCCAACCATTCTTTGGTAAAGGAATTTGGAACGGCAACGGTAATTATACCGCCCTTTTTATCGACGATGGCTGTGTTTTTCAACCAGGTTTTAAAATTTGCCTTTGAAACTTGCAGTTCTATTTCTCCGAGAGCCGCTTGCCAAAGTTCGTTCAATTCCATTTCCATATTTTATTTAGTATAACATCGCGCAAAATAATTTTAAGATGTTTTTAACCATACGGAAGTTTATAACTTGTGAATTATCTGTGGAAAAGTATAAATTATTAAAAATGTTTGACGCAATATTTATGTTTGTGTTAGAATATTTGCAAAATGAGCAAAACTTATAAACCCAAAAAACTTAAGAGGATAAAAAAACATGGATTCTTAAAGAGAAAGAAGAGTTCCGGAGGGAGAAAAGTATTAAAAAGGCGCCGACAAAAAGGCCGCCGGCGTTTGGCCGTTTGATTTTTATGTTGCCCGCGGCAAACAGGCTGAAATCCACCGCTGATTTTGGAAAGATTTTCAAATATGGAAAAGTTTCCGAAAATGAATTTCTAAGGATTAAATTTATAAAAAATCAAAAGGGCTGTTCTCGATTTGGGTTTATTGTAAGCAATAAATTCGCCAAAAAAGCCGCGGAGAGAAATTTAATAAAGCGGCGTTTAAGGGCGGCAGTCGGATTTTTATTAAAGAATGTAAAGCCGGGATTTGACGTAGCGGTTTGGCCGAAGGCGGCTTTAAAAAAATCCGAATATCGAATGTTGGTTGATAATTTAAAAAATATACTAATCAAAAATGATATCCTATTTGTTCAATGAAATATTTTATCGGCCGCTTTTAAACGGCTTGATTTTTTTGTATAACATTATTCCGGGCCACGATTTCGGCGTCGCTATTATTATTTTAACCGCGATCATTCGGTTGATTCTTTGGCCGATGACGAATAAAAGTCTTAAAAACCAGAAAATTCTAGCTAAAATTCAACCGAAAGCCGCGGAAATAAAAAATAAGTTTAAAAACAACAAGGAAGCGCAAGCGAAGGCGCTCATGGCGCTTTATTCCGAAAATAAAATCAACCCTCTTTCCGGTTTTTTGCCCATTATCATTCAAATTCCCATTCTTTTGGCTCTTTGGCAGGTTTTTCTGCACAGTCTAAATTCGGATTTAGGCTCTCTTTATTCGTTTGTTTCGGCGCCGGGCAAGATACAGACGGTTTTTTTGGGAATTATTGATTTGTCCCATAAAAATATGGTATTAGCCATATTATCAGGCGTTTTACAATATATTCAGACAAAAATGATTATGCCCGTTCCCGTTAAATCCGGCGGAAATAATCGGGGACCTGCCGGAGCCCCCGATTTCGGCAGCATGATGTCAAAGCAGATGCTTTATTTTATGCCGGTTTTAAGCGTAATCATTTTTTGGTCGCTACCCGCGGCTTTGCCGCTTTACTGGATTGTAACGACGCTTTTCGCTATACTTCAGCAATATCTCAACCAAAATGAACGAGGAGAAATTACTAAAAGTTAAAAATATTGTTTACGACTTTTTTGTTAAAAGCAGAATTGCCGATTTTGAAATCAAAACCGTTGAAGCGTCCGCCGACGGTTCAATAAATATTTCAATTTCGGCGAAAGAAACTGGTTTTTATATCGGTGAAAATGGCAAGCATATTCCCGCTTTTGAAATTCTTTTGCGCTTAATCATAAAAAAACAAATCGAGTCGGCGCCCTTAATTCATCTTGATATTAATAATTATAGAAATCTAAAAGACGATTCTTTGCGGGAGCTTGCCAAAAAAGCGGCGCGACGCGCCAGATTCTACAAACAGCCTGTGGCTTTGGAAGCGATGACGGCTTACGAAAGAAGAATCGTCCATACGGAACTTGCCGCTCATCCGGATATAAAAACCGAAAGCGCCGGCGAAGGCGCGCAAAGAAGGGTGGTCGTGAAATATATTGATTAAATTTATTTCAAATTCAATTGGTATAAAAGCCCGCTGTTTCGGGATAAAAATATTAAACTGCCGCCGTCCGAACTTATATTGAGATCCGAAATGTCCCCTATCGCTTGGTATATGATATTTTTTTCTCCGGTTTCAACGTTGATTTTTATAAGATCGTCGACGGTTGAAAACACTTTTTTATAATAATCATCGGGCAATAGCACCGCAGAATATGGCCAAGATTGGGGAACGGCACAGTATATGTTTATAGAATCTCCAGCCCAAGCGCATTTATCGATTAATGTCGAGGTGTTTTCAATAATTCTTGAAACGCCTTTTTTATAAACAGCCAATGACGGATTTCGGCCGCTTTCGTCCGCATAGGAATATATAAAACTGTCGCCGTTTGGCGCCCAAAGGGTTTCCAGGCCGCGCAAATCGCCTATTATTTTTGCCAAAACGAGATTTACCGTGTTTAAAGTCCATGCATTTCCCGTTATCAGGCCGCTGGGTTTTGAAGTTAAGCTTATAGTATTATTTTTAGGCCACGATAATTTAATGTCGCGCAATTTAAAAGATGTTATTAAAGATTTTTGTTTTTTGCCGTCGGGGTTGCTGGTGTATAGAGAATTTATATTTGAATTTCCGGAAATGTGATAAACCATTTTGGCGCCATCGGGAGAAAAAGCCGCGGATTTTATATTGGCGGTTAAATTGGCGGATATTTTTTTGGCAAAATCGTTGAACACATAACGGCTGTCAAATTGTTCCGATCCCGCTTTAACCATATTTTTTCCGTTTAACGACCAAATTATTTCGGCCGGATTTTCAATGGCCGTTTGATCCGTTAAAATCGGCTTGGCGTCGCCGGTTTTAAATTGCCAAAGCTGGCCGGAAAAATCGTAGAACAAAATTTCATCGCCGCTCCAGCGCGCAGAAACAACCGGATCGTCGCTTATCGGTTTCCATCCGGCAGCCGCCTCTTGGCCGGGAGCGGCGAATCCCGCGCCGGGAGTGGTTACGGGTTTTGCGGATTTAAAAAATAAATACCAAACCACTCCCCCGATTATCGCGAGGCTGGCGAGTATTACTAAAATTATGTATAAGGTTTTTTTGGACATAGTTATTTTAAGATTTTACCAAGCGCCTCCCGCGCCTCCACCGCCGTATTTTCCACCTCCACCTCCTTTAAACTCTTCAGCCGGTTGGGGGAATGAGCCGCCCTTAAATTGAAGTAGATCAATTTTGGGATTTCTTAAATTTACCAAATCGGGATTAATTGTTCTTAGTAAAAGATAAGACACAAGCATTAGCCCGAGTCCGAGAAGGGCTTGTTTTATCATATCCTTGGCGTCTTCAACTTTAGCGATGTTGCCGGCGGCCAAAATATACATAACGCCGCCGATTGTCATAAAACCCAAAGCAAAAAAAGTAATAAGCCCCAAGCCGAATATGAATAAATAATTTATATATGAAGGCAGTTCCTGGCCGGCCGGGATTACGGGAACGCCGGGCAGTCCGGTTTCAAGCCGGACTTGAGCTTGAACGGAAGCAACAAGCGGCATAAAACAAGCGATGAGTATAAAAACAATCAGTAAGATTTTTTTATTTTGATTTTTAATTTTCCATGTCGCCTGTCGCATGTTGCTATTTTACTTGAAGATTAATTGTTGATTGGGCCGTTTCCGTTTCATTGGCCGGATTTTTAATTATTGTTTGAATTTGAACTGAAAAAAATTGGCTGAAATTTGAAAGATCAAGCGAGGCCAGCCACGGTTTATCGGTTTCCGCGGGAACTTCATTGCTATTTACAAACCATTGCCATTTTAAGTCCTTGTCCGGAGAATTGAAGAAGTAATTTTTGGCGATAAAATTAAAAACTGCCGGGATTGTGATCAAATTTTTCAAGGCGCCGCCATACGGACTGTTCGTTTCGAGATTATTGAAATAAATCAAAGTTTGCGGCCTGACTACGGGAATTGTAATGTTTTTAATTGCGGAAACGGTGGCATCGGCAGTTTTAATTTCGAGGCGCAATGACTTTTCGCTTCCGGCGAAATCGTCGATTTTTAAAATAAAGTCCGATTTGTTGAGTCCTGATTTGCTTTTGGATAATTTGTCATCGATAGTCCAGTTGAAAATTAAATCGTCGGCGCTAATCAACGTCTTGGATCCCGGCCGATAAATGAAAGGCAGCGCCGAAACGACTATTGTTGAATTTTGAGTCGGCAATAATTTTCCTTTATATGAAGCCGGCGCTTCCGAAGACGCGCTCCATGTAATGTCGAAATCGCTCACCGTAAAAAATGTCGAGTCGGACAAATTGTCTCCCGCCGGCGTTGAAACGTTTACATTTACTCTATAAACGGCGCCTAAATTTCCGACTTGAAAAGCGTAAATATTTTTATTGACGCCGGACGCGTTATTTTGTTTGACGCCGTTTAAAAACCAGGTGTAATCGGAATTCTCGACATTAGCCGGCCCCGAAAGATTGGCAATGACGGTGATTACGGAATTCGGCAATGGCGTTGCGGGATCCAAGTTTAAAGAAAGCGTCGGTTTTATGTTTAGGCTCGGCAATTGGTTGGCGCCCAAGTTGAATTGGGCGTTTGTAATGGCGGGCAATAAAACGATAAGTAAAAAACCCGAGCGCGCGAGGAAAAATTTATTTTTGTTTGGGTTTGATGCAGTCATTTTATTTTATTTTGGTGTTATTTTGGAAGCTTCTTTTATCGCTTCGCCGGCCATGGGAATTTTTTCCGCTTTTACCAAGAAGTAAAGAATTAAAACGGAAACAACCCAGCCGAACCAATTAACAACCGGAATCAGATTCGCCAATCCTCCTCCGAACGCCAGCCACCAATATTGCCCAAGGCCTTTATGTTGCAGATAAAACCAGAAAATTGCCGTTGCCGCCAAGTCTAAAATCGGCTCTGCGACCGCATAAATCACCAGGCCGACAATCGGAATCAGGGCAATAATCGTCAAAAGAATAAAAAGAATGTCTATGTAGCCGGCGCCCAAAAATAACAGCAGCCATTCCGCGAAATCAATCTCGGCGCCGCTTTCGGTTTCCGATTCCTGCGACTTCGCGCTTATTTTTTCTTTAAAAGCGCCTCTTTTTTGTTGTAAATTTTCCGCTAAAGCCATTATATGTTTAATTATACAATATTACGGCGCCAGTGTCTCGGCGCGCTCCAGTTCTTTTTTAGCCTGTTCTATTTGTAAAAGCTGGGCGGGATCGGAAGTGATTATTTGGTCTTCGGTGTAGGAAGCGATTACTTTGATGGCGACGTGCTTGGAACCGGCGAAAAACAAGCCTTCGCCGACGTCCGATTCAAGAAGCAGGAATTTTTCCTCGTCGGTTAAATTAAAAGTTTTTTGGATAACGTCTATGTTCGCCGGCGATTGTTTAAACAAAAATTGAAGCGACGAGTTGGTTAAAATCGGCTTGCCGTACGGAGAGTTTATAAAATCGCTTACGTCTTGAGTGATGGTCGTGACCCCCAAAAAATATTTTCTGGCGCGCTTGGCGATGCCGAACAAAAACGAGGCGCCGTCGTCGTGTTTCATCAGCCACCAAGCTTCGTCAACCATGAGGATTCTTTTTTTAAGTTCCGAACGAACCATGTTCCAGATAAAGTGAAGAATTATGTACATTGCCGCGGGCCGCAATTCTTCTTCCATATCCCTGATGCTGAAAACCACCAGTTTGTTTTTTATTTCGAGATTTGTCCTATTGTTCAAAAATCCCGCGTAAGAACCGGTGACATATTTTTCAAGCCGGCGGCTTAGCGATTCGGCTCCGGCCATGCTGTCTAAAACAGTTTTTAAATCGGACATTGTCGGCATTACGGCTTTCGAAAAATCGGAATTCGGCGTTATGTCGCGGCTGGCGTAGGTTTGGGTGATGGCAGAATCGATAATAGCGTCTTCTTCAGGCGTGAGTCCCCCGAGCATTATGCGGATCAGTCCCACCAAACTAATGACTCCCGATCTTAAAATGTCGGCCGGATTTTCACCCTCCTTGGGAATTGGCAAATCAAACGGATTAAGGTGGTTTTCCGAAGTGAGTGAAATTTTGAAAAAAGCGCCGCCTATTGTTTCGGCGAGATATTGATATTCATTTTCAGGGTCGATTACGATAACATCGGTTCCGAACATTAGCGAACGCAAAATTTCGAGTTTCGACGCATAAGATTTGCCGCCTCCGGATTTGCCGAAAACCACGGTATTGGCATTTTCCAAGGAAAAGCGGTCGAAAAGAACCAGTGAATTGTTGTGGCGGTTGATGCCGTAAAGAATGCCGTTGTCGGAAGTTAAATCCGATGAAACAAAAGGAAAGGTGGCGGCAATCGGCCCCGAATTCATCGGGGTGTTTATCTCCAATTCATCCGTCATCAGGGGAAGAGTTGATTTAAAGCCCTTGTCTTGCTGATAAATCGCCGACTTGCTGTACGCGAGCTTGGTATCCAAAATCGAACGCAGGGAAGTTTCCATTTTATTCAGTTCTTCAAGCGAATTGCCGTAAAGGGTGATATATAACCCGAATTTAAAAAATTTTTCTCTCGCTTGCTGAAGTTTGTCGCGCAAGTCTTCAAGGTCTTGATAGGCGGTTTCAAGCATCGGATCGCGCACCAAGCCCTTTTCCTCCCGCATGCTGATTTCCGACGCCACTTGCGCCACTTTTTTCCTCAAGCTTTTCAAGGCCGCGCCGGTGTCGATGGGATGGATAAAAAAACTCACATCCAAAGTTTTGTCTAAATTTATAACTTCGGAAAACCAGTTGGTGTTTAAAAATCTGGGGTAGTTGAAAACAAAAAAAGTCCGCGCCAGTTTTTTATTGAGCCGCAAAAAAGACGGATCGATTTCCAAAGCCGCCGGCGCCAAAATACTGCGCAAATCCGCGGCCGCGGCGTTTGTTATTTGTTCTTTTTTATTTGAAAATATGGGTGTCATATTCTTCGGGATTGTAGAGATTATAAAACAATTCCAGCAATTCTTCAGTGTTAAGCGCCGTCGCTTTAACGCCCACGTGGGCCAGAGTTAAAATAATATGTTCAACGCGCTGAAATAATTGATTTTTATATTCCTGAAATTTTTCTTCGGAAAGTTCCGGAGTTTTCGGAGAAACTATTTTTAAAAGCGAACCGACTTTTTCAAGCGGGCTTTCCGCCTTGGATTCGATCGGATCAAAGGGAATGATTGTGTAAAACCTTTTTACCATTATATCCGAAAGCGAAACGAAATTTCTTATGAAATCCGCATATTCGGCGGTTTGAATTTTCAAAAGCTCGTTTTCCTGCGTTTTTAATTTTTCTTCAAGCGACGCCAAATAGGGTTTGATATCCAATTTTCTCGAATGAATCACTATTTGCAATGGCCAGTCGAAAGAATTTAGGAAATCGGCATAGGCGCTGATGATGGCGTTTTGACTGTCGATTGATTCCAATTCCAAATTTCTCGAGCCGCACATCAAAACCGCGCGGAGCCCGCCGTTTTTTAAAATGATAACGCCATCGCGGATTTTTTCTATGTCGAGAAATTCCTGCGTGGCGGGTCCCTTTGTTGTTTTTTCTTCAGCCATGGCTGGTTAATTACTTGGTGCCGGTGTCTAATTTTAATGCCAGTTCTTTTAATTTGGAAGGGGTTATTTTTTCTTCTTGCGGCGCGGGTGCTTGCGGTTGAATTTTTTTTTCGATTTTTTCCGGCTCGGCCGCTTTTTCGGGGGCGCTGGAAAAAAGGTAAAGGCGGGGCTTGGTGAAATATCTCAAAAATGCCAGGAAAAAATAAACAAACGGCCGGTCATTTATTTTTAAAAATGCGAAAGCAACGGCTATGGCGATAACGGGAACGGCAACAATTATCCAAACATACAAATTAAAAATAAACCAAAGAACAAAAAGGATCGCGCCGGCGAAAGCCAGATATAAGAATTGTTTGAGCGTTAAAGGCCCGATGATTCTGTCTTCCGCTTCAATAAATTGTGGCACTTGGTACTGCATTTAAAACTCTCCTTTGTCTTGCCTTAAATCGAGGATATTTTTGGCGGAGTTTGTTGGGGGCGCGCCGGAAGGTTTCATTATATATTGAGGCGCCAGTTCGCGATTTTGCTGAACCGGAATGGGCGGCGCGGTTGGCGTTGGACTTGGAATTTCAACAGGTTCCCTGTATGTATCGACCGGCTTTTGCGCGGGCATTGAAATTTTATGAGGTTCAGCTTCAATAAGCGGCGGCATTGCGGGCTTTGGAGCCGGCGCGGCTGGCGCCAGGGGCATCGGCCTTATCGAAAAAACCGGCTTGGGCGCCGCCGGAGCCGGAGTTTCCGCCAAGGGCGGACCAGCCTTGGGCTGGGGCGCGGCTGGCATCGGCGCCGGAGGCGCCGTTGGTTTGGGCGTGATTGGCATCTCCGCTAAAGGCGGACCAGCCTCGGGTTGGGGCGCCGGCGGCGTTGGCATCGGCGCAACCGGCACTTTTCTTAAATCGACAACTTCCGGCGCCGGGGGCATTGCCGCCGGTTCGCGGTATTTATCGAAAATTGGTTTGGGAGCCGCTGGCGCCGCAGGCTGTGGCATCGGCGTCGGTTGAGGCGCGGGCGTCGGTTGAGGCGTTGGAATCGCGCCTGGCGGTGCGACGATGGGTTGGGGCGGAATCGGCACGGGCGCGGGCGCTAAAGGCGCCAATAATGGCGCCAAAAGTTCAGCGTTTAATTCCTGCGCCAGACTCGTCGCGATTTGCGTGTCGGATGTGATTTGCGAGTTAATTTCTTGCGTCAAAGATGTTGGCGGGATTATTCCTAAAATAATGTCGCCGATTACTCTTGCCAAAAGCGAAACTTGATCATCGTCTAAACCGTATTTTTTTCCGATTCTATCAATAGTGTCGGCCGTGGCGTCGGAAAATAGCGCCTCTTGCAATTGAGGCGGCAATTTACCGAATAATTTTATTTTTTCTTCTCTGGTTATTTCGGGCATTTTAATTGGTTAAAAATTTAAGTCGTGTAAATTGCCTATCCTTTTCTTTCTTCAAGGGGCGGAATTTTTGCGTACGGACCCACCACGGTTATTGCAGGCGCTTCTTTTTTAAGTCCTTCTTTCTTTTCTTCTTCTCCAAGACTTATTTTGAAGAATGTACTGCCCGGAGATTTTTGAATCCACTTTGCTAAACGGGGATTGTCAGTTTTAAATTGTTCAATGCCGATTTCTTTAATTCCGTCTTCAATTGCGTCAATTATGTCGCTACGGTCATTTTTGGCGGCGTTCATAACGTGTTCGCCGGTGAATTTATTCGCCATCACCGTTATAACTTCTTTATTTTTCAGCGACAGTTCGTTGATTTTGAAAGCGTCCGCCGATTTAATTTTTCCTATTATTTCATCCAAGGATTTTTCGAGAACTTTTGCCGATTCAACGGGAAGCGTCGCGTACAATTCTTTTTCTATTCCGTTATTTTTAGCCCTGCGGACAAGTTCTTCCCTTTGTTCGATGTTATAACCGTTTTTATCGCTTAATTCGCCCGGCATTTTATCCGCGGCGATTTTAATGAAGTCGCCTTCTTTCCCGTACCGTTTCGCTTCATCAAGCATTGGCATTAATTGCTCCGCGGTTGGTTTGAATCTTTTCTTTTCCATCAGCGTTTGCCGTACGGCTAAGCGTTCTTGAGGCGCCAAAATTCCCTTTTGTGCCTGCTCAAGCACGGCCGGATCGACATTTTTGTATTTATCGTACGCCGTGGAATAAGCTTTTCGCTCCGCTTCGAGTTGTTTCAAGTAAGCGCCTCTTACGCCGGGAACGGCAACCGCCGCGCCGCCGATGGCGGCGCCAATTTTTCGCAAACCGCCTCGCAAACCGGTTGGCGGCGGCGCGCCTTCAGGCAATGGCCGGGTCCATTCAAGGCCTTTTCTGCGCGCGTATCTTCCCGCCCAGTTTCTAGTACCCGTTCCCCACTTCTTTAATATATCTTGAGAACCTTTTGCTCCGTATACTCCAAAATTCTGCGCCACGATGAGGGCGCCGAACATCAGCGCGATAACCAAAATCCACTGGAAAATCGCCGAAGGCAGTGAAACCTGGGTTAATCCGTCGGCCACCGTATTCCACCCCTGCGGCGACGTTCCGAAAAACACGTCGCCGCGGATTTTGCCGCTCTGGTCAAAAATCGACAGCGAAAGGTAAATCATAAAAACATAAATAGGGGCGAAAAAAGCCCACTGGATAAATTTATTCCACCACTGGCTGAAATATTTGCTTGTCGCCGGCAAAATCCAAAGCATCCACACGATGGGCGCAAAAATCAGCAGCATCCAGATATATAGGATTCTCACGATTAAAAATATGGCCGTGGCGCCGAAAACGAACACGGTAATCACAAGGCCGATTAAGGTTAAAACCATACCCACAAGACCTGCGACGGCGCTTGCTCCGAATTGGGTTATGCCTTGCATCACGGTAGTTGGCAACGCCGGATTGTAAAAATTAGTGATTTTCATGGCGTTCGCCAGTTTTACGGTGATAGTCGTAAAGCCTTGGCCCGTGGATTGTTTTATGAAATATGTCGTTAAAACTTGCGTGAAGTCGATGATAAATCCGGCTATTACCAGGCTGAAATTCACCAAAAGCGCCGCCACCAACACTTTCCACCAAAGCTGTTTTATGGCGTACGACTGAATTCTTAAAACCGTGGAAAAAGCGATGACCAAAAGAATTAAAATGAGAAACATATTGCCGAGGTCGCGGGTGATGCCCCATCCAAGCTTGACAACCATGGCATTGGTGAAAGAAAAATTGCTGGGAGAAAGAATGTAGTCGATTATTTGGGCTTCAAGATAGAGTATTACTCCAAAAATGGCGCCGAAAATCGTGCTGACGAAATCAGAGATGCCGAGCAAAGCCTTGGCGCTTATCCAACCCAGAAGTGTGTCTGCGATGCTACTATCGTCTTTTTCCGCCGCGACAGCGGAAAACGGGAAGATAAAATTAAAAACAATTACCGCAATTACGATTAATCCGAGATATTTTTTATTTTTTGTCAAGAAGTTTTTCATAAAAAAGAATTACGGAGCGGGCGTTGCGCTTGAACAAAGAGTCAGTTGTTGTTGATAAGAACTCATGGCCTGTTGTTTTTGGCTGGCTTCGTTTTGCGCGGCCAAAACCAGGCTGTAAGTTGCCGCCGGGTTGATAACGCCGGCCACCTTGGCCCAAACGGAAGGAATTTGCGTTACATCGGTTATGGCTTTTATTTCCTGTTCTTTGGTTTGGAGGGCGATAATATCGGATTGGATTTTGGGAATTTGATCCGATATATTTGATACCGCGCTTTGAACGGAAAGTATGGTTGAAGCCGTGCCCGCGGCCAAAGCGGGCGACGTCGACGCCTGACAGTCTTTAAGTTGGTTTAAAATACCGATTGATTGATTTAAAATAAACAAAGTGCTTTGCTTTGCTCCCAAAAGCTGATTTTGATACGCCAAATCTTGCTCTATTGTGGCTATGAGGTTATTTTTTTGGAATTCTCTTATATCCGCTCCGCTTTGTATCGCGTTTATACAGTTGTTGTACGCCGCCGTGCCCAAAAGTTGGGCGCATTGATATTGGGCGGAAGAGGCTCCCCCGCCTCCGCCGCCGCTTGTGCTTGCGCTGGTTGAGAATGCCGAATGCAAAAGCCCGACTCCTTCGGCGAACACTCTGTTTAACAACGCGTTAACGATCGCTCCGACATAAGCGGCGAAATCATTGGCATTGACAATGTAATCGATGTCCGAGCCGCCGGCTTTTGCCGCCATGTCGCCGACAAAGGCGCCCGGAGTTACAATGCCTCTTTTGTTGCAAGATGCCGCGTCGCATTCTTCCGCGCTCAATCCACTTGCCAAACATTGCTGGTATCCTTCGTAATTTCTTTCAAGACATCCGCCCTTGACGCTCAAAAACCCTCTTCCGGCTTGAGCTTCGGCGGCCGCGGCTTTGGCCGCCGCCGATTTTTCGATTTCATACTGGTCCCAAGCCATAAGATACGCGCCGTAAACGTTGTTTTGCGGCCTTAACACCATTTCCTGCCAAGCAACCCAGCCGCCGCTTCGAAAATCTTTTAGAAACGCATCGAGATTCGCCCCAACCTTGCTTAAGGTGCAAGCGCTGCGCGTGGAAAATGTGGGGATCGGAATAAAACCGGCGCCCAATAGCGCCTTAAAAGGCGAACAAAGATTTACCCCGTATTTTGAATTAAAGTTGTCAAGAAAATGGCCGGCGGTCTGGTCAACCGCATCCCGGAAAAATCCGGGCCAGTCGGTTATGAATTTAGGATCGCCTCCCCCTTGGATCCAGCGGACGATCTGATCGACTATCATATTTAAAAGTTGCCGTTTCAAAGCCTCCCCCGCCGCTTTGAACGACCATTCGAAAAAACCTTGTGTCGTATTGGCTACAGTCGACGCAGATCCGATACCAGTAGCTGCGGCTATAATATTGGAATTAACGAGTATATCCGATGTCATTAATTGCATGCCAATATCTTGCACTTCCAATGTAGCATGCGTTGTTTTTGGAACGCTTGAAAATAAAATAGCGGCGAGTAAAAAAAGTATTGCGGTTTTTTTATTAAAAAATTTCGGCATCAAAATATAAAATCAAGATTGATTGAATTTTTTTACGAACGCATTGAATTTATTTTGCAGATCCAGCCAACTTTGCAAAACAACTTTAAATTGTTCCGTCGCCGCCATTGCGCCCATAGGGTCGTTTTCAATGTTGGCAAACGCCCTTAATACATTCGCGGTGATTCTTAACAGCCGGATTTCGTCTATCGTTAAATTTTTTAAACTTGATGGAACGGGTATTTGTTCGAGTTGGTCGGCAGCTGTTTCATAAGCGGTTATTATCGGCGAAAGTTTTTCCATTCCGGTGTCATTGTTTGCGACTATGCTGTTTAACGTATCAAAAAGGGAACCGAGGGGCTTTAAATTTTTATTCAATACCGCCTGCATTTCCAAAATATATTTTTTTATCGCCGGCTTACTATTGTCGTTTGAAATTTTAAGGCTTGGCGGATTGATGTTTAAAATGTTTTCATTTGCTTTTTTCAGTCCGTCGGAAATAAAATTTTCCGCCATGGCGTTTACATCGGGCGCGTTAAGCCCCGGATTTGACGAATCGATTTTCGGGTTCGAATTTTTGGAGATTAGTTCCTCTGTTAATTTTGCCGCAAAATTGTCGGTTATGTTTTGCGTTCCCCTGATTGTCGGGATGATATTGTTTGAAAGATCGCCGATTTTATTATCCGTTAAGTTGTTTGTTTGATTTTCGTCGGCGGAAGCGAGGTAATTGGCGCCATTATTGTTCACATATACGGTTTTTGAAGCCGGCGCAAACGCAAAAACGCCGAAAGCGACTCCGGCCGATATCGCGAATGCGATTGCAAAGCGGTTTTTTATAATCATTTCATTAAATTATACCGCAAAAAATTCTCTTGTTAAAGCGGAGTTTTTACGCAATATGTGGATAACTCGAATAGCGATAAAAATAAAATCAAATATAATTTTTCTCGCGCGTTCGCCCCGCCGGCGCGGGGCTCTCTGTCCGTTCTCGCCCCGACGCTCCCGCTACGCGGAGACCATGCCGTCGGGGCTGCGGAAGCTGCGAAAAATTATATTTGATTTTATTTTTCTTTCTTAATTTTGTATGGAATTTCGGTTGTCAGAGAAAGCCATTGTTTCAAACTTAAATTTTCCGCTCTGGCGTTTTCCGGAATATCCAGTTTTTTGAATATTTTCGCGAGTTTTTCTTTTGGCGCGCCGAATTTTTTGGAAAGGTTTCCGATTAGTTTTTTTCTCGGCTGGGAAAAGCCGGCTTTAACAGTCGCAAAAAACGCGCCGCGCGTCTTTTGCGGCGGCTTTTTGCGGGGAATGATTTTTATTATAGCCGAATCAATTTTTGGCTTGGGCCAAAAAGCTTCCGCCGGAACATAATCGACAATTTTTGCGTCGGCGTAAAATTGAACGCTTGCCGCCAAAAGATTCGCGCGAGGAGGTTTTGCGCATATTCTTTGCGCCACTTCTTTTTGAACCATTAAGACCATTAATTGCGGAGGTTTTTCGGCTTCCAGCCACTGCCGTATTAAAAAAACGGCGATGTTATATGGCAAATTCGCCGCAATTTTATATTTTTCGAGCGATAGGTTTCCGACACCTATCGATCGGGCGTCGGCGTGGACAATTTTTATGTTTGAAAAATCGGCCAGCGTTTCTTTTAAAATTGAAATCATCAGCGGATCTTTTTCAATGGCGGTGATTTTAGCGCCGGCTTTCGCCAGTTCCCGGGTAAGCGCGCCAAGCCCCGGCCCGATTTCGACAATCGCATCGCTTTTCTTTATTTCCGCGGCGGCAGTCATTTGATTAAGGGCTTTTTTTGACAAAATAAAATGCTGGCCAAGGTATTTTTCCGCCCTCGCCCCGTGTTTTTTCAGCAGTTCTTTTATTGTTGTCTTGTCGGTTAAGTCCATATTATTCCAACCTTATTTCCGGCAGGTCGTCTGCGCCGAGCCGTATCCGTCGACCAAAGAACGGAAATTAACCAGATTCTGCGGCAATTCCATTATAAACCGCGACGGCAATGTTTCTTTCTTTTCGCCCCACAACGCGCGTTGTTTTGCGAACAGCAGTTTTAAATATTTTTTCGCCCGCGTCATTCCAACGTAGCAAAGCCGCCTCTCTTCTTCCAAATCCTGAAAAGAATAGGCCGAACGGGAATGAGGCATTAAATTTTCTTCGGCTCCGGCGATAAAAACAGCGTCGAATTCCAAGCCTTTCGCCGAATGGAGCGTCATTAAATTAAGCTGTTTGCCGGCGCCCGCATTTCTTTCCGTTTGCATTAAAGCGACCTCGGCGAGAAAATCTCCGATATTTTCATGCATCCCGGCCAAGCCGATAAGTTCTTTTATATTTTTAATTCTTGATTCAAATTCCGGTTCGCCGTCCGGCCCGAAATCGGGAAATTTTTTCTCCAAATAATCGTAATAGCCGGTTTGTTTGACGACGGCTTTTACGAATTCCGCCGGCGATAAAATTTCGGTTTGTTTTTTTAAATTTTCCCAATCGGCAACCGGCTGTCCGCCTTGGGCGGCAAACGCTCTTTTGCCGATAATTCCGACGATTCTTTTCAGGCTGATTTCATCTTTCGGGCTTTGCGCCAGCCGCAAATAAGCCAAAACGTCTTTTATTTCTTTTCTTTGGTAAAATTTTACGCCGCCGATTATGCGATACGGCAGGTTGGCGTAAAGGCAGGCTTCTTCAAGAACCCGGGATTGCGCGTTGGTTCGGTATATCACGACAATTTCATCAAGATCGATGCCCGAATATTTGTTGAGATTTATCGCTTCGTTCACGATGAATTCGGCCTCTTTCCTTTCGTTGGCGGTTTCAATGACTTCTATCAGCGCTCCCGGAGAATTTTCGGTCCACAATTTTTTTTCTTTTCTTTCGGTGTTTTTTGTAATAATTTCATTGCTGGCGTTTAAAATGTTTCCGGTGGAGCGGTAATTTTGTTCAAGTTTCACCAGTTTGGCATCGGGATAATCTTTTTCAAAATTCAAAATATTTCTGAAATCGGCATGCCGCCAGCCGTAAATCGCCTGATCGGGGTCGCCGATGGCGAAAATATTTTTGTATTTTTGCGCCAGAAGGCTTATTAAAAGATATTGGGCGCGGTTGGTGTCTTGATATTCATCAACTAAAATATGCCGGTATTGTTTCCGGTATTTTTCCAGAATTTCCGGCCGCGACTGCCAAATTTTTATCGGCAATATTATCAAATCGTCAAAATCGACTGCATTGGCGGCTTTGAGGCGGCTCTCATAGAGGTTATAAAAATCGGCGAATTGTTTTTTGTAAAAATCGTCGGCGCCGGCATTTTCGTAATCTTTCAATTCGCTTTTTATTTTGGAAACCAAATTTAAAAAAGAAGCGGGTTTGAATTTTTCCCGCGACAAGTTCATTTCGGCCATAATGTCTTTGGCCAAATTAAGCGCGTCGTCTTCGTCGTAAATAACGAAATTCTTTTTATATCCCAAACATTCTATTTCTTGCCTTAGAATTTTTACGCCGAAGCTGTGGAACGTGCCTACAAATAAATTTTCAATTTTCAATTTTAAATTTTCAATTTCAAGGAGTTTTTTTATTCTGTTTCTCATTTCTTCCGCGGCCTTATTGGTAAACGTTACCGCGAGTATGTTTTCGGGATTTATTCCTTGCGACAACATATGGGCGATGCGGTGGGTCAAGGTTTTGGTTTTGCCGCTGCCGGCGCCGGCCAAAATCAAAACCGGACCGCCGATGGTTGTCGCGGCCTCCCTTTGTTTTTCATTTAGTCCGGCTAATATATTCATGTCTGATGGGATTTAGTATAGCGGCAAATTCTTCAATCTCAAAATTTCAGCGTGCGCGGCAATAATGGCTGGGGATAACTACCTTGACCGGCGGAGTGGCCGCTTGGTAAAATTAAAAATACCAGCTTGGCAGATTTGCTGTTATTACTCTTAATTTTGGCTTATTTATACCATTTTTAGACAAATTTTGCTGAAAGGCAAAAAACACCCCTTGGGGGCGTCTTTGTTTTTAATTTTGGCTTTGATTTTTGCCGCGCATTCCTTTAATTTTGGCGACTTGATCGGAAAAATCGGATTGGGAAAAGACTCGATTGTCGGCGGCGAGGTTACAGAAATCGTGTCGGCGCCTTCATTGACTGACGGATTGAGGGAAAATCCAATGTTTCAATCGGCTTTAGCCGCTTCCGCGGAAATAAGCGGCGGCAATGACATTGATCTTGAAAGCGCTCCTTATGACGCGAGAGATCTTTTAATAACCGGAGAGGATTCGATTCTTCAAAACCAAAATCCGATGACCGAGCCGCCGGTTGTTGAGCCAAAGTCTTCGCCGGCGCCGGCTAGGCCCAAAAAAGCGCCTTTGCCGCGCTATACCGCCGGTCCTTATCTCGACGGCTATTTTATTTTTCCAACCAACGGTTTCAATCGCGGGAAGCTTCACGCTTATAATGCCATTGACATATCGCGCGGCGACAGCTGCCTTTCCGAAAATATTCCGGTTTACGCGGCGGCTTCGGGGGCGGTATCGGCGGTTTATCCCACCGACAGCGCCAGTCGTTATGCCAACGGCGGCTACGGCAACAATATTTTAATTCTTCATCCTAACGGAGTTTCAACTCGCTATGCCCACCTGAAATCAATTTTAGTTTCAACCGGCCAATACGTTAATCAAGGAAGCATTATCGCTTTTATGGGCGGCTATCCGGGCAATGTCGGTTCGGGCAATTCAACGGGCTGCCACCTTCACTTTGAAGTCCGCGGCGCCAAAAACCCGTTTGTGAGGTAAATTGCTTGATTCTAAATAAAAACCAAATATAATTTTCCTCGCGCATTCGCCTCGCCAGCGCGAGGCTCATTGTCCGATGAAAGCATTTTATTTTTCCGCCTAAAGCGGAAAAAACCATGCTAAAATGTTTTCATAAGCTTCGGAAAATTATATTTGGTTTTTATTTACTTATCAATATTAAACATCCTCTCTCGGCCTGTATTGAAGCGCTTCGGCCAGGTGCCGGGGTTTTATATTTTCGCAATTATCCATGTCGGCGATGGTGCGGGAAATTTTCAGCAGGCGGTGATATGTCCTGGCCGAAAGTCCCATCGAGCTGACCGCATTTTTCATCATTTTTTCCGCTGTTTCGTCCAAAGCGCAATATTTTTTGATGTGGCGGACCGACATTTCGCGGTTGGTTAAAATATCTTCGTTTTCAAACCGCCTCGCCTGGATTTCTCTTGTTCGGGCCACTCTTTTTCTCACTGTTTCGCTGGTTTCGCCGAAACTTTCTTTGGCCATTTCCTCGTATTTCAAACGCGGCACCTCAACATGGAGGTCTATTCTATCCAAAAGCGGGCCCGACAGTTTTCTTTTATAACGTATTATCTGGCTTGCGGCGCAAACGCATTCTTTCATGTCGTCGTTCAAATATCCGCAGGGGCAGGGATTCATCGCCGCGACCATCAAGAATTGGGCGGGGAAAGTTAAACTGCCTTGGGCGCGGGAAACCGTTACCCGGTTTTCTTCCAGCGGCTGCCTTAAATTTTCCAAAACGTCGCGGGAAAATTCGGGAAATTCATCCAGAAAAAGAACGCCGCGGTGGGCCAAAGAAATTTCTCCGGGTCTTGGCCACGCGCCGCCGCCAACCAATGACACGCCCGAAGCCGTGTGATGCGGCGCGCGAAACGGACGTTGCGACAAAAACAGCCGATCTTCTTTTAAAAGTCCGGCAACGCTCCAGATTCTTGTCACTTCAATCGCCTCTTCAAGACTTAACTTGGGCAAAATCGAAGCCAAAGCTTTTGCCAAAAGGGTTTTTCCGGAACCCGGCGGACCGGAAAAAATAATATTGTGGTTGCCGCCGGCGGCGATTTCCAAAACTCTTTTCGCTTTTTCCTGCCCGCGGATCAAAGCCAAATCAACGTCGGGTTTTTCTATGAAGTTTTTTTCAAGTTCTTTGTTCAAATCGGAATTTTTATATGCGGTTAACAATTTTTTGTTTTCAAGATGTTCCAAAATTTCATTCAAATTGGCGGCGCCGACGATTTCTATGTCGGAAACAAGCGTCGTTTCGGCGATGTTTTCTTTCGGAACGAACAAGGTTTTGAAACCGCGATTTTTTGCCTCGATTGCGATTGACAGCGCGCCGTTGACGGGCCTCAAGGCGCCGTTTAAAGCCAGTTCGCCGACAAAAAGTTTCTTTTCCGGATCGAATTTCGTCTGGCCGGAAATAAGCAAATATCCCAGCGCTATCGGCAAATCGTACGCCGGCCCTTCTTTTTTCAAATCGGCCGGCGCCAGATTGATGGTGACTCTTTTGTTGCGGCGGCTTGGCGGGGAAGCGCCGGAATTTTTCAACGCCGCGGAAACGCGGTCTTTTGATTCTTTAATGGCGATATCGGGCAGTCCGACAATGTTGAAACTAAAAAGGCCGGGCGACAAATCGCACTCGACCTCCACAATTTTCGCGTTTATTCCGCACAACGCGGCCGAATAAAGTTTAGACGACATGTTCCATATCGGTTTTTGCGGCGGGATTGGCTTTCAGCCTGTCTTCGGGAATTTCCGCGCCGCAAGTTTCGCAAGTTCCGTATGTTCCTTTTTCGATTTTTTCCAGAGCGCCATTAACGTCTCTAAGCCGCAATTCCAACCGGTCGGAAAGCGCTTTATTTGTCATATCCTCGTCGGATTCGTTGACGCTTATTCCCCCTTCCAATTCTTCTTCGCTGGTGATTTCATTTTCTTCCCATTCGGAATGTTTAATATCCCAATCGCCTTTTAAATTCGGATCGGGCGTTGCGATGGTTTCCAGTTCGCTTATCAAAAGATCGCGTTCTTTTTCCAGCGCGGTTTTTAATTCATTTGTCGTTTTTTGGTCTAACATATTTTTAGAATATCAAAGTTAAATTTTAAAAGCAATAAAAGCAGCTTTATTCACGGTCAACTTTCCGAATCCCCGAACAAATCAATAGGTGTCGGAAACCTATCGGTTTAAACCGATAGGTTTAAAGATTTTTAACGGCAAACGAAAAAGGGCCCCGTTGAACCCCTAAAAAATATATTTATATGGGTTGGTGCCCTTTGGACCCGCGTCTGCCTTCGCGGTAAAAAACGTGAGCCTCGTTTCCATTTTACGGTCGAGACCATAATTAAATTCTTTTAAAAAGAACAAAATCGCGCGATGAGCAGATCATCGCATTCGAGTACGAATACTCGAAAATCCTAAAACAGAAACAAGGATCTATATATATTTTCTAATATCTTTAAAACCCCGTCAACGCCAAGTTATCCACAACCCGCAAGGAAAATTATTTATATTGTTTTTAAAAGATAACTGCTATTTAACAAAACTGTTTATCGACGCTTCGAGAGATTTTATATAGTCGTAAGATACCGTTTGGCCGGTTAAATCTTGCAAAATAACAAACATTCCCGCGCTTGAAGTTGTAAAAATAAGATAATCGTTGTAAATGGCGTAATTTAGCGAAGCGAAAGGAACGCCAACATTTAAATATCGCACCGGCTGGCCGATAAAAAGATACGGTTTAAATGTTTGGGAAATTTTCGGCAATGCGGAATCGCTTAAAAATAAAGGAAAAATATCGTTTGCCAGCGTAGTTTTTTCCCAATCAGCCGTTTGCTTTTGCGCCAACCCCCGATCTTTTGTTTTGAGGATTAAAATCGGCCGCACTCCTTCTTTTTGAGCGAAATAAGCGAAAGCGAATTCATTTTCGCAGTTTGACAGGAAATCTTTGGGAGCGGATATTTGCATTAAATTCAAAAATTCTTCGGCGGTTATCGATTCTCCTTTGTATGTTATTTTCAGTTGTTTAACCGAGGCGCGAGGTTCTTCGATTTCAGCTTCGGATTTCAATGTCTGAATCAAGGTTGCCGATGTTTTCGACGGCAGGTCGATTGTTATGGATTTGTTGGGCAGTTTGGTAAAAAATTTTATGGGCGCGGTTGTGGTTGCCGTTGGAATTGCCGGCAATGTCGGGGTTATGGCCGCAGGCGGTGTTATTTGAGGCGCCGCCGCCGGTTTGCTTTGGACAAAAATTTTCCAGTAGCCGTAAAGACCTGAAAGTGCCAAAACAATTATTGCCAAGCCGATTATTCCGAGTTTTATCCAAACCGGCGCTATTTTATACGCGGGTTTTGGAATTTCGGCTTCTTTCGGTAAAACCGGTTTTGGCGGCACGATTAAAACCGGCGGCCGGCCGATTGGCGGAGGAATGGAAGGTTTTTCTACCGGGGCGAAAGGTTTTTCCGCCGGAGGCAGAGGCTGGGGCGCGGGCATTTGCGCTTGCGGCGCTTTATATTGAGATTCTTGAAAAATAGGTGAAACTGGCGCCGGCGCTTGCGCCGGTTTTACTTCTTCTTTTTTTGGGGCGATTCCGGACAATTTTTCCAGATCGCTTTTCATTGTTCTTATAACAATGTCTTCCGGTTTTTGCATTGGGTCGGCCATTGAAATTATTTTAACATAAAAATATCCCCGCTTACAGCGGGGGTATTTTTATCAACTTATCCACATGATTGCATTTTTATTTTTCAACGTCTTTCAGCGATAAACTGATTTTACCGCCTTCGACTCTTTTTATTTTTACTTTCACTTCGTCGCCGACATTCACGATGTCGGTAACTTTATTGACGCGATAAGACGCCAGTTCGGAAATATGGATCATTCCGTCTCTATTTCTTCCGAATTCCACAATGGCCCCGAAATCAAGAATTTGAACCACTTTGCCGACAACAATATCGCCGACTTTATATTCTTTAACGATACCTTCCACCATTTCTTTGGCTTTAGCGCCGCTTTCTTCATTTTCGGCGGTTATAAAGACAATCCCCGATTCTTCAATGTCGATTTTAGCGCCGGTTTGGTCGATAATTTCATTTATAACCTTGCCGCCCGGGCCGATAACTTCTCTTATTTTATCAACCGGGATTTTAACGGTGATAATTCTCGGCGCCAAAGGCGACAACTCCGATTTCGGCGCGCCAATGGCTTTTAACATATTTTCCAAAATTTCCAACCGCGCTTTTTTGGCTTGATATAAGACTTCTTTCAAAATTTTCGTGTCAATGCCATTTATTTTAACGTCCATTTGCATTGCGGTGATGCCGTCTTTGGTGCCGGCCACTTTAAAATCCATATCGCCGTGGTGGTCTTCCGGCCCCTGGATGTCGGTGAGAATTTTATAATCTCCTTTTCCGTCGCTCATAAGGCCCATGGCTATGCCGGCCACCGGTTTGGAAATCGGGACCCCGGCGTCCATTAAAGCTAAAACAGAGCCGCAAACCGATGCCATCGACGAAGAGCCGTTTGAAGATAAAACCTCGGAAACAACTCTGATGGCATAGGGGAAGTCTTCTTTTGGGGGCACGACAGGCAAAAGCGCTCTTTCCGCCAAAGCGCCGTGGCCTATTTCTCTTCTTCCCGGAGCGCCCATTCTGCCCGTTTCCCCAACCGAAAACGGCGGGAAATTATACATATGCATAAAATGCTTTTTTGTGGAAATAACCATCCCTTCGATAATCAACACATCGGAAGGAGAACCTAAAGTGAGGGCCGATAAAACTTGCGTTTCCCCTCTTTGAAATAGGCCGCTGCCGTGAGTGCGCGGCAAAACTTCTATTTCCGAAGTCAACGCTCTCAATTCGTCGAGTTTTCTTCCGTCCGGCCGCCTGCCTTTTTCAAGCACGTTTTCATGCACCATTTTGTCAATCGCTTCTTCGAAGAAAATCTCCGCTTCCTGTATTTTTTCTTCGCCGAGTTCGGCAAAGAATTCTTTCATTCGGCTTTTAAGCGTTTCCAAATTGGAAACGCGTTTTGATTTGTCTTTTTCGTAAATCGCGTTTTCCAAAGCGTTGCCGGCGCTTAAAAACTTCATCACTTCGTTTTTTAATTCCATGTCGGCGGTTTTTACGGTTAGCGCCGCTTTGGCGGTTTTAAAATCGCCGGCGATTTTTTTGTTGAAATTCGCCAAGTCTTTAAACGATTGTTCGGCGAAATCTATGCCTTTTGCCAATTCATCTTCCCCGATTTCATTTAAGGGGCCGGCTTCAACCATGTTTATTTTCAAATCCGAAGAAACCGAGACCACTAAATCGGCCAACCCATTTTCGCGCTCCTCAAAAGACGGATTGACAATCCATTTATCGCCCGTTAGGCCGATTCTCACGGCCGCAACGGGGCCATTCCAGGGGATATCGGAAATCATCAATGCGATAGAGGCGGCGTTTATCGCCAAAACGTCGGGATCGTTTTTTTCGTCAACCGAAAGAACCGTGGTAATGATTTGAATTTCATTTCTTATGTTTTGGTCGAAAAGCGGCCTTATGGAGCGGTCGATTAACCGGGCGTTTAAAATCGCTTCTTCCGAAGGGCGGCCTTCGCGCCGCATGAACCGCGAGCCCAATATTTTTCCGCGGGCGTAATATTTTTCTTCGTAATCAACGGTTAGAGGAAAAAAATCTCTTCCGCTTTTTCTTTCTCCCGCCATAACGGCGGTTGCCAAAACCACTGTTTCGCCCAATTGGGCGAGAACGGCGCCATTGGCTTGGTTGGCCATTTTGCCGATTTCTATTTTCAGCGTTTGGCCGGCAAGTTCCAATTCATATTTTTTAATTTCAGACATTGATTTTTATTTTTTTATTAGAGGTTTTTCCGCCGGAAGCAGATCTGCCCTTTGTGGATAATTTTTTGCTTGGGATGGTAAATTTTTTGGGATCGGCCGACATATCGATAAAATCATCCGCCGCTTCTTTCAATTTTGCCGAAGTGGAGCGGCCGAAAGCGATAACCTCAACCTGCCGTCCCCTTCCTCTGATATATTCCACAAGCGGAACGAAATCGCCGTCGCCGGTGCCAAGCACCAAGGCGTCGATTGTTGATTCGCTAAGCCGAATGGCGTCTATGGCCATTCCGACGTCCCAGTCGCCCTTTTTCACTCCGCCGGGGAAAATTTGAAGGTCTTTCACCTTAGTTTCAATGCCCATTTTAGTGAGGGCTTCGAAAAAAGCCGCTTCTTCCCCGGTTTCGGTTTTTATAACGTAAGCGAGGGCGCGAATTAATCTGCGGCCCGCTAAAGCCGCTTTTAAAATTTCATTGAAATTGACCCGGGCGTTGTATAAATTTTTGGCGGAATGATAAAGATTCTGAACGTCTATTAAAATGGCGACTCGCTGGTCTTTATGCTTTATTATGGGCATGTAAATTTAAAACTCAAAAGTCAAAATTGAAATAAAAAGTTTAAGATTTATAATTTTATTTTTAACTTTTGTCTTACTTCTTTAATCCTAATTTTTTAATCAAAGCTTTATACCTTTTTTCGTTTTCTTTCGCCAGATAATTCAAAAGGCGCTTTCTTTTTGAAACCATGCCTAAAAGGCCGCGCCGCGAATGATTGTCTTTGGGGTGTTTTTTCAAATGTTTGGCAAGCTGATCTATCTCCTCGCTTAAAATGGCAACTTGAACTTCAGTCGACCCTGTGTCGGTTGGATGAACCTTGTGCTTTTCGATTACTTTTGATTTTGCTTTAGTTTTTAGCATTGTTTAAGCATAATATCACAGGATTTATTTTTCGTAAATAGCGCGTGGTAAAATATTTTGCGACATTGCGGTTTTTTGGGTATAATTAAGATTATTTAAGTTCAATCCCGTTGTTTTTAAAACCAATATAAATAATTTTTCTCGCGCATTCACCTCGCCAGCGCGAGGCTCATTGTCCGATGAAAGCGTTTTGTCCCCCTGCGGGGGAACCATGCCAAAACGCTTTCATAAGCTTCGTAAAATTATTTATATTGTTTTTAAAGAAGGAAAAAAATTATTTTATTCAAATGAATATCAACGATTTATTAAAGGACTATCTTGATTATTTAGAGATAGAAAAAAACCGCTCGGTGAAGACGCGGGCTAATTACGAGCGTTATTTGAAAAAATTTTTAAGTTTTTCAAAAATTTCCAAACCGGAGCAAATTTCCCAAGACTTGACAAGGCAATACCGTTTGTGGCTTAATAGGCAATTTTCTAGCCAAGGTTCGGATAAAACCATAAAGAAAAACACTCAAAATTATCACTTAATCGCTTTAAGAAGTTTTTTAAAGTATCTTTCCAGGCGCGACATAAAAGTTTTGCCGGCGGACAAGATTGAATTGGCGAAACAATCGGAGCGGCAGGTTGTTTTTCTGGAAAACAACGAGCTTGAGCGCCTGTTAAAAGCGCCAAGCGGCGATTCTTTCAAGGATTTGCGCGACAAAGCGATTTTAGAACTTTTGTTTTCAACCGGATTGCGCGTTTCGGAACTCTGCGGACTTAATCGCGATTCGATAAATTTAACCGCGATAGCCGGCAAATCCGGCGAATTTGCCGTGCGCGGCAAGGGCGACAAAATTCGCCTTGTTTTTATTTCCGATACCGCCAAAGCAACTTTAAACAAATATCTTGCCAAGCGCAGGGATGTTGACGAGGCGCTATTTACAAGAAACATAAAAAATCCCGCCAAGTCAGATAATTTACGGCTAACGCCAAGAAGTGTTGAGCGCTTGGTAAAGTATTATGCCGCTAAGGCGGGATTGTCGAAAAAAGTGACTCCGCACGCCTTGCGCCATAGTTTTGCCACTGATTTGCTTATAAACGGCGCCGATATTCGCTCCGTTCAATCGCTTTTAGGCCACTCAAATATTACGACAACCCAAATTTACACTCACATAACAGATAAGCAGCTTCGCGAAGTTCATCAGCAGTTTCACGGGAAACGAAGGAAATAAATTGATTATTATGTGGGCAGTGTAGGAATCGGACCTACAACCTTCTGTGTGTAAAACAGACGTTCTACCATTGAACTAACTGCCCTTGTTTTGGCCTTTTGTCCATTATAACGGCAATAAGATTAAAATGACAATGGCCATGTCCGCATTTGTCCGGGACATGTCCGGACACATTGCGTCCACAATGCGGCCATGGCCGATATGACATGCGGCCACATTGCGGCCATGACTATCGGCCACATTGCGTCCATGGACGCATTCGGCCCTATTGGTGGCCGCATTGGCCGCGGCATAATGCCGCGGTTTTTTTATTTGATTTTAATTAATTTAGTCAAAGCAGTTTAAATAAGTTTTATCAAATTTTCGGCAAAAGAGGATAAGTTGTTGATAAATTTTAATAAGTTAAATCAAGTTTACATTTTCGATATGTTTAATCCGGGCATTTTTTGCTTCGAAATCCAAATTTATCGCCACAATATCAATTCGCCAATCTTGGTTTTCGGAAATTTTATTCTCGCTTAAATAAGTTGCAATTATTCTCGATAATTGGCGCTTCTTGTGTCGCGTTATATTTTCTTCCGGCCGCCACTCGAATTTTGCGTTTTGAGCTTTTACTTCGATGAACGCTATTTCCCGGATTTTTGAAGCCGCGTCCAAGGCGATTATATCAATTTCGCCCCATGGCTTGCGATAGTTTCTCGTTAAAATTTTATAACCGTGTTTTTTCAAATATTTAGCGGCAATGTCTTCTCCCAATTTCCCGATGTTTTGTTTTTCCGTTGTCACGGTTTTATGTGGAACGTTAATTGTGTCCCCATGAGGAGTCGGACCTCAATCTACTCCTTAGAAGGGAGTCGTTCTATCCGTTGAACTATGGGGACATTTTAAAACTATTGCGTGAAATTATCGCAATTAATTTTAAAATACCATAAAATAAGTTGAAATTCAACCGATTTTCGGATATGATTTATAAGTATTAAGGCGGGTAAACGGGGAGTCGTATAGTGGTAGTACGTATGCTTTGGGAGCATATAGCCCGAGTTCGATTCTCGGCTCCCCGACCAAATGCAACTTTGTAAATTTTTTGAATAGGCCTTGAATTATTGGGTTTGCGGATTTTGTTTTCCGATAAATTAAAATTTTGGAAGAAAAAATAACATGAATCATCAAAAATCGGAGCTTTATTTTTTACTCACTCTCCTTGCGGTAATTTTTGTCCTCGCCTTTTTCATTTTTAAACCCTTTCTATACGCTCTCATCTTGGCGGCAGTTTTTGCGACTGTTTTTGAGCCGGTTTACAAAATGGCGCTTGCCATTACTCGTGAAAAAAAAGGTTTGGCGGCATTTCTCTCCACCGTCTTCGTTTTTATTGTTGTCGTGGTTCCTCTCGCGCTTTTAGGCGCGCAGATTTTTCAAGAAGCAACGGGTCTTTATTCTTCAATCATAAGCAACGGCGGCGCAACCGATTTTTCTCGCAGACTGGAAGATGCGGTAAACAACTTCAAAAAAATTTTTCCCGCGCCGGTGGAAATCTCTTTTGATGTCGGCCAGTATGTAAGGCAAGGGCTGGATTGGCTGCTTAGGCATCTCGGTTCTTTTTTCGCGAATGTCGCGCAAGCAACGGTGAGTGTTTTTATATTCCTTACAGCTTTATATTACTTGTTCAAGGATGGCCGCAAACTCAAAAGCGCCATTATCGCGCTAAGTCCTCTCGCAGACACCCATGATGAAGCAATTTTCAATAAACTTGCTTTAACGGTTAATTCGGTTATCAGGGGGACTCTTATGGTGGCGATTGTCCAAGGTGTATTAACCGCGGTTGGTTTTACGCTTTTTGGGGTCCCCAACGCGGCGCTGTGGGGAAGCGTTGCGGCAATTGCCGCATTAATCCCCGGCATCGGGACGGCTTTGGTGCTTCTTCCGGCAATTTTTTATCTTTTCTTTGGCGGAGAATCTATTTCCGCGGCCGGTCTTCTTGTTTGGGGGATAACGGCCGTGGGGCTTATTGATAACTTTTTGGGACCGAAACTTGTTGAGCGGAGAATACGGCTTCATCCGTTTCTCATACTTCTTTCTACTTTGGGCGGAATCGTCTTTTTCGGGCCTTTCGGATTCTTGTTGGGGCCGCTCGTCTTAAGTTTACTCTTCGCTCTCCTTGAAATTTATGTCGATGTCAGCAGAGAGCGCGACAACCGCTAATCGAGAAAAATGGTTGGCTGTGTTTTGACCCATCGATGGAATATTGCTATCATCATTTAAATATTTTGCTTTGCGCCGCGCTTGATAATTGCGGCAGGAGTTTAAAATTTCGGGCCCATAGTAAAGTGGCATTACGCTACATTCGCATTGTAGAGGCGGGAGTTCGATTCTCCCTGGGTCCACAATTCAAAACTTTTCAACTTTTTCGCTGGGGACAAGTCGGAATGCTCGCCGCACCCAGTGGCGCGGCTCGCAAGGAATTGAGCCCAAAAATCCCACGGCGCAGAAAACGAAAAGGAAACGGATTTGTCCAAAAGTTGATGGTTCGTTCCAACTTTTTGGACAAATGCCTTTATTTCTCCGAAACTGTCGCTCCGCGACAGTTTTTCGGCTTTCTGTATGTCTAAAATCCAACTCCGCAATGGTTCAATCCAATTCTTTCCCATGCGTCCAAAATCGCTCTTTTGGGACGCAAGAGAAACTTTTTGTTTCAAAAGTTCTTCCTTTTTGACGAGATAACTTTCCTTTGGTATGTCGCCGTCAATATAAGAAGAAACGAGCTTGTCCAGTTTCTCTTGCGTCTCTTTCTGATTTCCCCGCAGATTTTGGACGAATGTTTGCGATGAGTCTACTTGCTCCTTTTCCCACGCTTCAACTTGCTTCAACATTTTTCCCGTCCACTCATCGCAAAGCGCAACGCTTTGAAGCCGTGATTTTAGTTGCGAAACAAGCAAATCTTCTCGTAAATATTTTTGAGCACAATTTCCCTTTTTCCGCGTACACCGATAGTAGCGATATGTTCCGCCGTTGCCGTGCGCGTATTGAGCGGTGATTGCGCTTCCACATTGTCCACAGGTGAGTAGTCCGGTAAAAGGGAAATTGTGCCTCTGTTTGGATTTGCGAGGTTTTGCTTTTCGCTTCAAAATCTCCTGCACGGCTTCAAAGGTTGCGAGGGAAAGAATTGGCTCAAAGCGTCCGTCAAAGTATTCGCCTTTGTGCGCCACAAAACCGAGATATGCCCGATTGGTGAGCATCCGATGGACGGATGCTTTGGCAAGTGGCGTTCGGTGCCGAGTTTCAATACCAAGTTCCGCCAAAAACTCCGAAAGAGATTTAAGCGTATGCGTGCCTTTGGCGAATTCCTCAAACGCTCGCACTACAATTTTTGATTTCGCGGGGTGCGGTTCAATCGTGCGAGTTTTGGGATTGTTCACATAGCCAAAGGGTGCGAGCGTCAGCCATTCTCCACGGCGGAGTTTTTGGCGGATACCGCGATTGATGTTCTCTACCAAATTATCCGAGTAATATTTGGATTGACCGAACGCCACTTGCAACATAAATTTCCCTTGCGGAGTTGGCTCAAACCAAAATGTCGGAAAACGCAAAGAAACGATTTTTTCGATATCCACGAGATAGATGACGCGTCCGCCGTCAACGCTATTGCGAGCAAGGCGATCCGGATGCCAGGCGAGTATTCCCACGCCTTGCGATTGCTCAATAAGCGTCATCATCTCGTTGAATTTCTCTCGTCCGGGTTTCTTTGCGCTTTCCGCCTCGGTAAATTCTTGGAGAATTTCCGCATTTTCTCTACGCGCATATTCTCGTAGCTCAAAGAGTTGAGCTTCAATACTCATAATTTGGTGGTCGTCATCTTCGGTGGACTTGCGAGCGTAGAGAAAATATTTTGGTTTGAGCATAATTTTTGAATTAGGATTTTAGATATACAGTCTGTTTCCGTTTCGTTCAATGCGCCGTGGGATTTTTTGGCTCAATTCCTTGCGAGCCGCGCCTCTCGGCGCGGCGAGCATTCCGAATTGTCCCCAGCGAAAAAGTTGAAAAGTTTTGAATTGTGGGATATTCTAAAAATAGCGCGAACCCATTTTGAAGAAAGATAACGCCTCGCTTCGCTCGGCGAATCCGCTCGGGCGGCGCGGGAAGGAGGGGTGGGGGGAGGAATGCCCGCGCCGCCCTCGCTTTCGGAAAGTCGCGCGCTAAAATTTCCAAAAATCACAATAAAATAGTAAAATGAGAATGGGTCGATTATCTTAAATTTTCTAAAAAATATTTCTATGGATAGAAAACATTTCAAATGTCTGTTATGGAAAACCTTGTGGGGTTTGAGCGTCTTGTCTCTTGTCGCCGCATGGTTTTCGATAAAATCAAGTGCGGTACTTGGGCTTGATGCGGCGACTTGGTTTTGGAACGCTCTAATTTTTGTTGCGCTATCAATTCCGATTAAGCTAGATTGCCATTCCTGCGATGTGTGTGGAATAAGTCCGCGAGCTTGACGAGAAACTTTTTTCATGCTATCATAGCGGCAGAATGAAAAGTGGTGTGTAGCCACTTTTCCAGTTGAAAACAAACCGAAAAATGGAGGTGTCAAATGTTCGGACAGCTGACAGAGTTCGTTCTGCCGCGTATAATTGGAGTTATGCTTCACAAGCGCGAAAAACTCACCAAGAAAGAACAGGTGGCGCAAGATGCGTTCATGGCGAAGCTCGACATCAAGAAGCGCAAGACCGATAAGCCGGTCGTCGTGGCCGTCATCGGCCTCGTTGGTTCCGGCAAGAGTTCGGTGGCGCACGAGCTTGCCAAGCACATCGGTGCGACGGTTATCGAGGGAGACGACATTCGTATCGAGCTTCGCAAACAGAATGAACGCTACGAGAAATCGCGCGCCATCGCCGAGAACGCCGCTATCGAAGTCGTGAAGCAGGGTGGCAATGTCATTCTCGATTCCGACTTCGTGGACGAGAAGAAGCGCGCGAGCGTTCGCGAGAAAGCACGCAAGGCAGGCGTGCGCCTCGTCTTCGTTCGTACTCACTGCGACCTCGACGTCATGGTGGGCCGCGTCCTTACCGCAACCTATCACAATCGCGTTGACGATTTCTTCGGCGGCGCGAAGTCCAAGTGGCAAGGAAGCGAGCAATCGAAAGGCGCGGCGGTGAAGGTTCGCGAGATGTGGCGGCGCACGCCTCACCATTATCGCTGGGTCAATCAAGGCGGCGGGCAGTGGAAACTCAAAAAGTTTCCGTTCGCAATCTTCGCCGAGATTGACACCACGGATTCCGATTCGTGGAAACGCGAAGTGGAGAAGTGCGCGAAGCAACTCCTCACGCGGTAAATCGCAATCAAGGGCGACCGAGGCAAAAGCCAAGGTCGCCCTTTCTCTTTCTTTGATTTTTTGGTAAATTAAATTCATAATAGTTGCGCGCGACTTTCCGAAAGCGAGGGCGGCGCGGGCATTCCTCCCCCCACCCTCCTTCCCGCGCCGCCCGAGCGGTTTCGCCGAGCGAAGCGAGGCGTTATCTTTCTTCAAAATGGGTTCGCGCTATTTTTAGAATATCCCACCATAAGGAACTTTCAGAATTTTTTGAGCCAGGCGACAGGCGCCGCCAGTTAGGAAATGAAGCAGTTGGCTCGCCAGCCGATTTTAATTTTGATTAGTTGGCTGGTTAATTAGCTATTTAAGGACAATTAGCCAGAAAAAAAGAGTTAGAAGTATGCGATAGACGCCAAATGGCGCAAAATTATGCTTTTTAATAAAACTAAGCAGGAATTTGATGCTCGCCATTGCGGTGATAAAAGAAACTATGAATCCGATAGTCAAGACCCCAAATTGGTCTTTTGAAAAATAATCCGCATTTTTGATGAGATCCAGCCCGCTTGCGGCAAGCATTGTTGGAACAGCCAGTAAAAAAGAGAATTCTACAATAGTTTTTCTCTTTAACCCCACTAATAAACCCCCGACAATAGTGGCCGCTGAACGCGATATGCCGGGAATTATCGCAATAGATTGGCAAAGCCCCACCCAAAACGATTGTTTGTATGAAATTTGCTCTATTCCATCTCCGGCGCCTTCAGATTCTTTGTGCCAAAACTCAAAAATTATTAATGCCGCGCCTCCAAGAATCAGTGCCCACAAAACCACGTTTTGATTGCCGATGAGATGGGTTTTTACGACTTTATATAACGCGAGACCAATAATGCCGGTTGGTATGAACCCGATAATTATTTTTTTCAGGTTTATAATATTGAGGAATGATTTCCAGTATAGAACTACTACGGAAAAGATTGCCCCGAATTGGATAATTATTTCAAAACTTTTTACGAAATTTGATTGGCTTATTTTTAGAAGCTCGCTAGTCAGTATGAGGTGGCCGGTGGATGATATCGGTAAAAATTCCGTAACACCTTCCACAACTCCCATAATTAAACTGTGTAATATAGTCATATTTGATATTATATCATGCGGATTTTTTCAAATACACGCCACGCCTCATTCTGATTGTAGTTTCGATAGTTTTTATGGTATAATATAAATCAGAAAGGTCTATAATAAACCATTAAAATTATTATGAAAAAAATAGGAAAAGTGTCTCATTATTATGGCAATCTCGGAGTGGCCATTGTCGAGCTTAGCGGCAAATTGTCGGTGGGCGACAAGGTTAAATTCGAGAGCGGTAAAAATGAATTCGAGCAGACGGTCAAGTCGATGCAGATTGAACACAAGGAAATCGAGTCGGCGAAAAAGGGCGATGTGGTCGGCATCAAGGTTGACGAGAAAGTCAATGACAGCGCGGAAATGTTTTTGGCGGAGTAAATTATTTTTAGTAATTTAGCCGTTTTACACTGGCCGGATTTTCTTTTGTTTTGGTTAAATAAATTTTACGGTGGGCGTAGCTCAACTGGCAGAGCTCCCGGTTGTGGTCCGGGCGGTTGCGGGTTCAAATCCCGTCGCTCACCCCAGACGGTATCTAATATAATCGAGTCCGGTTGATTGGATACCATCACAACCACTTCATTTCGTCCGGGACTTTGGTATATGCCTCGTAGGCATTGCGGACAAACAGCAGAACGTCTTGGGGTTCAGCAATTCTCATATTTAGTAAATCACTCAAAAAGTCTTTATTTTAAAGCATATTATTGTCCTCTTGAGCTTCTATATCACTAGATTGATATAGTAAAACAGATCAGTATATTCAGTGAATAAGCCTATTTTGTTAGTTTAATTCACAGTGTTTTAACCACACACATTTGTCGGTTTTCCGTTTAATAATAATTCTAACATTTCATTTGGCGTTTTACCGTTTAATCCGCAGTGTTCCAAGTTGTTGTATTCATCATTCCATATCCTAATCTTTGTTTTCAATTCTTTCAGATTTTTGGATTTGTTTCTATCGTAGAACATCTCTTGGTCAGTCCTATGGCTTCTTTCTACCTTGCCATTCTGCGCCGGCTTGCCCGGATCAATCAGATAATGCATCATATTGTATTTTTGGCATAAGACATCAAATTCATGCAGTCTGGAATTTAAAGGATCAATACTTTTCTGATATCCGACATATCTGTTTGTGAAATTGCTTCCGTTGTCCGTCTTAATAGCCCGTATCCAGAATGGAGCGATGCCAAGTATTTCTTTCAAAAATTTCATTGAACTGAAATTTGAATAATCCGGATATATTTTTAAATATCTCCATCTGGAAGCGCAATCTATGGCCGTGAATTGGTAATACCGCCTGTTTTCAATCAAATCCGGCACATATTTAACATCTATCTCCACCAAATCTCCCTGCATTAAAGGAACTTTGATATATTTGTATTTTAATTTTCTAACCCTGTATTTTCTTACCAACCCTTCTTTTTTTATTATCTTCTGTATCGTATTTCTGTGAATCATAATCCCTTCTTTCTCCAATTGCCATTTCAGCTTCAAAGCGCAGAGTTTCCTTTCTCTCCTCATTTCAACCACTCTTTCCTTTATCCTTATCGGAGTTTCTTTCGGATTTGTCTTAGGCCTTGTTGATTTCGACTCCAATCCGATTTCTCCGTTCTTCCGGTATTCAGCCAGCCATCTTTCCAAACTTCGTTTCGAATGCGGACATATCTTAACCGCATCAACCATTCTTATCTCTTTATTATATATCGGCAGTATCCATCTAAGCCTTTCTTCTTTGATTGTTTTAGGCATATTTATACTCATATCCCAGCTTAAAAGCTGGGGACAGAAACCGCCATATGTGTATGGACATTACCACAATTGATTGACAAATATGGCGTTTAGATGTATGACGGTAGGCATAGTTCTTTGATAAGACTTGCGATTGGTCATAGCGAAAAGTGGCTTAAAACTAGGCCATTCCTCGCTATGACCACACAGGCCATGGCTCCTCTTCGGATTAGAGGAAAACGAAACGGGCAAATTAGCCCGAGGAGGTACACATGAGCACAGAGTGGCGCGAGGAAGACGGCGTCATCTACTTTGGCGTCACCTCGGACGGCACGACCGGCGAAGCCTGGATCAAGCGTCTGGAAGGCAACGGTTTCAGCGTCGAAGACTACGCCAAGCAGGTGCTCCGTTCGCCGGACTTCAAACCGACGAGCGGCGTGACGACCGAAGTCGCCGTTCTCAAGGGCATGCTCTTCGAGGACAACGACCGGATCACGAAAAAAGTTCGTACCGAGGCCAACAAGCGCAGGCTTTCGAAGCCGAACGCCGAACTGGCTTGCCTCATCCGTGAGAAGTTCACGGACAAGGAGATCGAAGCGATGGGTCTGTGGTATGTCATTGCCATGCACGAACCCATCAACGACTCCGACGGCGGTTCGAACTTGCTGCACGCGGGCCGTAGCGGCGTTGGTCGCTGGCTCGACGCGTACTTCGACAGGCCTGGCAGCAGGTGGAGTCGTGACAACGGGTTCGCGTTCGCCGTGTCGCAAGTCAGCTCTAAACACTAAATTCCTTGGGACTTCAGTCCCTTTGAATTTAGCCCTTAGCCCTGTTCCGATCCGTCGGAGCAGGGCTAAATTTTTTTCATAAAATATATAACTGGGTACAATGTTTCTCCGTCGCTCAGACGTCGTGTACGAGAGTACTCGTCCACGCGATCTTCGCTAGGAGAAATAAAATCGGCTATAATATTCGTGGCAGTAGGTGAATATGCGGACGGTCAAGGCTTTCCGCTACCGAACCCAGTATCCATGCGTCGAGAGTATCCGCGGCCACGGTTTCGGATAGAGTGGTGCATGCAGAAACTTCAATAAAAAAGAAGATACTTGGCGCGAGACATTAAGGCATTGCGATGCCGGATTCGATTCAGTCCTGAGAGTATTCGAGGGGCGGTGATATGGAAGATGTTTCGCGCAATCCGACGGCGATTCGAACTTGCTGAACGCGAACCGTAACGACGATGGTCGCTGGCTCAACGCGTACAACGACAGGCCTGACAACAGGTGGAATCGTGACAACGGGTTCGCGTTCGCCGTGTCGCAAATCTCTTCATTTCTCTCCGGCTTTTGCTGGAGAGTTTTGTTTTGCGAGCTGACCGTTCCAACCGCCGAGCATCTTGCCGGCTTCATCCAGTTTTACGGAAAGAGCGATGTATTTTTTATCGTCGAGGGATTTCGTTTCCCAGAGCACCAAAAGAAGTACGCGGAGAGTGTCCGCTTTCTTGATTGCGAGACGAACATACGGATGTTTCTCCGCCGGTGAAAGGAAACTGGCGGCCGATATCGCTTCTATCACTTCGACAAATAAAGTGTCGATGCGCTGGCCGAGAGAATGACGATGCACCTTGGGCAAGTCCTGATAAAATTTGTACCACAAAAGGTACGACTCCTTGACTTTATTTAAAACCGGTAAAATTCTTAATGGTTGGTTGGTTGCCACCGTTATGCCCAAAATTAGATTTCAACATACATATAATAATATCATTTTCCTCGAAAATATCCTCGAGGCGTGGAAAGAATTTGTCCGCGGCAAGCGAGCGCGTAAAGACGTGCAGGAATTCGAGCGAGATTTGATGACGAATCTTATCGCGCTCCACCGTGAGCTTGCCGCCAAAAAATATTCTCACTCGGCATATCAGCATTTCAAAATTGCCGATCCGAAACCGCGCGATATACATAAAGCCAGCGTTCGGGACCGGCTTTTGCATCACGCGTTGCACAGGCAGCTGTCGCCATTTTTCGCAAAGACGTTTATTTCCGACTCGAATTCATGCCAAGACGGTAAAGGGACGCACCGCGCGCTCCGCAGATTCAGAAAATTCATCGGCATCGTTTCGGAAAACAATATCCGGACGGTATGGGTGCTTAAGTGCGACATTAGAAAGTTTTTCGCAAACATAGATCATTCGATCCTATTGGATATAGCCGCAAAATATATTCCCGATCAAGACATTCTCGATCTCGTGTCGATCATCGTCCGGAGCTTTCATTCAAACGTCGTCGGCGTAGGACTTCCGCTCGGCAATCTGACGTCCCAGCTTTTGGTGAACATTTACATGAATGAATTCGACCAATTTATGAAGCATCGCATCAAGGCGAAATACTATCTACGCTACGCCGACGACTTTGCCGTTCTTTCTACAGACAAGACGTACCTTGAGGCCATTCTGCCGGCGATGCAGGAATTTTTAGGAAGCAAGCTCAAGCTCTCCATGCATCCGGATAAGATTTTTATTCAGACCGTCGCTTCGGGCGTCGACTTTCTCGGCTGGGTGCATTTTCCGGATCATCAGGTCTTGAGGACGACGACCAAAAAGAGGATGTTCAGAAATATAAAAGCGAAGGATGGAAAGGAAGAAACGGTGCAGTCATATCTTGGACTCATCGGCCACGGTAACAGCTGGAAATTGCGACATAAAATTCTCGATAAAGCATCCAAGCTCAAGCCTTCCAATTAAGTCGGTCATATTTACTTACTTAAGCAAATCGTCCCAAGGGTTTAAATTTGGTCAAACCTGTGATCGAGGGTGCAAGATGGATCAAACGTCGATCCTCGGCACAAAGCTCGCCACTGGGGCAAATAATTGGGCAAAAAAGGTTACTTACCGGCATTCAGGAAGTCGTAGTTATAGAACTTGGCAACTTTCTTGATATTGTTCATTTTTTCGCGTACCGTGATCATATACTGCTTGTCTTCAAGCACGGTTATGAGACCGGACAAGTCGCGACCCAAAAACAAAAACCAGCCGCTTCAAGCGGCTGGTTTTTGTTTTACTTCATTTCTTCGAGGACTACCGTGGCGGAAATTTCTTCGCCGCCGCGCCTCAAAATTTTTAAATGGATTTTGTCGCCGACTTCGTGTTTTTGTATCAAATCGGAGAGCGGAAGGTCTTTGGTTATTTTTTGCTTATCAATTTCAAGAACAATGTCGTGTTCCAAAATTCCCGCTTTGTCAGCCGGGCTGTTTGGCAAAACGCCGTAATCGCCGGGTGTCGCTTCCGGAACGACAAAAGCGCCGTAATCCACGGGCAAGTTGTGCCTCATTTTTAAGACAGGGTCTATTAAAATGTATCGCAATCCCAAAAACGGAGCCCGAATGCGCCCGTATTTTTTTATGTCGACAAGGGCTTTTTTGGCGGAGTTGATGGGAATGGCGAATCCGATATTCTGGGCGCCGAAAACCACGGCCGAGTTGATGCCGATGGCTTTGCCGTCTATGTCAACCAATGGGCCTCCGGAATTTCCCGGATTGATGGCCGCGTCAGTTTGGATAACGCCGCGAAGTTCTTGTTGCTGGCCGTCAATCCCGGCTTGAGCGGTGATGTGGCGCGAAAGGCCCGAAACAATGCCGGTTGAAACCGTGTTTTGGAATTGTCCCAAAGCGTTGCCGATGGCGACAACGGTTTGTCCCAGTTCCAGATTTGAAGATTCGCCGAGTTCGATATAAGGCAGATTATTGCCTTCGATTTTAAGAATGGCCACATCGTTGATGGGGTCGCGGGCAACCACTTTGGCGTGGAATTTTTTTCCTTCGTTGGTTACCACGGTGTAGTCGGCCTTAGGGTCGATTACCACGTGTTTGTTGGTTAAAACAAAACCGTCTTTTGAAACAATAAATCCCGAACCGCCGCCGATTTTGATGCGGCCGTGCTCGTCAAACATTTCCGGCGGAATTTGTTTGTATAGTTCTTTCGGGTCGAATCCAAACGGCAAAAACGGAAAAAAGTCCGGAAAATTTTCCAGCTTGGGAAGATTTTTGGCGATAACGATGGAAACAACCGCCGGCGCGCATTTTTTAACCACTTTAATGATTGGAGATTTTTCAGCCATGATTTTGGTATTTTAATTTGAATTTTAATACTATTTAGTATATTGTATAACATATAAATTGTAAACAAATTTTAATTAATAATATTTATAATTCTTAAAAAGTTCAGCCCTTGTAGTTCAACGGATAGAACAGCACACTCCTAGCGTGCGGATCGAGGTCCGACTCCTCGCGAGGGCATAGGGGCCTATAGTAAAATGGTATTACACATCCATGGCATGGATGAGGTTGGGGTCCGATTCCCCATAGGTCCACCGGGAAAAAATTTTGCAAATTTTTGATCTTTAAAACTGCAAAGGAGGAGTGTTATGAAAACGAAAATATGTATTTTCGCGTTTGTTTTTGCGGCGGTTGCGGTCTTTTTTAGTTCCGTCGCGCAGGCTCTAGATTGCAGGTTTGTGTTTGTAAATAATGAAGGGCGTATTATTTATGATGAGTGGCAATCAAGGCGAGAATCCGAGATAAAAATGATCGAAAGCATTAAAAATAACAATCCTCCGTTGTATAAATGGATTGAATGCGAACCGGAGGAAGAAGATAACGAAATCGAAATAAGGTTTTCTTAAAATTCGAAAGCCGTTAAAAGGCTCAACGCACTGAGCCTTTTATATTTTCCGCTATTGATTTATTCGCGGCATTTATTATAATTCCAATTATGTTTTTATTTACAGATAAAAATAAAAACACAATAAAACATTGAGTAATAAATTTAAAGGCAAGCTTCTTGCCATTGACGCTTTCGGCGTAGAAAACAAAAAACTGACAAATAAAAAATATTTGGCATCAATGCTTGAGGAAATCCCTCGCAAGCTTGGCATGCATATACTGAAAAAACCGGCGATTGAAGAAATCAAATCCGACAGGTATCCAAACACGGGCTTGTCGGGTTTTGTGATTCTCTACGAAAGCCATGTGTCTTTTCACACCTGGCCCGAAGAAAATTATATAGCCGTCGACATTTTTTCCTGCAACGACTTCAAAGAAAAAACGGCCGTGAAATGTTTTAAAGAGTTGTTAAATCCCAAAAAACTGAAGTCAAAATCAATAATCCGCGGATAATTTTTGGATTGATGGCGTTATTGAAAAATATAGAAAATTTGTGTAAGCTTGTAAGATATAAGCAAGCCGCGGTAGCGAAGCGGGTGAAAGCGAGCGAGGGAGCTTTCACGGGCGTTCATTAAATAGAAGATATAATTCCCAAAGTGCCGCGGTAGCTCAGTGGTAGAGCGCATCCCTGAAGAGGATGGCGTCGACAGTTCGATTCTGTCCCGCGGCACTTTGGGAATTATAAAAACGACCCCGCAGCTGCGGGGTCGTTTTTGAAATATGCACGATTTTATATCCGTTATAATCCGAAAATTTTGAGGAAATTTTTAAATAAAGATGACGGTTTAACGGGAGGGGTCGAGGGGGTCTCGGGCGTTTCCGCCGGTTTTTCCTGAAGCGTTATTACAGGCTTTACGAGAATCGAAAGCGCGTTGCTTATTATATTATTAGTTTTATCAAATACGCCCTTTACCGTAACTTGAACGCCTTCCGCAATCGGAGTTTTTACGAATACTTCATCGCCGTTAGCCAAAACCAATGTAAAGCCGTCTATTGCCGTATTTTTAACGGTGCCGGAAACCGATTGGTGATAATCTTTGGTCTCCAAATTTCTCATCGTTGCCGCCCTGATGGTTTTTGAATCGGCGGAAAGCCACCCTAAAACATTAATTTTGTCGCCGGCCTGAAAATCGGTTAACAGCGTCGGCTCCTGGTTATTGCCCAGAAGAGTAGTCCTTTCATCTATCTGAACTATATAGTTATTGTCTTTACCTTCGTTGAAAATACAGGGCAATGGTTTGTCGGTCTTGCCGTTTTCATAAACAGAGCAGGAACCGCTGTTTTTTTGGACAACCTCAAGAGAAACCGGCGGCTCGTCCGCCGCGGGGCTTTTAAAAATTTCCAGAGCGTTGAATTGATAAAAACCGGCCGCCGCCACATTTGGGTTTTGAGCGGCGAAACTGTAAGAAGAAACCAATAAAATTACTGCGAAAAAAAGGCTTGATACAGCCAATAACTTGCTTATCTTATGATTTTTTATAAACATGATTTATGGTTTTATGAATAATTAAACAATTTGGTTTCTACACCGGTTTTAATGGTAGCGCAAAAACGCTATTTTCGCAAGTCTTCCGGGCAGTGAAAGTTCGACACCCCGCTTTGCGTAGTTTTTCATCGAGTCGAATTTCTACCATCCGGTCTTGCCAAAGCGCGAAATTTTGGTAGAATAATGAAAATCGCGGGTGTCGTATAGTGGCTATTATACTTCCTTGCCAAGGAAGAGACGGCAGTTCGATTCTGCTCACCCGCTCAAGACAGGAAATTGTTTTTTTGACAAAACAAGATTTATTTGTTAAAATTGCTTCATCACTTAATTAATCGATTTAGATGATGTCTAAATTTTTAGGAAATTACCAATATGATTCTATATTTAACAGGCGCCTTGGCTTTGGCGGCAGGGGCGTTTTTAGGCTATTTAATCCGCCAATCAATTGGGGCGCGCAGCGCGAACTCGATAGAAGCTAAAATAAAGCGCCAGCTTGAAGAATCGAAAACTCAAGCAAAAGAGGTTTTAATCGAGGCTAAAGACAAAGCCGTAAAAATTCTTGAAGACGCCAAACACCAGGAACACGAACGTTTGGCTATTTTGGCGCGCCAGGAAGATCGCCTCAATCTTCAGCTGAAAAAAATTGAACAAAAAGAAGGAGATTTGGAAGGTGCTAAAAAAGATTTGGAGCGGCAGACCGATCAGATAAAAGCCATTCATCAGGAAGCGGATGTTTTAAAGAAAAAAGGCGAAGAAACGCTTGAACAAATTTCCGGTTTAAGCCGCGAAGAAGCAAAAGCTAAATTAATCGTCCAGATTGAGGAAGAATCGAAAGCCGATCTTGCGGCGGCGATTCAAAAAATGGAAAGAAACCGGATTGAGGAACTTGAAAAGAAAGCGCGGGGGATAATGACCGTGGCAATCCAGCGATGCGCCAGGTCTCACGTTAGCGAAATTACCACCTCAACGGTTAATCTTCCTTCCGACGAGTTAAAGGGCCGAATTATCGGCAAGGAGGGCAGAAATATCCGCACACTCGAACGGCTTACGGGCGTTGAAGTGATAGTCGATGAAACGCCGGAAGCCATTACTCTTTCTTCATTCGATCCTTTGCGGCGGGAAATCGCCAAAACGGCTCTTTTAAGATTAATGTCCGACGGCCGCATCCAGCCGGCAAAAATTGAGGAGAAAGTTGAAGAAGCTAAAAAAGAAGTTTCAAAGAAAGTCATGGAAGCCGGCGAAGCGGCTTTATACGAGGTTGGAATTTTGGATTTGCCTAAAGAGGTTGTGATGCTTTTAGGGCGGCTCGCGTTTCGCACCAGTTATGGACAGAACGTGCTTTTGCATTCCATTGAAATGGCGCATGTCGCCAATATGCTGGCCAAGGAACTCGGCGCCAATGCCGAAGTCGCCAAAAAAGCGGCTTTGCTTCACGATATCGGAAAAGCCGTGGATCATGAAATAGAGGGCACGCATTTGGAACTCGGAAGGAAAATTCTCCAAAAATATGGCATCGAACAGCCGATTATCGCGGCTATGGAATCTCATCATGAAGATTATCCGTTTTCAACGCCGGAATCGTTTATCGTGGCGGCGGCCGATATTATTTCCGGCGCCCGGCCCGGTGCTCGCCGCGACTCGGTTGAAAACTATATCAAGCGATTAACCGAGCTTGAAAATATAGCCAATTCTTTTGCCGGCGTTGAAAAATCGTACGCTATTTCGGCCGGCAGGGAAATAAGAATTTTTGTCCATCCGGAAAAGATCGACGATTTGAAAGCGCTTCAGCTCGCCAAAGAATTGGCGAAAAAAATAGAAAGCGAATTAAGATACCCGGGCGAAATCAAAGTGAATGTGATTCGGGAAACTCGCGCGGTTGAATATGCGAGATAAACGCTTGTCAAAAACAGTTGCCTACGGCAACTGTTTTTGTTAAAATTTGATATTATAATTCGATTTTAATTTAAAATTAAGCATATAAAATTATGAATAAAGACAAACTTGTCGATTCGGTTGCGGCGAAGCTCGGTTCAACCAAGGCCGAAGCCGAAAGGGCCGTTAACGCCATTGTTGACGAAATTACAGGCGCTCTTTCACGGGGCGAAGAAGTTTCTTTAACCGGCTTTGGAACTTTCGAGGTGTCGTCGAGGCAGGCGCGAGCCGGCGTTAATCCGCGAACCGGCGAAAAAATCCAAATCGCCGCCGTCAAAGTGCCGAAATTCCGCGCCGGCAAAAACCTTAAAGAAGCGGTGAGATAAAATTTTACTTTTTACAAAAAACACCCCCGCGGCCGCGGGGGTGTTTTAGTGAGTATCTTTACGATTCCGCTCGAACTTACTTTATCAAAAATTCCTGAACACTAAGGAAGCCGCCCCGCCGCCTGCTCGCTCAGAGCAGGGCCAAGCAAAATACTCTTTTCCTTTGAGCGGGATGCGAGAATCGGACTCGCGCCCATACCTTGGAAGGGTATTGTACTGCCACTATACGAATCCCGCTTTTGTTTGATTTTACTTGTTTTTTCCGGATTTTTCAACATTTTTCAACAAAACCCCTCGCCATCCGGCGAGGGGTTTTGCGTCTAAAAATTTTTTGTAATGCGACCTTTCCTGTTATATATAACGATTCAACCGGCCGTTTTGGTTTCCTCTTTCGCCAAAGTTAATTGCGCCAAAGACAATATGAAATTCTTAAACATTAAAATAATCATCGCCAAGGAACCTAAAATCGACAATTGAACGACAAACCGAGTTTTGAAAAAAGTGTTGAAAGCGAACGCGCCCCATATTTCCGGATTAAGCGAATTATTGGCTAAAATTTGTCCGGCGTATTGCATTACTTTGGAGACGAAAACATAGTGGCCGATAAGAAAAACAAAACCGGCAAACAGCGCCGATTCGATTAAAATATACGGAGCGATTTTTTTGGCAAACCAAATGAAATAAACGCGCCTCATTATCCGTTCGCGAATTGAATTGTTATTGTTTATATTCATTTTTTATTGTTTATATTCATTTTTTATTGTTTTGATTTTGAGACAAGTTTTTTAAAAGTTTTTTTGCCCGGAAAAGCTTCATTTTCAGCGCCGGAACGGTAATAGATTCTTGCGCGGCTATTTCTTTATAGGATTTGTCTTCAATGTAATATAACGAAACCAATCGAGCCAAAGGTTTCGGCAGACGGGACACGAGATTATTTACCGTGGATTTTGTTTCCATTGTCAGAGCCAAATTTTCGGTTAAATTGCCGTGTTCGGAAGCCAGCTCAAGGTCAAGCGGGTCGTTTGATTCCATTTGTCGTTTTCTGTTTGTTTTCCTGTACCGGCTGATGGCGGCGTTCATTAAAATTTTATAAGCCCAGCTTTTAAATTCGACGCCTTCCATTTTTTTAAATTTTGCGCCGTGCAAATATATTTTGACGAAAGCTTCCTGAACGATGTCTTCGGCTTCTTCCCGCTGTTTCAAAATGCCGAGCGCTTTTCTTGTAAACGCTTCTTGGTAGCGATCGACTAAAATCTTGAAATAAACCGGCTTTTCCAACGACGCGGCCAGTATTTCCTCGTCTTTTAAATTTTCCGCCGCAAAGTTCATAAAATATATCCCGGCTTAATTTACATCGTTATATACTAAAACTCAATAAAATCAAAAATGTTTCAAATATTTCGCGCTCCCAGTTTAACACGGGCGCGATTAAAAATAAATTTACCGTTGACAAGTATTTTTTATTTGATATAATCAACCCATACCCACGGTCGGGGTGTTGATAAATAACCAACCATTAATTTTTAAAAATATGACTACCCAAAAAGAAAACGCTTTAATCAATTTTAAAAAAGCCCAGAGCTTAACGTTGAAAATCATCAAAATGGTCGAAGCCGATGAATATTGCATTGATATTATGCAGCAAAATTTGGCGGTGATCGGCCTTTTAAAATCCGCCCATCAGATGCTCATGGAAAATCACCTTAATACTTGCTTCAAAACGGCGATGGAAACAAAAAATGAAAAAAGAAAACAAGAGATGACGCAAGAAATTTTAAAGGTTACAAAACTGCTTAATAAATAAAATTATATGACCAAAAACGCAAAAGAACATATTTATTATGTAAAAGGAATGCATTGCGCTTCCTGTGAAATTTTAATCGAGAAGAAATTATTGGAATTGGAAAACATAAAATCCGTTGAAGCGAAAACGGCCAAAGGCGAAGCGCTGATTGAATACGCCGGCGAGAGGCCGGCCATTGAAAGATTGAATGAAATTTTTAAAAGAGACGGCTATGTTTTTTCTGACCGGCCAAAAGAGGCGGCGAATGGTTTTAGGCCGAAGGAATTTTTTATAACTCTCGGCATCGGATTATTGATTGTTGCCGGTTTTATCGGATTAAGCAATTCGGGATTATCGGGATTAATAAATGTTAGCTCGAAATCGTCTTTACCGGCGTTTTTTGCGCTCGGGCTTATGGCCGGAATTTCCAGTTGTGCGGCCTTGGTCGGCGGCATAATTCTCTCGATGTCAAAACAATGGGGCGAATTATATTCGGATGCCGATTCTGTGCGCAAGAAAATTCAGCCCCACTTAATTTTTAACGCCGGCAGGATTCTTTCTTACGGCATTTTCGGGGCGGCATTGGGAGCCATTGGCGGCAAACTTAATCTTTCCTTAAAATTTAGCTCGGTTTTAGTCATCGCCGTTTCCGTAATGATGATTTTTTTGGCTTTACAGATGTTCGGTTTCAAAGCTTTTAGAAAATTTCAATTTACAATGCCAAAATTCATTACGAGATTTATTGCCGATGAATCTAATTTCAAGGGCCGTTATATGCCATTTTTAATGGGCGCGTTTACTTTTTTCCTACCTTGCGGTTTTACCATAACAGCCCAAGGGCTCGCTTTAATATCCGGCAACGCGATTCAGGGGGGTTTGATCATGATTTTGTTTGCGCTGGGAACCCTGCCGATGCTTTTATTTATTGGTTTGTCCAGCGTTAAATTTTTACAAAAACCGCATTTATCCAATAGATTTTTGAAAGTAGCCGGCATTTTGGTTTTATTTTTTGCTCTTTACAGCATAAATTCCCAGTTAAATGTTTTAGGAATTGCCAGCTTTAGCGATTTAGGCATCAATTCTGGCAGATTGCCAAGCGCTGCAAAAAATAATTCGACTCAAAGCGAAGAAAAATTGCCGCCAATCGTTAACGGCAAGCAAATATTAAAAATGGACGCTTCCTCTTCCGGATATTCACCGAACTATTTTAAAGTAAAAGTCGGGGTGCCGGTAAGATGGGAAATCGCCGATAAAGGAACAAGCGGCTGTACCAATGCCGTGATTTCAAGAGGATTATTTGATGGCGAAATTAAGCTGACTCCGGGCCAGACCAGCATTAAAGAATTTACTCCCGAAAAACCCGGAAAATACAAGTTTAGTTGCTGGATGGGGATGATTTCGGGGATTATAGAAGTTATCGACGAAAACGGCGCGACGCTCCAAAGCGATTCTTTAAATAGCGGCGGAAATTTATTTAACTTGTCCGGCGCGGAGGGAGCGGGCGGAAGTTGCGGAATAAACGGGCAATGCGGCTGCGGCGGAAGACGATGATATGTAAATTTTAATTTCACAAAATATGAATCAAAAAACAATCTTAAATATTTCCGGCATGCACTGTGCTTCCTGCGCGGCCAATATCGAAAACGCCCTCAAAAAAAAGGAGGGAATTAAATCCGCCAATGTTAATTTTGCTTCCGAAAAACTTTATTTAGAATTTGATTCTGTTGAAATAAGCATCGCCAGAATAAAAAAAATTATTGAGAAATTAGGATATGGGGCGGCGGAAGAAACCTTTGAGGAGGAAATGCGCGATCACCGTAAAGAGGCAAGAGCGCAAGAAATAAAAAAATTAAAAAAGCGGTTTATTTTTGCTCTAATTTTCAGTTTGCCCGTTATTTATATGGTAATGGGCGAGATGGCCGGCTTGCCGATGCCGATAATTTTTGAAAATTACGGAACCGTTATTCAGTTTGCGCTGGCGTCGGCCGTCATCGTTTCTTGTTTTAATATTTGGACTTCCGGTTTTAAAAACTTGTTGCGTTTGGCGCCCGATATGGATTCCCTTATCTTTATTGGCACGGCCGTCGCTTATTTTTACAGCCTAACCGTGTCCATTTTAACATTTTCGGGCGCAAAGATTGAAGCGCATCTTTATTATGAAAGCGCGGCTTTGATTTTGGTCTTTATTTCTTTGGGAAAGTATCTGGAAGCGATAACCAAGGGAAGGACAAGCGAAGCAATTAAAAAATTGATCGGGCTCCAGCCCAAAGAAGCAACGATTATAAAAAACAACGAAGAAATAAAAATTCTTATTTCCGAAGTAAAAGTCGGGGATATTATTTTGGTTAGGCCCGGCGAGAAAATTCCGGTAGACGGCATTGTTATCGACGGCTATTCCGGCGTTGATGAAAAAGCGATCACCGGCGAAAGCATCCCGGTGGAAAAGAAAAAAAACGATGAGGTAATCGGCGCGACCATTAATAAGACCGGCGTTTTAAAATTTACAGCGACTCGGGTCGGCAAGGATACAATGCTCGCGCAGATTATAAAAATAGTTGAAGAGGCGATGGGCTCCAAGGCGCCGATTCAGCTTTTGGCCGATAAAGTTTCTTTTTATTTTGTTCCTTTCGTGATCGGCATTGCTATTTTTGTTTTTATTATCTGGCTTTTATTGGGGCAGCCTTTGGCTTTCGCCTTAACGGTTTTTGTGGCAGTCTTGATTATTGCTTGTCCTTGCGCGTTGGGATTGGCGACGCCGACAGCCGTGATGATGGGCGCGGGATTGGCGGCAAAAAACGGCATTTTAATCAAAAACGGCAAGGCTCTGGAAATAGCCCGCGATTTGGATATCGTCATTTTTGATAAAACCGGAACTTTAACCAAAGGCGAACCGAATGTCACCGATGTGGTTAAGATTAAAAACGATATCGGCGAAAATTTGGTTTTGCAAATCGCGGCATCGGCGGAAAAAAATTCCGAACATCCTTTGGCTCAAGCGATTGTCAATAAGGCGAAAGAAGAAAAGACCGATTTGTCGGAAGTAAAAAATTTTCAAGCCATACCAGGCTACGGCATCGCGGCCGATTTGGAAAATAAAAAAATACTTTTCGGAACAAGAAAATTAATGGCTGACAATCAAATTGATCCGAACGCAATAGAAGAAAAAATGATTGCTCTCGAAGATCAGGGTAAAACGGCAATGATTTTGGCCGTGGAAAAAGAAATTGTCGGCATTATCGCGGTGGCTGACATGCTCAAGGATTATTCAAAAGAAGCGGTTGAAATGCTTCACAAAATGGGAAAAAAAGTCGCGATAATCACCGGGGACAATAAAAGGGTTGGGCAGGCCATCGCCCGGCAAGTCGGCATAGACAAGGTTTTAGCCGAAGTGTTGCCCCAAGAAAAATCAGCCGAGATTAAAAAATTGCAGAGCGAGGGAAATACTGTGGCGATGGTGGGAGACGGCATAAATGACGCTCCGGCCTTGGCTCAGGCAGATTTGGGCATCGCGCTTGGTTCGGGCACCGATATAGCAATGGAAACAGGAGAGATAGTCTTAATTAAAGATGATTTGCGAGATGTTGTTGCCGCTATTGATTTAAGCAAATACACTTTAAATAAAATCAAGCAAAATCTTTTTTGGGCTTTCTTTTACAATATTATCGGCATTCCCGTCGCGGCGGGCATTTTATATCCCTTTACCGGTTGGCTTTTAAATCCGGCGCTTGCCGCCGCCGCCATGGCATTTTCGTCGGTTAGCGTTGTTTCAAATTCTCTTTTAATGAAAAGCTATAAGCCGCAAATTACCATTCGGGCTGCTGGGAATTGAACCCAGATTACACGCACCCGAAGCGTGCGTAATGCCGTTATACCACAGCCCGTTTAGCTGACGCGATATTTGCTTTTGATGCCGCGAAATTCTTCTTCGGCGGCTTCCTGCGTTTTAGTTTGCGCGATTTTGCGCATTTTTTCAAGTTTTTCAAGCGGCTCTTCGTTTAATTCAGCCGCTCTTTTCAGCAAATAATCTTTTTTATTGTTTTTCGGATTTTCGATAATTTCATCGAGAAGGATGTTTAAAATATGGCCGATTTTCGGGCCGGGTTTGAGTTTCAATTCTTTCATTAAAATATCGCCGTTGATTTTTAACATTTTTACCGAAATCGGGTCGCGCGACACTTTTTCAATAATCGCCCGAAGATGGCGGAGTTTGTACGGCTCGGCCTTGGGCACGCCCGAGCCCTTGCGGTCGGCGATGCGCACTTCAAGCAAGTCGTCGATATTTTCCGGACCGACATTTTTTACCAGTCGGCGCACCGAGCTTTCGCTTACTTCTTCAACATTGTAGTAAAACAAATGATAACGAACCAATAATACAACTTTTTCGATGAATTTTTTGGAAAATTTAAGCCGTTCCAAAATTTTGGCGGTCATTTTGGCGCCGACAACTTCATGATTGTAGAAAGTGGAATCCGGCCCTTCGCCCCGTTTAGTGCGGGGCTTGCCGATGTCATGCAGAAGCGCGGCGACGCGGTTTTCCAGTTTATAATTATTTTTCACCGCCCAATCCAAAGCTAAAAGATTATGTTCCCAAACGGTGTAAATGTGGTGCTTGTTCTGGCCGACTTGCCATCCCTCGTCGAGTTCCGGAAGGACATGTTTTAACAAACCGTATTCGCGCAGCATTTCGATTCCGGTTTTGGCGTTTTCAGCCATTATTATTTTGGCGAATTCATCGCGGATTCTTTCTTTGGAAATGGCGACAAGGTCGTTGGAATTTTTCTTTATCGCTTCGGCGGTTTTTTCTTCGATTGAAAAATTCAATTGCGCGGCGAAGCGAACGGCCCGCATCAAGCGCAGAGCATCCTCGTTGAATCTTTCATCCGCGTTGCCCACGGTTCGGATTATTTTATCGGCGATGTCTTTCTGCCCGCCGAAGGGATCAATCAACGACATGTGATTTGCGACATGCGACATGTTGTTAATTCTTGCCGCTTGCCGCTTGCCGCTTGTTACTCCAAGCGCCATCGCGTTGATTGTAAAATCGCGGCGCGCCAAATCGTCTTCAAGTTTTGAAGCGAATTTAACGGCGTCGGGGTGGCGTTTGTCGGTGTATTTTTCTTCAACCCGGAAAGTGGTGATTTCAACGATTTTCAGTGTCTCGTTTTCACTTTCGGTGTTCACCGCCACGGTGCCGAAATTGTTTTCATAAACGCTTTTTCGGAAAATTTTCTGGATTTCTTCCGGCTTGGCGTTGGTGGCGACGTCCCAATCGTACGGTTCGCGGTTTAAAATGAAATCGCGGACGCATCCGCCAACGGCGTATGCCTCAAATCCGGATTCGTTCAAATCGGCTATTATTTTTTTTACTTCTTTCGGGAGAATCATAGCTAAAGCAATGTGGCGGAAACGACTTTGTCTCCGGGTTCGACGCGCATGATGCGGACGCCTTGGGTGACGCGCGAAACGGTGGAAATCGAAGCAAGGTCGGTGCGAATCACCACGCCTTTTTTGGAAATGGCGATTATTTCCGTCGCTTCCGGCGGAATCGCGAAAGCCGAAACTATTTTTCCCGTTTTCGGAGTGATTTTGGCGGTTTTGACACCCGATCCGGCGCGATTTTGTTTTTTGTAAAATTTAAGGAATGTTTTCTTTCCGTATCCGTTTTCCATAATCACCAAAAATTTGGCGTTTTGATCTTTTGCCATCGCCGCGGGAATGACATCCATCCCCATCACTTCATCGCCGGCGCGCAGGCGGATGCCGTGCATTCCGGCCGTCGCCCTGCCGAGCGGCCGCGCGTCTTTTTCTGAAAATCTTATCGCCTGTCCCTGCGAGGTGACAAAAATTATCTGGTCTTCTCCCGATGATTCTTTCACCCATTTGAGCGCGTCGCCTTTTTTGAGTTTTATGGCGATAAGGCCGGAGCGGCGCACCGATTCAAAATCGGCGATGGGCGTTTTCTTCACCAAACCGTTTTTGGTCGCCATCACGAAATATTTTTCGGAGTTCTTTTCTTTAAGCTGTTTTTCGTTGTAGGTAAGAATCGCGGCGATTTTTTCATCGGCTCCGAGCGCCAAAAAATTCACGGCGGCTTTGCCGCGCGATTGGCGCGACGCTTCGGGGATTTCCCAAACTTTGGTTTGAAAAACTCGGCCGGCATCGGTGAAAAACAGCGCGTTGTCGTGGGTTTCGCAGGAAATAAAGTGAGTGACGGCGTCTTCTTCCTTGGTGCTTATGCCGGTTGCGCCCTTGCCGCCCCTGTGCTGGGCCCTGACGACCGCGGGATTCATTCTTTTTATGTATCCGGAATCGGTTAACACGATTACGGCTTCTTCAAGCGGCACCAGGTCTTCTTCTTTAAATTCCCCCAAAGCGCCGGCGACCAATTTGGTGCGCCTTTCGTCGCCGTATCTGGTTTTAGCGTCTTGAAGTTCTTTGTGGATTATTTCCAACACCCGGTCGCGGCTCTTCAAAATCAAGGTCAATTCTTTGATGAGTTTTTTCTTTTCTTCCAATTCATTTTCTATTTTTTTCCTTTCAAGATTCGCCAGAGTGGCGAGCTTCATTTCCAAAATGGCATTGGCCTGAATTTCGGTGAATTTGAATTTGGCGACCAGGTTTTTGCGGGCGGCGTCGCGGTCTTCCGATTTTTTGATGGTTTTTATTATTTCATCTATGTGGTCGAGCGCTTTTTTGAGGCCTTCCAAAATATGGGCGCGCTCTTCGGCTCTCGCCAGATCATATTTGGTGCGGCGCACCACCACTTCTTCGCGGTGTTTCAAGTAATATTCCAAAACGGCTTTAAGCGAAAGCACCTGCGGCTGGATGCCGTCAACCAAAGCCAGCATATTCAAATGGAAAGTGCGCTGGAGTTCGGTGTATTTATAAAGGTTGTTGAGGATTTTTTGGGGTGCGGCGTCGCTTTTGAGTTCAATAACAATTCTCATTCCGTCTTTATCGGATTCGTCTCGCAAATCCCTAATACCCTCGATTTTCTTTATGGAAACCAGCTCGGCGATTTTTTCGAGAAGCGTCGATTTATTTACCTGATAAGGAATTTCCGTGATGATTATCTGGAACCGCCCCTTTTTATCTTCAACGATTTCGGCTTTGCCCCTGATGACAATCGGTCCGCGGCCGGTGGCGTAAGCCGCGGCGATGTCTTTTTTATTGTAGATTATTCCGCCGGTCGGAAAATCGGGCCCCTTAATGAATTCCAGTAAATCTTCGGTGGCGGCGCGAGGGTGCTTTACCAAATGGGAGGCGGCGTCGATTATCTCGTTCAAATTATGCGGCGGAATGTTGGTCGCCATGCCGACGGCAATGCCCATCGTGCCGTTTAAGATAAGCTGGGGAACGGCGGAGGGCAAAACCTTCGGCTCTTTGCGAGTGGCATCGTAGTTGTCGATAAAATCAACGGTGTCCTTTTCTATATCTTTTAAATTTTCTTCGGCCAAAGCGGTCAGCTTGGCTTCCGTGTATCTCATAGCCGCCGGGGAATCGCCGTCGACACTGCCAAAATTGCCCTGGCCTTTAATCAGGGGATATCTCAAGGAAAAGTCCTGCGCCATGCGCGCCAGGGCGTCGTAAACCGAAATGTCGCCGTGCGGGTGGTATTTGCCGAGCACTTCGCCGACCACCAGCGCCGATTTTCGAAATTTTGCCGTGTGGCCCAATCCCAGATCGTGCATGGCGTAAAGAATCCGGCGGTGAACCGGCTTCAAGCCGTCGCGAACATCGGGCAAGGCGCGCTGAACAATCACCGACATCGCGTAATCCAAATACGACTCTTCCATTTCCCGGCTTATTTCTCTTTGTTTTATGTATCCTATTTCCGCCATAAATTTTTAAGTTCGCCGACTTGCGATTTGAGCGCTTGCCACACGCCGGGCAATTCCTGTTTTAAATTCGCCGCGGCTTCATCATTTTGATTTTGGGGAATTTGCGACGGGAAATTCAAAAGCCAAAAACTGAAAATCACGGTTATTATAACAGCAATGCCGGCCCACATTATCATTTTTTTTACCGGCTCGGGCTTGTTTTGAAGATTTTTTAAGAAATTATTCATTTTAAGAAATAAAAATGGCTGAAAAAATAAAAGCGGAAAACATTATTTTCGAAGCTTCCGCAGCCCCGACGGCATGGTCTCGCCGCAGGCGAGCGTCGGGGCGAGGACGGACAGAGAGGTCGCCGCTGGGCGACCGAACACGCAAGAAAATAATTTTTTCCGCTTTTATTTGTCATAACTTTATTTTTTCACTTTTATTTTCATAAGCCGCTTTTATTTATTATACCTTTTCCAAAATCACGATTTTCGTCTCATTTTCATTTATATCTTTCTTTTTTATGGCGAGTTTTGGTTGCGAAGTTCCGTCGGCTTCGCTTTCTTTGAGAAAAGCCGAAAGCGGCGCCCGTTTTATTTTCAATCCTTTAATGTCGTAAAGCATCGGAATAACTATCGACGGCCCGATTTTGTTTATTACTGTCATTGCCGTTTCCGCGTCTAAAACGCCACTGCCGCCAACCGGAACCAAAACAATGTCCGGATCGCCGATTAACGCTGTTTTTTCGCTGTCCAAATCCTCGCTTAAAAAACCAAGATGAGAAATTTTAATATCGTCGATTTCCATATTATATATGGTGTTTTTCCCGTCGGCGACGCCTAAAACGCTTACCCCTTTTATTTCATATTCTCCCGGACCGTCTATGACAAAAGCTTCGGTGTCCGCCGTTTGGCCGGATTTTGAATAAATTAAAACATCGCTTTTCAGGCGAGGAGGATTGATTCCCGATTCTTTTTGAGGCGGTTCGATTAAAATCCGTATTCCGCCGCTTTCCAAAAGAAAGCATGCTTCTCCGTACCAGCTGATTGTCATAATTTGTATATTGTTAAAATAACAAGTTTCCGCGAATTGTTCAAGAATTGGCATTTGACAAGGGCGCATTTTGCGGATATTATCGTCAAAGTATGGAAGCGCAAATGAAAATAAACAACAGCATGCAAAATTTGGCGGTCAAATTGCCCGAGGCTTTCGGCATGCCTAAATCGGGCGACGTGATCGAAGGCCGGATTGTGAAAAAAAGCGCCCGTTCTTTGTATTTTGATTTGGGATTGTGGGGCGTCGGCGTTGTTTATGGCATAGAATTTTCCAACGCGCAGTCTATGATTAAAAATTTGAAAGCCGGCGATGTCGCTTTTGTGAAAATTTTGGAAATTGAAAATGAAGACGGCTTTCGGGAGCTTTCACTGGCCGAAGCGCAAAGCCAAAGGTCTTGGGATTTGATACGGGAATTAAAAAAAACCAATAAAACAATCAGCGCGAAAATTTTGAGCGTCAATCGCGGAGGCTTGATGGTTGAAATCAGCGGCGTTACCGGTTTTTTGCCGGTTTCCCAGTTGTCCGGCGAGCACTATCCGCGGGTTGAGGGCGGCGACAAGAACAAAATTCTGGAAGAGCTTTCCAAGTTTGTTAACCGTGAGTTCAATGTGAGAGTTTTGGATTTTGATCCGAGGGAAAACAAATTGATAGTTTCGGAAAAAGCGGCCGAGGAAGAGCACTTGAAAAAAGCCATCGGCCGGCATCAGGTCGGCGATGTTGTCGCCGGCGAAATTTCCGGCATAGTCGATTGGGGCGCTTTCGTTAAGTGGCCCGCCGACGAAGAAATGCTCGAAGGCTTGGTTCATATTTCCGAGCTTGATTGGCAATTGATAGAAAACCCCGCCGATTTTGTGAAAGTCGGCGACAAAGTGTCGGCGCAAATTATCGATATTGCCAACGACCGGATTTCTCTGTCTTTAAAACGGCTCAAAATTGATCCGTGGAAAACAGCCTCGGCTTTCCTTGAAAAAGGAATGATTGTCGACGGTTTTGTTAAAAAATACAATTCTTTCGGCGCTTTCGTTGAAGTGGCTTGTCCCGTTTCAGCCGATTTGCCGGCGCAACCAGGCGCTAAAAACGAAACACTGCAAGGGCTTTGCCACATTTCTGAATTCGGTTCGGATGAAAAAATGGCGACAGCTTTGGAAGTCGGAAAAAAATATCAATTTAAAATCCTGGCTTTCGTTCCGGAAGAGCATCGAATGAGTCTGTCGAAGATTTGACAAAATCTGAATTTTATATTACATAAAGAACAACCTTTTGGGTTGTTCTTTAATTTTTTGAATAAGGAGGCGAATGAAGTGAGTAAAACTATCGATTCTAAGAATCGATAGTTAAATTCGGGAGGAGGAAGTATGGAAAAAATCTGGAATAAATTCCACCCGTTGTTTGGATCCGACCTGAAGGTCGGGCTGGAGTTCACGTATCCGAGGGACGCGGTTTTGGATCTAAATCCGCTTTATAAAAAAAGCGGCTTGATCCACAAATCGCCGAAAGAGTCGGTTGCGCGGGTGTGCGAACCGGCGATAAAGACTGTCGGCTGTTGTAAAACCGGCAGGGCGGCCAAAGTTTTTTTTGAGTCCCCGTTGCATGACAAGGAGTCATTGTTTCGAAGGTTGGTTTTTTCAAGGAAAAGCGATTCCGATAATAAACCAAGGCTTTGGATGGTGTTTGCCAGGCATGGGGAAGCGTGCCACTTTGGCTTCGATTCATGGAATAGCCGGAGCGACCGCTACTTGACGCTGGCGTTTCCCGGCACCGGTTTAGACGATCAGTTTATTCCGGCTTATGTAAAAATTCAAGCAGGAAAGGAGGAGGAGTTTGTTTATCTGGAATTATGGGCGTGGAGCGATAGTTCCAGAATAGTAATTCAGGGGCGGCGAGTCTCCATATGCGAGGCTCCGCAAATGCTGATTGGCGCCCGGCCGGGGTGCTGAAAGTTAAATTTGCCTGATTGAGGAGGTTGTCATGACGAATTTTAAGGAAGCTTTTGAGAAGGCGGAAAAAATAAGCGTCGTTGAGAAATCGACGGCGAAGCAGAAGGAGAAAGATGGCAGCAACGGCAATGGAGACTTGGTTCTCCGCGTGCCGCCGATGAAAAAAGTTCCAACCACGGCAGGGAAACGCGAGGCTATCGACAAGGCCGTGGAGGCAACGAGAGAATACGTTGCCAATATAACGGAACACATGATTGATCTCGTTTCCCGCATCAGCGAGATTAAAACAGCGTCGATCGAGGAGCGGGATATTCGCGGCGGCGAACTCGCGGCTTTGGAAGACGAGGTGCTCGCGCACATCCTCTCCGAGGAGAAGGCGCTGGCATCCGTCGCCCGGCAAGCTTATGCCATGGCGTTGGTCCTCACATTGCCCGCCGATAAGCGGGCGGTGATCGCGGCTATTAATGGCGGGGGAAAAAATTCGCGTTTGCCCGGGCTTCTTCAGCTTGGCATCCTGTCTCAAACGGATGCCGACGCAAAAGGAACGACGGTTGCCGTATATGGCGATCGTTACAAGGTAAACGGGAAAAGAGAATTTGCCGCGGAAGTGGCAAAAATTCTCGCCAATAAATCTCTTAAAGCCAAAGCAAACATCTCGATAATCGAGATGTTTGACGGCAAATCCGGAAAAATTTTTGTGGATGTTCCGGACGCGGTAGATGGCCAGAAGTTTTTAGCCGGCGGCGCTCTGCTTGCGGAGAGCGACGGCAGAATTGTCAGGGTTGCGGCCGCAACCGGCCACTTTTCAAAAATTGTGGCTGAAATTATGGCCGCCAAAACATTTATTTATTTAAAATCGCTCAAGAAAGAAAGATTTTGGGCGGGGGAGCGGTTGTCTGACGACGCATTCCGGCTGTGCCGGATTTTGCACTCGGTATTGCGTCGCGGAATAGCCGAGGTGCGATAACCTGATTGGGTTTTTGGCTCGCGGCGGCGGTTTTTTTAAAACCGTTGCCGTGGGCTATTTTTTATGATAGAATTCTAAATCGGATTAAGATTATTGAAAAAAATAAAACACTATGAAAATAGGAAAATTTAATTACAAAAAATTTATAAACCAGATTTTTATCGCCCTCGGCGCCTTGCTTTTGGTCGCTCTTGTTTTCGCTTATTTCAATTCGGCTTTTGACAAGCAAAAAACCATCGCTCTTTCCGAATTGGTTTCCAAAATAAACAACGGCGAAGTTTCGAAAATAATCGTCAAAGACAGCGATTTGGAAATAACTTTGAAAGACAACAGCGTTTATTCGGCGAAAAAAGAAGTTGAAAGTTCGCTTACCGAAACATTAAAAAACTATGGGGTGGATGAAGCCAAATTGGGCGCCGTTAATCTTCAGGTGGAAAAAAATGTCGGAGCCGGTTTTTGGATTGGTGCGGTTCTTCCCGTCATTTTGCCTTTTCTCCTGGTGGGTTTTCTGATTTGGTATATGACGCGGCAAGCAAATCGCGCCAACGGCTCGATGTTCGGCTTTGGCAAGTCCCAGGCGCGTCTTTTCGGCCCGTTTAACGGCAAGAAAAAAATAATGCTTTCCGATGTCGCCGGCGCGAATGAAGCCAAGGAAGAGCTTGTTGAAGTCGTTGATTTTTTGCGAAATCCCAAAAAGTTTTTAAATATAGGCGCCCGGATTCCGCGCGGCGTGCTTCTCGTCGGTTCTCCCGGCACGGGCAAAACGCTTCTGGCGCGGGCGATTGCCGGCGAAGCCAATGTGCCTTTCTTTTATATTTCCGGTTCGGAATTCGTTGAAATGTTCGTCGGCGTCGGCGCTTCCCGCGTTCGCGATTTGTTTAATTTGGCTAAAAAATTCGCGCCTTCGATTATTTTTATTGACGAAATCGACGCGGTTGGCCGCCAGCGCGGCGCCGGGCTCGGCGGCGGCCATGACGAACGCGAGCAGACGCTCAACCAGATTTTGGTTGAAATGGACGGTTTTGATCGCGATACCAACATTATTTTAGTTGCCGCAACCAACCGGCCCGACATTTTGGATCCGGCTCTTTTAAGGCCCGGCCGTTTCGACCGGCAGATTGTGGTTGACATTCCCGACATCAACGATCGCGAGGCGATTTTGAAAATCCATTCTCTCGACAAGCCGCTCGCGCCGGAGGTTGATTTGAGAAGAATTGCCGAAAGAACTCCGGGATTTTCCGGCGCCGATTTGGCCAATGTTATAAATGAAGCGGCGATTTTGACCGCCCGCCAAAACAAGAAAATCATCGATCAAGAGACTATTTATCATTCAATCGAAAAAGTTTTGCTCGGACCGGAAAGAAGAAGCCACATTTTGTCCAAAAAAGAAAAAGAAATCGCGTCTTACCACGAGGCTGGGCACGCTTTAATTGCCGGAGTGTTGCCTCATTCGGATCCGGTCCATAAAATTTCCGTTGTTTCCCGCGGCCGGGCGGCGGGCTATACGATGAAACTTCCCATCGAGGACAAACATCTTCATTCCAAGAGTGAATTTTTGGCCGAGCTCGCGGTTTTAATGGGCGGTTACGCGGCGGAAAAACTTGTTTTCAAGGAAATCACCACCGGCGCTTCCGATGATTTGAGAAAAGCCACGGATTTGGCAAGGCGGCTTGTTACGGAATATGGAATGTCCGAAAAAATCGGCCCGGTATCTTTTGGGGATAAAGATGAGATGGTGTTTTTGGGCCGCGAACTCGGCGTTGAAAAAAATTATTCCGAATCCGTCGCCCAGATTATTGATAAAGAAATTGCGAATTTTCTTGCCGTCGCTTACGACACGGCGAAAAAAATCATCACCCAGCGCCGCAAAAAACTCAAAGAAATCGCCGAGCTTTTGATTGAAAAAGAAACAATCGAGCGCGACGAATTCGAGGCGATAATGGTCGCCGCGTAAGCGAAAGTATTATTATAAAAACAAAACACAAGCGGTATCGTTGGTGTTTTGTTTTTATTTCAGATAAAATAGAACCATTAAACAGTAATCTTTTGATTTATAATTCAAAATGATAAACAAATGGTTAAATTGGCAGAAAAAAATAAAGCACTATCTTTGCGCAAAGAAGGTAAAAGTTACAGCCAGATAAAAAGCGCTGTAAGCGTCAGTAAAAGCACCCTTAGTAATTGGCTTAAAGATTATCCATTGTCGAAAGAAAGAATCAGGTCTTTACAGGCGTTGAGCGAGCAAAGAATAGAGAATTTTCGGAAAACAATGATGAGAAAACGGCAATCAAGACTGGATAAAATTTATCGCGAAGAAAAGAAAAAATAGTTGCCGCTTTCAAATAGAGAATTATTTTTAACGGGCATTTTTCTTTATTGGGGAGAAGGCACAAAAGCTACCAAAGGCGAATTAACCATATCCAATACCGATCCGAAAGTTATTAAGTTTTCATTGTATTGGTTTGTTAAGATATTAAAAGTTCCTAAAAACAAAATAAAAATTCTGGCGCATCTTTATAATGATATGGATATTGATAAAGAATTGCTATTTTGGTCCGAATTGACTAAAATTCCTCTAAGTCAATTTAGGAAGCCTTATATCAAAAAAACTAGCCTGAAGTCCATAAATTATAAGGGAACGTTTGGCCATGGGACATGCAATGTCAAAGTTATTGATACTAAGTTGACGGAAAAAATCATGATGGTGCTTAAAGCCGTGAGCGATTATTACGGCCGATAGCTCAGCGGTTAGAGCACGCGACTTATAATCGCGGAGTCGATGGTTCGAATCCATCTCGGCCGATCATTATGGAACATTTTGGCTGAAATGTTTTTAATAAAGTGTTGGAAAACAATTATATGCGCCCATAGCTCAGTGGTAGAGCGTTCGCTTGACATGCGAAAGGCCTGAAGTTCGATCCTTCATGGGCGCACAAATATGAACGAACTTAAATTAGAACCGGATTTCAATATTCCGCTCAATGTTGTTTATGAAGACGAAAATGTTGTCGTTTTAAACAAGCAGGCGGGGATTTCGGTTCATCCGTCCGCCAATGAGCCGCAAGGGACTTTGGTTAACGCATTGATAGCGAAATATCCGGAAATAAAAAATGTCGGCGAAGATCCGATTCGCCCGGGCATTGTTCACCGCCTCGATAAAGACACTTCGGGAATTATGGTTGTTGCCAGAAACCAGAAAACTTTCGAATTTTTAAAAAGAGAATGGCAGGAAAAGCTTGTCGTTAAAAAATATTTAGCTTTGGTTTGGGGCCATCTCAAAAAGGAAGAGGGAGAAATAATTTCCGAAATTATAAGGTCGCCGAAGGATTTCAGAAAAAGAATAGTGGCGCGGCCGGAAAAGCAAAAAAGCGGGAAAATAAAAGGCAAGTTGGCGATTACGGAATATAAAGTCGTTGAAAAATTCAAGGATTATTCTTTGGTCGAGGTTTACCCGAAAACGGGCAGAATGCACCAGATAAGGGTGCATATGGCGTCGCTCGGCCACCCCGTGGCGGGGGATAAAGTTTACGGCAAAGGCAAAAAAAGCCCGGAAGGCTTAGTTCGCCAGTTTCTCCATGCGTTTTATTTGCGATTTTTTTTGGCCGGGCGCTCGCTTGCTTTCGAGGCGGATTTGCCGGAAGATTTAAAGCGAGTGTTGACGAAATTGGAAAAATAGTGGCATAATGGGCGAGTTAAATTTATGACCGATAAAATAAAAACATTTGATAAAAATAATTTGAGAAACGACATTCCGGAAATAAGATCCGGAATGAAGGCGCGTGTTTGGCAAAAGGTAAAAGAAGGCGATAAAGAGCGGCTTCAGGCGTTTGAAGGAGTGGTTATTGCCGCAAAGCATGGCCGCGGAAAAACCGGCGATTTTACCGTTCGGAAAATTTCAAGCGGCGTGGGCGTTGAAAGAATTTTTCCCTTTCATGCTCCGACCATCGAAAAAATCGAAATTTTATCGCAAGCGAAAGTGCGCCGTGCCAAGCTTTACTATTTGCGCGGCCGCATCGGCAAAAAAGCGAGAATGAAGCAAGTGGAGCTCGCCGAAATCGCGGCGCCGGTTGTTGAAACAAAACAGAAGGAAGCGGCATCCGAAGTTATTGAACAAGAACAAGAAGCAACCCCGGAAGTTCCGGCAACAGAGTAATAAAAATCGGCTTTAAAGCCGATTTTTGTTTCGCAGTATTTGGCATACGCTATTAACTTGAGATATAATATAATTAATGAGGTCGCTAAGTAAAGTAAAAATTAAATGGTCTCCAGAATTCGCGTATGCTTTAGGACTTTTGGCTACAGACGGTAATCTGTCTATCGATGGCAGACATTTTGATTTTACATCTAAAGATATGGAGCAATTGGAGAATTTTATGAAGTGTCTCGATATTTGTGTAAAAATTGGTTACAAAACATCGGGATTTACTGGAAAAAAATTGCCACATATTCAATTTGGAGATGTTAATTTTTATAAATTCTTATTAGATATTGGTTTTATGCCAAAAAAATCAAAGATTATAACAAGTATTAAAATTCCAAATAAATATTTCTTTGATTTTTTGAGAGGGCATTTTGATGGCGATGGTAGTTTTTATTCGTATTGGGATCCACGTTGGAAATCAAGCTACATGTTTTATACTACATTTGTTTCTGCCAGCAAGAAACATATAGAGTGGCTTAGAAATGAAATACAGAAACTCTTAAATATCGGAGGGCATATCGCTAAGGGTGGCGCCAGTTCCGTTTATCAATTAAGATATGCGAAGGCAGAATCGTTGAAATTATTGCCAAGGATGTATTACAATAATAAAGTTATTTGTTTATTTCGAAAGCGCTTGAAAATAGAAAAAGCTTTTAAAATAGAGGATAAAAAATTATAGAAAATTTATGCGCGGGTGCTGTAATTGGTAGCCAGGCCAGCTTGAGGTGCTGGTGCCCGTAAGGGCGTGGAGGTTCGAGTCCTCTCCCGCGCACCAGAAGGGGTCCAGCGTTCGCGTTGGCCCCTTTTCATTTGTAATAACATTGAAATTGTGATAATATTTTTCATATGGAGCCTCCTAAGGAAAAATTTGAAATTTCGGAAATGGAAAAGTTTTTGGAAAAGCATGAGCTTCGTCATATTCATTCCGATGTTTTTGAAAGAATCATAACTTTGGTAATTGCCGCTTTAGGTTTAATCGCCGCTCTCGCGTGGGACGAAGCACTAAGGCATATTTTTGAAAACCTATTCGGTGGCAAAGGAACTTTGTTGGAAGAAATTTCATATGCAGTAGTGATAACAACTCTTGCGGCTTTTATTTCAGTGCGTTTGGGAAAACTTTTTTCCAAACGCAAGAGGGAATAATCCAAATTTCTTAAATGCCGCCAAAGAAAAATTGGAAATTGTTATCGGTGCGGCGGAGCCGCCTTTCTGTATTTTCGCGGGGGGACTTCCTCGCCGCCTGCGGCGGCGAAATGCGTTCGGACTAATTCAAGAATACTGCACCAAAACTTACTTTGTCGGAAATGACTGCTCCGCGCGGCGAGTACGCCGCGCTCCGCAAGGCAAAATCCGCTTTTGTTTTCGCCGTGAAATCCCATAATCTTCCCCGATAGGGGAACTGTTTAAAAATAATTATGGAATTTTTAAATCATTTTTTGCAAACAATCCAACACCTGGGAGTATTTGGATATTTGCTAATTTTATTTATTTCTTTAGCGGAGTCATTTCCGTTTTTAGGTTTAATCGTCCCCGGCGCTATTATTGTCGGGCTTTTTGGATTTTTCTCGGCGCAAGGGTATCTCGACATCGGGGATTTGATTTGGTTTTCCGCCATCGGCGCGATACTCGGGGACGGCATAAGTTATTACTTGGGAACAAAAGGAACAAAACTTTTTCGCCAAGAAAACAAAATACTTAAATTGAGCCATTTGGAAAAAGGCGAGAATTTTTTCAGGAAGCACGGCAACAAAAGCATATTTCTGGGCAGATTTATAGGTCCGCTTAGATCCATTATTCCGTTTGTCGCGGGACTCTTCCGAATGGACAAAAAGGTCTTCTTGTTTTGGAACGTCGCGAGCGGAATTCTTTGGGCTGTTTCTTTTCTGCTCCTTGGCTATTTCTTCGGCGGCGCATTAAAAACAATTGAAATCTGGTCGAGCCGAGCAGGAATTTTTATCTTAGCAATTGTTGCGTCTCTCATCATCATCCGCATTCTTACAAAATACATACCGCCATTTTTCGCTTTTCTAAAATCGATATCTTTATCCATTAAGGAAGCTGTTGTTGCCAATCCTGACGTAAAACATTTTGTTGAAAAACACCCGGTATTTTTCAAGTTCACCAGCCAGAGATTAAATAGGGGTAGATTCTCCGGTCTGCCGCTCACGTTTCTTAGCGTAGCTTTTGTATACGTGTTGTTTCTTTTTCTCGGCGTTATTGAAGATATCCTTACCTCTGATGTTATTATCGCGGTGGATATGCGAGTGGCAAATCTTTTATTTACCTTTCGCGACGCCGAGCTTGTAAAAATTTTCACTTGGATAACATTGCTTGCGAAATGGCAGATAGTCGTAAGTTCGGCAATTGTTCTTTCTGTCATTCTTTGGTTATGGAAGAAAAGAATATATCTGCTTCCGCTTTGGGTGACGCTTGCCGGAAGCGAGCTTTTTAATTCTCTCGGAAAACTGGCATTTCACCGTCCGCGACCCGATGCCTCGTTGTATATTGAAGACACTTTCTCTTTTCCGTCAGGACATTCAACGATAGCCGTCGCGTTTTACGGTTTTCTCATATACATCTTGTTCCGGCACATTAAAAAATGGAAGTATAAAGTCAATGTTCTATTTTTCGGCATCATATTGATTTTGGCAATCGGCTTGAGCCGTATATATCTCGGCGTTCATTTTTTGAGCGATGTGTGGGGCGGCTATCTTTTGGGCGCGCTTTGGCTTCTCATAGGAATTACTGTTTCGGAATGGTTGCGGCATCGCAAACCATTACTATTATTCACTTCGACACAAAAAACCAAGATTGCCGTTTTAATTTTTATTCTTGCGGAGCTCGCTTTTTATGTGAATTTTGCCCTCCGTTACAATCCGCCTGTCGCGCGCCAAGAAAAGCCGGGTGTGATTGTAGCCGCCGATGCGTTGGATATATTCGGAGATAAAGAAATTTCTCGCTTTACTGAAACGTTGTTTGGTGAACGACAAGAGCCTTTAAGTTTTATTGTCATTGCCAAAAATGACCAACTGCTTATAGACGCCATGCGAAAAGCCGGTTGGTATCGGGCCGACACGGCAACTTTTATTTCCGTGGCGAAGCTTGCAAAGTCCGCAATATCAAACGAAAATTATCCGACTGCGCCGATGACGCCTTCATTTTGGGATGCCAGGGTTCACGATTTCGGTTTTGAAAAACCGACCGAAGCGCAAAGCGCGCGCGAGCGGCATCATGCGAGATTTTGGCGCGCGCAATTTGAAACCAAAAACGGCAATCGTGTTTATGTCGGAACGGCGAGCCAAGACATTGGCGTAAAGTGGCTCATTACGCACACTATAAAACCCGATATCGATACGGAAAGAGAAATTTTGTTTTCCGATTTAGAAAACGCCGGCGCCATATCGAGTTTTACGAAAGAAAAATTTGTAGAGCCGACGCTTGGCACAAATTTTTCCGGAGATCAATTTTTCACTGACGGGAAGGCGTATGTAATTATTTTAAAATAATGGGATAGCATGAAATATAGTCGTGTTTATGTTATCATGTGAACATGATTATTATTTCAATGAACAATTTTATGAAAAAAACATTTATTGCGGTAGCGATGGGTTTGTTTGTGTTAACGGGCAGCGTGGCGTTTGCCCAGAGCGGACAAGCCGCGCTTCCTTCGGCCGGTTTGACTCCAGAAAGCTCTTTCTATTTCCTTGAAGATTGTGAGTGAAGAAAAAACATCCGGCAAAGATGTTGCCGCCCTTGCCAAGACACTCAATGATGAATTTGACGCAAGGGACAAACTTTTGGAACAAACTTTCAAAGACGCCAAAGCGCAACTCAAAGCCCAGCGCAAAGAAATCAAAACCAATCTTCTTAAAGAGGCGCGCCGCGTCGGAGACACCGCGCAGATAGCAGTATTGGAAGCGCAACTCAATGACATTGACGGGCAGATTGACGCGCTTGGACAGAAAAAGGATCAGCTTGAAAATTCTCTTCAAAACGAACAAAAAAACATAGAAAAAGAGATGAGTGAAGCTGACCAGAAAAAAGAAGAACTTGAGCAGAAAGAAGAACAAGAGGCAATAGAGGCGGAGGAAGCAAAGGAGGCTGATGAGCCGGAAGAGGTTGAAGAACCAAAGGAGGCCGCAAAACAGCCGGAGGCAGAAGAAAAAGATAACAAGAAAGATAATTCTCAAAATTCAAGTTCCTCAAATCAGGGCGATCAAAATACCACCAAGACGGAAGACAACGAGTAAGATTCACAAATTAGAATCGTTGGTAAAGAAAAAATTTTCTTTCCGGAAAACGCCGGATGGGCGCGCAAATTCGAAGTTGACAAATATTTTTTTACGGTATAAACTGATAAAGATAATTCAGACATGACTTTTTGAGTCCGCCGGCGCGCGGACTTTATTAATAAAAATTCCGTATTTTTAGAAATTAGAAATTAGGATTTAGAAATTTATAAATTATGGATTTAAAACAATTCGCTTCGGCTTTAAGCCAAATTTCCGAGGAAAAAGGCATATCTCCGGAAAAAGTGCTTGAAACCATAGAAATCGCTCTGGCCGCGGCTTATAAAAAAGAATACGGCGAAAAAGGCCAAATCGTTAAGGCTAAATTTGATCCGAAAACGGGAGACGCGAAGTTTTCCCAGGTTAAAATTGTCGTTGACCAGTCGATGTTGAAACCGGAAGGCGAGGAAGAGGAAGGCGGGGAATTGCCCCTCGCTAAAACCGCGGAGGGCGAGGAAGGCGAGAAAAAAATAAAATTTAACGCCGAGCGGCATATTATGCTCGATGACGCCGAAGAAATAAAAAAAGGCGTTGCGGTTGGCGACGAGCTTGAATTTCCGCTTGAAACTCATGAAGATTTCGGCCGTATTGCCGCCCAAACGGCCAAACAAGTTATTATCCAGCGAATTCGCGAGGCGGAAAGAGAAGCGGTTTGGAATGAATATAAAGACAAGGAAGGCGAGCTTATCAGCGGCCTCGTGCAGAGAATCGAGCCTTACAATATTTTTATAGATTTGGGAAAAACCGTAGCCGTTTTTCCAAAAGAGGAGCAGGTGTTCGGCGAAAAATATTACGTCGGCTCCAGAATGAAATTTTATATTTTAGCGGTTAATTCCGACCCGAGAGGGCCGGGCATAGTTTTGTCGCGCTCTCATCCGAAAATGATTTCGAGGCTTTTTGAGCTTGAAGTGCCGGAAATCGGCGCCGGAACGGTTGAAATAAAATCAATCGCGCGCGAAGCCGGAAGCCGCACGAAAATCGCCGTGGCGTCGAATGAAGAAGGCATTGATCCGATCGGTTCCTGCGTCGGCCAAAAAGGCACTCGCGTGTCCGCGGTTATTTCGGAAATCAGCGGCGAAAAAGTAGACATAATCGAGTGGTCGGAAGATCCGGAAATTTTCGTTTCCAACGCAATGTCGCCGGCCAAAGTTATGAAAATTGAAATTATGCCGAATCGGCATGCGGCGAAAGTTTTCGTTCCGGAAGACCAGTTGTCTTTGGCGATTGGCAAGGCCGGCCAGAACGTTCGTTTGGCCGCCAAGCTTACCGGCTGGAAAATCGACGTGGCCGGCGCCGCCATCGCAATGGGCGCGCTAAAAGAAAGCAAAAGTTTGGAAGATTTGGAAGGCGTCGGTGAAAAAACCGCCGCGGCTTTGCGCGGCGCCGGTTTTAACACTCCTCAAGATATTTTAAATTCTTCGATTGAAGAAATTAAGGGAATCGAGGGAATCGGAGAAAAAACCGCGGAGAAAATTTTCAAATCGGCGGGCGATTTGCTAGGCCGAAAAGAAGCGGAAAGCGAAGAAATTGCCGCGGAAGGCGAGCCGGAGTCGGCGGAAGAAATTAATAAAGAAACTCGGGAAGAGGAAAAAGTTGTTGAAAAGGCGGCTGAAGCGGCGGAAGAAGAGCTTGCCGCCGAAGCGAAAGAAAAAGACGAGGCCGAAGGGCTTTCCGAATCGGAATTGTCGCAGGCGGGATACGAAACCGAACCGTCGGCCGAAAAAGAAATCGAGGAAGACTTAAAACCGAAAGACTTTGAGTAAAAATTTAAAATCAATGTAATTAACATTATCGCGCTATGTTTAATTCTCTTTTTATTTCTTTGTTCTTTCCGTTCATCGCTTTGGTTTTCGCGGCGTATTTCATTTATTGGATAATGAAAAAAGATCAAGGGACGGATGAAATGAGACGCGTTAGCGATGCCATTCGCGAAGGCGCCGGCGCCTTCATTAACCGGCAGTATCGCGCTATCGGGTTGATAAGCGTTATCGCGGCTTTGAGCCTTTGGGCCGCTTATTATCTATTCAACAAACCAATGCTTGGCTGGCAAATGGCGTTGGCATTTATTTTTGGCGCCGCATCTTCGGCGGTTTCGGGAATCATCGGCATGGCTATCGCGGTTCGCGCCAATTCGCGATCGGCCGCGGCCGCCAAGAGAAGCTTTAATGAAGCTTTAACTGTGGCTTTGCGCGGCGGAGCGGTTTCAGGACTGACAATCGTGGCTTTAAGCTTGATCGGCATCGCCGGTCTTTTCGGCATTTACAGGCTTTTCGGTTATGAGGCGATAAAAATTCCCTCTTTAATCGTCGGCTACGGATTTGGCGCTTCGCTGGTGGCGCTTTTCGCCCAGCTTGGCGGCGGAATTTACACGAAAGCGGCGGACGTCGGCGCCGACTTGGTCGGTAAAATCGAAGCCGGTATTCCGGAAGACGATCCGAGAAATCCGGCGGTGATTGCCGATTTGGTCGGCGATAATGTCGGCGATTGCGCCGGCCGCGGCGCCGATCTTTTCCAGTCGACGGCGGCGGAAAACGTGGGCGCGATGATTTTAGGCGTGGCGCTTTTTCCGTATTTCGGGATTTCCGGAATTATGTTTCCGCTGGTATTAAGAGCATTTGGGCTTTTGGCCGCCATTATCGGCGTTTTGTTTGCCAGAGCCAAAGAAAATGACAATCCGATGAAAGCTTTAAATAAAGGTTATTTTATCACTTCCGGATTGGCGGCTTTGGCGTTTTATTTCATCACCCAAAAAATGCTCGGAAATATGTGGTTTTTCTGGGCCGGCTTGGTAGGAATTTTAACCAGCCTTATTTTCGTTTATATCACCCAATATTACACCGAAGCGAGATTTCGGCCGGTGAGAGAAATAGCCGAAGCGAGCCAGACCGGCCACGCCACAAATATTATCACCGGATATGCCGTCGGCCTCGAATCAACCGGATTCACGGTTATCGCCATTTCTTTCGCGCTTTTATCTTCATATAAATTCGGGTCGCTTTCGGGGATTCCTGGCGGCGGACTCTATGGCACGGCGGTTGCCACAATGGGAATGCTTGCCACCGCGGCGTATATTTTGGCGATGGACACATTCGGCCCCATTGTTGACAATGGCGCCGGCATTGCCGAAATGGCGGGCGAATCCGGCCACATGCGAGACGTGATGGATAAACTGGATTCAGCCGGCAACACCACCAAAGCGCTCACCAAAGGCTATGCCATCGGTTCGGCCGCTTTGGCGACTTTTCTTCTTTTTTTGGCTTATTTGGAAGAAACCCATCTCCAGGCGGTTGACTTGGCGAAAGTAGAAGTTTTTATAGGGGCGCTTTTAGGCGCGGCTTTGGTTTTTATTTTTTCATCTTTGGCGATTCGCGCCGTCGGGAAAGCGGCTTACGCCATAATTAACGAAGTGAGGAGGCAGTTTAAAGAAAATCCGGGCATCATGGCCGGTTCCGAAAAACCCGACTACTCAAAAGCGGTTGGCATTACCACCGGCGCCGCTTTGAAACAAATGATTTTGCCGGGAATTTTGGCCGTTGCCGTTCCGATTGCCGTTGGCCTTACGTTAAGGGCGGAAGCCGTAGCCGGATTGATTATGGTCGGCACCATTGCCGGCATTTTAATGGCGACATTTATGAACAATGCCGGCGGCGCTTGGGACAACGCCAAAAAATGGATTGAAGCCGGCAATTTAGGCGGCAAAAAATCCCCAGCCCATCAGGCGGCCGTGACCGGCGACACCGTTGGCGATCCGTTCAAAGACACCGCCGGCCCCTCGCTTCATGTTTTAATCAAATTACTTTCCACCTTAACCCTCGCCCTCGCCGCCTTGTTTGTTTAATTGTCTGTGGATAGTTTGTTTGGCTGTTTTATTGTAGAATTATGGAATGGAAGATCGGGGTTTTATAAACATCGATAAAATTGTTGATCAGCTTGATATAAAGCCTAATATGACGGTTGCCGATTTTGGCGCCGGGCACGGTTTTTTTTCCATTGCTTTTGCAAAGAGAGTCGGTTTGTCCGGCCAAGTTTACGCCATAGATGTTTTGCCGCAGGCGCTGGAAGCGGTGCGTTCCAGAGCTAAGCTTGAAGGCTTGTTTAATATAAAATTAGCGCAGGGAGATTTGGATAAGCCGCGGGGTTCATCGCTTGAAAATGAAAGTTGCGACGTTGTTTTTGTCGCCAATGTCTTGTTTCAGGTTCAAAACAAGTCCGCGCTGATAAATGAAGCGAATCGCGTTTTAAAAAAAGACGGAATATTGGCGGTTATTGAATGGAAACCGTATATTAGCCTCGGTCCGCAAAAAGGCGCGCGACTTTCGGAAGAAGAATTAAAACAGCTTGTTATCGCGAGCGGCTTTGGCGACGCGAAACAAATTGACGCCGGCACGCATCATTTTGGTTATATTTTTAAAAAATAAAATTTTCAATTTCTGATTTCTAAACAATTTCCAATAAACCAGTGTTTTAAACGCTTAATAATTAAAACATTGAATCATTGTTTGAAAATTGAAAATTGAGAATTGAAAATTGAAATTTAAACATCAATGAACAAATGAACATAGGAGCACATCAAATTACCCGCGGAACGCTGATTATCGCCGGCATCGTTATTTTTATTTTTCTTCTTTTGTCATTGATTTTTTTGGGCGTGTTGCCCGGTTCGCGGCCGGCAACCCCATCGCAGATAACGCTTGAATTTTGGGGGCTTTTTGACGGTTCGGCCGTTTGGCAGCCGATTTTCGACGCTTACAGAAAAGCCAATCCCAATGTTTTTTTCAATTACGTCCAAAAAAATCCCGACACTTACGAACGGGATTTGGTTGAGGCTTTGGCTTCGGGCAAGGCGCCGGATATTATAATGTTTCATTCTTCATGGCTTCCGAAACACGGCAATAAAATTTCTCCGCTTCCGGAAACGCTGATGAATATGAGGAATTTTCAGGAAACTTTTCCCGATGTCGCCACCGCCGATTTTGTTTCGCAAAATAAAATTTACGCCTTGCCGGTGTGGACCGATGTTTTGGCGATGTTTTACAATAAGGATTTGTTCAACGCCGCCGGTATCGCCGCGCCGCCGAAAAATTGGGACGACTTTATCAAGGTTGTTAAAAAATTATCGGCGAAAGACAAATTCGGAAATTTGACTAAATCCGGCGCCGCTATCGGCGCGGCCGATAATGTTAATAACGCTTCGGACATTTTAAGTTTATTAATGCTCCAGGCCGGCGCAAAAATGATAAGCGACGACGGCAGGGAAGCGGCTTTTGATCGGCTGGTTGCCGTTGACGGATCGAGGTATAATCCCGGCGAATCGGCTTTGCGATTTTATACCGATTTTGCCAATCCTCTTTCCACCGCCTATGCCTGGAATAATAATTTTCAGAATTCTTTCGACGCTTTCGCTTCCGGCCAAACGGCGATTATGTTGGATTATGCCGTAAATATGCCGCGCTTAAAACAACGGGCGCCGAATTTGCGCCTGGGCGTCGCCCCGGTTCCCCAGCTTGCCAACGCGTCCAAATTTGTCAATTACGCCGATTTTTGGGGATACAGCGTTTCTTCCGCGTCGAAAAACTCTTCAGCGGCGTGGAATTTTTTAATTTATTTGACCGGAAAAGACATGAATAAATATTTTTCAAACACAGTTTCAAGGCCGGCTTCGCGGCGCGATGTTTTAAGCGAAGAACAATCGTTGCCCGACATCGGAATTTTTGCCGAATCGATTTTATCGGCCGCGAATTGGTATCAAGTCGATCCGCCGGCGATTGACGGCATATTTAAAAGTATGATCAATGCTGTTGTGTCGGGAGGCGCCAAACCGGCCGATGCGATTGCCGACGCCGCCGCTCGAGTTTCATCATTAATGAGAAAACAATGAACCTTGATTTTTTAAAAGGCCTCGTGCCTTGCGGAACGAGCTACGCGCCCCATGCTTGCACGGTTTGCGATTTTTTCGCCTTGGCTCAAAACATCATTAATTTTATGCTTTTTATTTTCGCGCCTTTGGCGACGCTCATGGCGATTTACATCGCTTTTATTTTTTTATTGTCCGGCGGTTCGCCGGCAAAAATCACTGACGCCAAAGAAAAACTGCGGCTTTTGGTTTTGGGCATTTTTTGGGTTTTGGGTTCATGGCTGGTTTTAAACACGGTTTTGAACTTTGCCGTTGATAAAAGCGTTTTCCCTTGGCCTTGGAATCGGGTTGTGTGCGAAGTCGCTCCGCCGCCCGTTGTTCAGCCGCCTGTCAGCCAGCCGCCCGGCGCCGGCGAAGGAAAATTCGGCGGCGGTGGCACTGAAGGAACCGCAGGTCCGGAAGGAACGCTGACCGAACAGGAAGCGAGAAGCACGCTTCAAAATTCGGGTATCACGATTAATAAAAGCGCTTGTCCGACAGGCGTCAGATATCAAGACGTTTCGGGCGGTTGCACTTCGCTTGACGGCATAAGCGCTTCAACAATAGCGCAGGCGATTCAATTAAAAAACCAATGCAATTGCAATTTTACGATTACCGGAGGAACGGAGCTCGGACACGCCGCGGGAGCGGCAGGTCATTCCAGCAGAAACAAGTTAGATTTGGGTTTAAATCCGGCGCTGGACCAATATATTCAGAATCACTCCACCTATATAGGTGTAAGAAGCGATGGCGCTTTGCAATACCAGACACCGAACGGAACGATATATGCGAAAGAGGGCACTCATTGGGATGTAAAATTTCCAAATTTGTGAAATAAATCCCACATGATATAATATAAATTATGAAAATAAAAACTTTTTTGATTTTTTCGTTATTTTTTGTTATATTGTTAAGTGCTGGCGCGGCGTCGGCGGATATAACGCTTCTAAATCCTCTGGGAAGCGCCGGAAGCGATATCCCCACTTTAATTAACAGGATTGCCGTGTGGCTTTTGGAAATCGGAACCATTATCGCCACAATCGTAATTCTCTGGGCGGCAATTATTTTTATGACAAGCGGGGGCAATAAGGAAAGAGTGACGAAGGCGCGGCAAATGTTATGGTATGCTATAATCGGAATTGTGATTTTGCTGGTAGCCACGGGGTTGACGAGCGTTATTCAAAAATTTTTAAGCGGCCAATTTTAAATTTAACAAATTAATAATTAACAATTAATAATTTTAGCCACAGGCGAACTCGTCTCTGGCGAAAAAAACAATTATGAATAAAAATGTTTTTAAAAAAGCAGTGGCGGGAATAACATTTGGTTTCGCGCTTTTGCCGTTTTTAGCGTTGGCGCAGGTACCCGGCGTCCCCGGTCCGATTATTACCAGTCCGCAGAGTATTTTTACCATACTTAACAACGTTTTGAATTTTCTTGCGGCGGCCGTTTTTGTCATCGCCATAATTATGCTGCTTTACGCGGCGATATTATTTCTTACGGCCGGCGCCAGCGAAACTGTTCACGCCAAGGCAAAAAGCGTTTTAATGTATGCCATTGTGGGCATTGTGGTCGCATTGTTGACTTATTCGGTGATACCGTTTATCCAAAACTTCTTTTTAGGCAAATAGAGTCGATTTAAGCGGCAAATTTTGAAAAAAGCCCCGCCTTGGCGCGGGGTTTTTTGTTGTTTGACAGGAAATTTGATGTGGTGTATAATATGGGGAAAGATAAAAAGGAGCATTGCTCTTTAAATTTTAAAATATCGGAGGTGTTTGATGAAGAAGTATAAGAAGTTTTTGGCCTTCTTTTGGGAAAGAAGGCGATGCATTTTTACGCTGCTTTTAGCGGCGGCTGTATTTGTTAGCGGTTTCAAGTCGGCTCTGTGGCTGGAAGGCTACAAGAGCTTGAAAAGGGAAGTAATCCAATTGCGCGGGCAATTGGACAAATGCGAAAAGGCGCGGTCGAAAAAACCCGCGCCGCCTGTCGCAAAAAAGGCGGCGCCGGCTCCAAAAAAACTGATAAAACCCGCGGCGAAGTATGTTGAGCCCCCAGCCGCAAAAAAAGCGGCGCCTGTCGCAAAAAAAGCGGCGCCGATCATTCCGGCGACCATACCTCCGCACACTTTGCGACTGAACGTCGTAGAGTGGAGCGATTCGCTTAGCGGCGAGTCGCGGAAGATCGGCCCGGCGATCCGCAAAGGGTTGGCCGACGGCTCGGTAAAGCGGGCTTCGGCGCCGATTAGGTTCCGGATCGAATGGCGGCAGGGCGCGGCGCGGCTCGCCGGAAAGACCATAATGGTCAACGGCGAGAAAAAAACGCTGCCATCGAATTTTGCCGACGGCGGTGCTATCGAAGTGCTTGTCCGTAGCGGACAGGCGACTATCGAGCTTGATGCAAGCGCGATAGGGCCGGAAACCGTTTTAGTTGTTCACCCGCCGCGGGACGCGCGCCTGGCGTCGCCTCCGGACGAATTGCCTTTGATAACTACCCCCGGAGAATTAGAGGGGCAGATTAGCAAAGGCTTTCAGGTGATAAATTTCAATTTTGTTTTATCGCCTGGTAAGAGGGCGAACACCTATTCGCCCTCATATAAAGGGCCGCCTTATACGCTGGCCCCGGATGGACAGTAATTTCGGAAAGCTCTAAGTTGTATCATTAGAGCTTTCCGTCTCTATCTTTATTTTTGTTATGCTAACGAAAATAAAGAAAGGGATTTTGGAAATTTTGAAATTTTAAAGAATATGAAATATTTTGAATCCGTAAAATTAAATTACAAAAAAATATCGATAACGGCGGTTTTGGCAATGGCGTTTTTCGCGCTGTCTTTAAATAATTTTATACCGACTGCTCACGCGCAATACGAGGGCGATGTTGGCGGATATTCTATGGGCGATGCCGGCGGGTATTCCGTTGGCGACGCGGGAGGTTATGATTATTCAACCGGCGACGCAGGCGGTTATTCATCCGTTAGCGATGCGGGAGGATATTCTTATCCTTCCGTTAGCGACGCCGGCGGTTATAGTTATCCTTCTGCGAGCAATGGCAGCTATAGCTATCCATCTGTAGGCGGTTCAGAAAGTTATTATTATCCGGCAAGCGGCGTAGGCTATTATGCTTTTTCTCCGGTATTTTATACCGGAACTTACGATTATCCCGCATCGAACATAAACTCTTACAGCTTCCCTTCGGTTTCTTATCCGTCAACTTACGATTATCCCGCATCGAACATAAACTCTTACAGCTTCCATTCGGTTTCTTATCCGTCAAATCAAGGCCATGCCGCGACTGTCGGTTCATATAATTTTCCTTTAACCGCTTATGCCTCGACTTATAATTATCCGGCATCGGACATAGGCTCTTATAGTTTTCCTTCGATTTCTTATCCGGGAACTTACGATTATCCGGCATCTTATAATGTCGGAAGCTTATATTATCCATCGACGTCATTTTTTGGCGATTATTCCACTCCGGTAGCGGAAGCGGCAACGGAAATTCGTCCGGTTGCCGCTGTTCCGACAGGTCCCGAAGATATTTTACCGTTGATTTTACCGGCAGGATTGATTTTATCCGTTGCCGTGTATTTAATATTATTTAAGGTTCGCTTCGGCGGCAGGCTTTCTTTTGCCGGCGCTTACGCGAATGTCGTTCTTGAAAGAAAAATCAGGAAAATAAAAAGAGAAGAATTGAAATCAGGCGCAAACGAAAATGAAAATAACTTTTAATCTTAAAAAAGAACTCGCAATATTTTTCGCGATATTAATAGCGATTAGCGCCGCGATTTATCTGTTGTTAAACGCGGGAGCTTATTTTTCCATTTTCCGCTATAACGATAACGGATCGATTTTCGATTTAAAAATTTCATCGGCAAAACAAACGGCCAAAAACGGCGAAAATTATTATCTCCACATTCCCAAAATCGGCGTAACGGCCCCCATTGTTTTTCCAAAAGACGAGTCCGATAAAAGCGTCTTGGACAGCCTTGAAGAGGGGGTCGGGATTTATCCGGGATCGCAGTTGCCCGGAGAAATCGGCCGTTCGGTAATTTTGGGCCACAGCTCAAGAGCGGATTGGTATAAAGGAAAATTTGCCTATATTTTTGCTCTTTTGGGCAAGCTGGAAAAAGGCGATGAATTTTACATAGTTTCCGAAAATAAAAAATTGGTTTATAAAGTTTTTGCCAAGGATATTTTAACGCCGGACAAAACCGACGAGCTTCTTTCGAAAGTTCCGGAAAATGAATCGGAAGTCGCTTTAATTACCTGCTGGCCGATAGGTTCTTCTTCATTGCGAACCGTCGTTTTTGCGAAGTTTGATCGTGAAGAGAAATTGTAAATTATCACGCCAAATAATGCTATAATTTTTCAAACGCGCCCGTGGCGAAATTATTTGTCGGGATGGCGAAACTGGTAGACGCGCCAGCCTTAGGAGCTGGTGGGGCAACCCTTGGGAGTTCGACTCTCCCTCCCGACACAAACATTGAGGTTTGACCCTGCGGGTCATCGCCCGTAGGGCGACAAGTCCTCTCGGGCACGCAACCAATTTTTTTCTTTAAAATGTCCTTTCCTTTTTTAAGAAAAAAATTGGTTGCGTGCCATAACAAACACCGGCCTAAGGCCGGTGTTTGTTGTTATTATTCTTCGTGGTGCTTGATTTCGATTTTTTTGGTTTTGATTTTTTCCGATTTCGGAAGGCGTATCGTGAGCACTCCGTTTTTCAAAGTGGCGAGAGATTTGTCGGTTTGCACGTCAACCGGCAGAATAATCGAGCGGGAAAAAGGGCCCCAATAGCACTCTTGGTAGAAATAATCGTCTCTGGTGAGTTCTTCCTCGGCTTCCCGTTTGCCGCGAATGGTTACCATATCGTTGGTAATGGCGATATCCAAATGTTCCGGCTTTACTCCCGCTATAGTCGACTTTATAACTATATCGGCCGGCGTTTGAAAAACGTCGATTGAAAGCTGGCCTTCGGTTTCGCTCGGCGCCCAATCGGTTTTTTTTGTTTCTGTTTCCATTTTTGTTGAAGCCGGATCTATTTTAGAATCCGGAACGCTAATTTTTTTATCTTGTTTTTTGCTTGAAGAGGCGGTTAATTTTCCAAAAAAAGACATATTCGATTAAATTATAATTTACGATCGTTCGGTTCGTCAACAGCGGCTTGTTGATAAGTTTGAAAATGTTTCAGGCGGTTGAACATAAAAATCACCAAGGCGGCTCCCGCTCCAAGAAGAATACCGGCTAAAACCATCGGAACGGCATCTCTGTTGCTTACCAGAAAATTATACAGACCGTGGAAAGACGCGGCAAAAAACAATCCTTTGGCGATCAGGAATTTATCTTTTTTTATAAAATAAAACTTGGCGAAATAATATCCGGAAATTCCGGATGCCAATCCGTGCAAGGCAACAGCAGTGATGAATCTCATCGACATAAAATTGAAAGCGGCGGAAAAATATCCCGGATCGCCGATAGGTATGAAAGAAAAAATGGCAAAAACATTTTCAATGGCCGCAAAACCCAGCGCCACAACGATTACATAAATCATCGCGTCGACCGGTTCGTCCATAATCGGATTTTTATTTAAAGCCAAATGAGCCGCGCCGTATTTCGCCGCTTCTTCAATAAAAGGAGCGATGAAAAATAGCAGTAAGGCGCCTTCAAGGTATCCGCCTCCGAGGGGAGAGATGGAGAAGAGGTTGAAGGCTTTGCTCGCGGCCATTTCCAGAGAAATAACTATCGGCGCCAAAACGATGCCCATAAGGAACATTATAAAAATCCAATAGCGCGGTTCCGGATTCGTATCTTCTTTTAAATAAAAAAACAGCCAAATCAAACTCGGCGAAACCGCGAGAAACAAAATTGGCAGCAATGTCGGCAACCCTTGGCCAAACATTTTATTTTGGCCACGATTCAATAATAAGCGCATCGGTTTGGAGTCCCTCGGATTTTAAGCCGCCCCAAATTTCTTCGGTTATGAACGGCAAAAAGGGATGAAGCATTTTTATGGAATTCGTTAAAATGTAAAATAAAATTTGAGCGGTGTTTTTGGCGAGTTTAGGGTTGGCCGATTGCTGTTTTGATTTCTCGATATAAACATCGCAGAAATCATGCCAGAAAAAATCGTATAATTTGCGCAACGCTTTTCCGAATTCATATTTTTCCAGTTGTTTTTCAATTTCTTTTTTGGTTTTTTTAAAGTCGTTAAGTATTTTTTTATCATATTTTGATAATTTTAATTTGGAAATTGTTTTAAAATTGAAAATTGAAAATTGAAAATTCTCGGTTTGTAATAGTACAAACCGAGTTGCATTCCAAATTTTATTGCAGAATTTTTTTCCGGTAATCATGGCGTCTTCGGCAAACCTGATGTCTTGATTGCCGAGATTTTGGTAAATCAGGCCGAAGCGGGTGGCGTCGGCGCCGTACTTGTCGATCAGAAGAAGGGGATCGATGCCGGTGCCGAGCGATTTGGACATTCTTTTGCCCTCCTTGGTTAAAATGGTGGCGTGAATATGCGCCGTTTTAAACGGCGATTTTCCCGTGAATTCCTTTCCCGAAAAAATCATTCTTATAATCCAAAGGTTTAAAATTTCCCTTGCCGAGGCGATGTAATCGGTTGGGTAGTATGTTTTTAAATCGGCGGTTTTTTGGGGCCAGCCGAGGGTTGCGAACGGCCAAAGCGCGGACGAAAACCAGGTATCCAAAACATCGACGCTTTGTTCCATTTCGCAATTTTTGCAAATAGGACATTCTTTTGGTTTTTCCAATGAGACTATAAAATTATCATCCTTAATTTTATTTTTTCCTTTTTTTTGTTTAGAAATTGAAAATTGAAAATTGAAAACTCCTGTCTGGTTTTTACAAAACCAGACAGGCAACTGGTGCCCCCACCACAATTGCCGCGAAATGTTCCAGTCGCGGATATTTTTTAGCCAGTTTAACGCCATTTTTTCCCATTTTTTCGGATGCAGCGCTGTTTCTTTGCTTTTTATGGTTTTGATCGCCGACTCGGAAAGTTTGGCCATTTTCAAAAACCATTGTTTCGAAAGGCGCGGTTCGATTTTCGCGCTGCAGCGTTCGCAAAAGGCGACGTTGTGGACATAGTCTTCGGTTTTTTCGAGCAATTCGAATTTTTGAAGTTCTGCAACCACTTTTTCCCGGCATTCAATCGCTTTAAGGCCTTCGCAAATAGGTCCGGCCGTATTCGCCATTATGCCTTTTTCGTCGATTATTTTTATTTTCGGCAAATTATGCCGAAGCGACATTTCGAAATCGGCAACATCGTGGGCCGGCGTCACCTTTACCGCGCCGGTGCCGAAATCCATATCGACGCCGCGGTCGGCGATTACGGGTATTCTGCGGTTTTGAATCGGCAGGGCGACAAATTTTCCGACCAGATGTTTATAACGGCCGTCTTTCGGGTTGACGGCTACGGCCGCGTCGCCGAGCATCGTTTCTGGCCGCGTTGTGGCAACAGTTATAAATCCCGATTTATCGGCCAGCGGGTATTTTATATGATATAATTTTCCTTTTTCTTCGCGATATTCGATTTCCAAATCCGATATGCCGGTTTCGCATCGCGGACACCAGTTGATAACGCGTTCTCCGCGGTAAATCCATCCTTTTTTGTGGTAATGAATAAAAGCTTCCTGAACGGCTTTCGCGTAATCGTGGTCTAAAGTAAATCGCGTCCGCGACCAGTCGGGAAGCGCTCCGATTTTTTTAAGCTGTCCCAAAATAATGTGGCCGTATTTTTCTTTCCACGCCCACATTTTTTCGGTAAATTTTTCGCGGCCCAGATCTTGCCGGCGCAAACCTTCTTTGCGCAAGCTTTTTTCAACGACATTTTGCGCGGCGATGCCGGCATGGTCGATGCCCGGAAGCCACAGCGTTTTAAATCCCTGCATCCGCTTCATTCTTATAAGAATATCGATCATCGTGTTTTCCAGCGCGTGGCCAAGATGCAACGATCCGGTAATGTTCGGCGGCGCCATCATCACCGAAAATTTTTTGGTTCTTTTTCCCGGAAGTTTGTCGGGGTTAAAACAGCCCGATTTTTCCCAAAGTTTGTATATCCGTTCTTCAACGTCTTTCGGATTGTAAGCGGTGTTTAATTTCATAAACTAAGATTAGCATCGGCTTCCAATTTTTTCCAGCCGTCTTTCGCAGGTTTTTTGCGAAGATAATTGAAGTATCCGGCGGCGGCGATCATCGCGGCGTTGTCAGTGGCGCAAGATAAATCCGGCGCGAAGAAGGGGATTCCGCATGAATTGATTTTTGCGGCCATTGCTTCCCGCAGTTTTTTATTCGCCGAAACGCCGCCGGCAATCATCACGATTTTGGGATTAAAGTTTTTAACCGCCCGGGCGGTTTTAGCCGTTAAAACGTCAATTACGGCGTTTTGAATTTCCGCGGCCATTGCCGGTTTTATTTCTTCGGGCGGGTATTTTTTTATCAAATCGTTGTATAAATATAAAACGGCGGTTTTGAGGCCGGAAAAGGAAAAATTATAATCTTTGGAATTGATCATTGGCCGCGGCAGTTCAATATGTAATTTGTGTTTTGTAATTTGTAATTTTTTTCGGACTTCAGACTTCGGATTTGAGATTTTTGCCGCTTCTGCGGCAATAGCCGGGCCTCCGGGGAATCCCAATCCCAAAAGCCGCGCGGTCTTGTCGAAGCATTCGCCCGCCGCGTCGTCCAAAGTTCGCCCGATGATTTTATATTTTCCGTAATCGCTCATTAAAATCAGTTCCGTATGTCCCCCGGAAACAATGAGGATGACAGATGGAAAAATCCCGCCTATCCTTTCACTTAGCCAATTAGAGAAAATATGTCCCTCCATATGATTAACTCCAATTATAGGTTTCCGAAACCTATAAGCCAAAGCGCGGGCGGCGTTGACGCCGATTAAAAGCGACGGCATCAAACCCGGCCCTCGCGTTACTGCGATAAGGTCTATATCACCGAGTTTGGTTTTTGCCGCGCTTAAAGCGCCCTTTATCGTGGGCATGATTTTTTCCAAATGGGCGCGGGAAGCGAGATTCGGCACGATGCCGCCGAATTTTTTATGAATGGCCACTTGGGAATATGATACGTTCGACAAGATCGAAAAACCCGCCTGCGCCGAGGCTTCGGTGGGCAGGGACGGATTGGCAAATCCGCCCTTTGCTTCCACCACCGCCGCGGCGGTGTCATCGCATGATGTTTCTATTCCAAGAATTCGCATAGTAGTTATTGATAAATAGAATGGTCGCCGACAGAATGAAACCAAACTATATCTTTTTTATCAAAATTAAAAATAATCCGATATTTATCGTTAATAGAAAAAGCCCAGTACTCTCGGCAACTTTTTATATTCCCGTTCGAATTTTGAAGAATAATAAATCCTCATAAATGGATTTATCGCAAATCTTTGAACGATTTCAATAATTTTCCTCCGCCATTGCGAAGTTCTTGACGGCTTTCTTCCAATTCTTTGGCGAGCCTTCCCTCCATCCAGGAACGGAGCAACGCGCGGAAAAATTCGCTTTTGCTTGAAAAGTGTTCTCTTTTTACGCCGTCTTCAACCGCCTTAACCATTTCTTCCGGCAATGAAATATTTACGATATTTCGCATAGGTTTATGTTTTAATTGTAATAATTTATATTACAATAATAACAGTTTGGTTGATGTTATCAAATGATTGTAGCCCTAAGGGGAATCGAACCCCTGTTACCAGGATGAAAACCTGATGTCCTAACCACTAGACGATAGGGCCTTAAAAAACCTTGATTGGCGTATTTTACTGAATTTTTGAATTTTTGGCAATTTTTGTGTTATAACTCATGCGAGCAATGGCGGATACTAATTTTTATCTGAATATCGGGCGGGCTTCCGAAATAACCGATAAAAAGGAGCGGCGTTTTTATCGCGCGCTGGAAATTCTTCCCGCCGCGCTGTCTTGGCTTACGCTTTTTCTGGTTTTATTGTTGTCTTGGCTTTTGCCAGTTTGGATGGCGATTTTCATTATCGCGTTCGACGTTTACTGGCTTTTTAAGACGATATTCCTGTCGCTTCATATGCGCGCGGCCTTCAATAAGATGAAAATTAATTTGAAAAAAAACTGGCTTGAAGAGTTGAAGCGCGTCGAAGCCGGTTCGGAAATTTTGGCGGGCGCCAAATGGCAAGATATATACCATTTGGTTATTCTTCCGATGTACAAGGAGTCGCTTGAAGTCGCAAGAGCGAGTTTTTCGAGCTTGATGAAAATAAATTATCCTCCGGATAAATTGATCGTGGTTTTGGCGATTGAAGAGAGCGGCGGAGAGGCGGCTTTGAAGACGGCCGAAGAAATTGAGCGCGAATTCGGCGATAAATTTTTCAAATTTTTGATAACTGTTCATCCCGCTAATATTGCGGGAGAAATTGCCGGAAAGGGCAGCAACGACGGCTGGGCGATAAAGGAAGCAAAAAATAAAATCATTGATCCGCTTAAAATTCCGTATGAAAGAATTATCGTTTCTTGTTTCGACGTTGACACCGTCGTCCATTTAGACTTTTTCGGCTGTTTGACTTTTCATTACTTAAAATCCGAAAAGCCGCTTCGCTCGTCGTTCCAGCCCATTCCGCTTTTTACGAACAACATTTGGCGCGCGCCGGCCTTTGCCAGAGTTTTTGCTTTTTCAACCACTTTCTGGCAGATGATCCAACAATCGCGTCCCGAACGGCTTATAACTTTTTCTTCCCAGTCCATCGGTTTTAAGCCGCTGGCCGATATCGGCTTTTGGCAAACGAACGTGGTTAGCGAGGATTCGAGAATTTTTTGGCAGTGCCTTCTTCATTTTGACGGCGATTGGCGCACGGTTCCGCTTTATTTTCCGGTATACATGGACGCCAATGTTGCCGAAACTTTTTGGCAAACTTTAAAAAATCAATACAAGCAAATTCAACGCTGGGCTTACGGCGTCGAAAATAATCCTTATTTTTTGTACGGGTTTGCGAAAAATAAAAAAATAAGCCGAAGCAAAAAATGGCGCCTCGGATTCGTTATGGTTGAAAGCGCGCATTCGCTCGCCACAAATTCTTTGATTATTTTCTTGTTGGGGTGGCTTCCGACATTTGTCGGTCGTGGCCGTTTTTCCGAAACTCTTCTTTCTTACAATTTGCCGTCCGTAACCCGCTGGATTATGACTTTGGCGATGGTGGGTTTGGTTTTTACCACTATTTTGGCAATCAACCTTTTGCCGCCCAAACCGCCTTATTATGGCCGCTTTAAGTATGCATGGATGGTTTTGCAATGGTTATTGCTTCCGATAAACATGATTATTTTCGGCGCCATTCCGGCCCTGGACGCTCAAACCCGCTTGGCGCGCGGAAAATACATGGGATTTTGGAACACCCCGAAATCGAGATGAAATTTTATTCCAAATGAATTTTGTTTCTAAATTCTGCGAGGCGGGTTTTTAATAACGGATACGCGTTTAAATTGGGGTCGCGGGAAATTATTTCTTTCGCGGCCGCGCGTGTTTGTTCGACAAGCTTTGCGTCGGTCAGCGAGGCGATGGCCAAATCCGGAAGCCCTGCCTGGCGGACGCCGGTAAAATCGCCCGGGCCCCTTATTTCCAAATCGCGCTCGGCCAAATCAAAGCCGCTTTGGGCCGATTCAAGAGCTTTCAGCCGCCGGTTTGTTTTATCGGACGGCGATTCGGTTAAGAGGAAGCAATAAGATTGATGTTCGCCGCGGCCCACTCGGCCACGAAATTGGTGCAGCGAAGCCAAGCCGAAACGGTCGGCGCCTTCTATCATCATTATCGTGGCGTTCGGAATATCAATGCCCACTTCGACCACCGAAGTCGCTACCAGAATATCCAGATTTTTATCCAAAAATTCCGACATTATTTTTTCCTTTTCTTTCGGTTTCAAACGGCCGTGAAGAAGCCCGATTTTAAATTCCGGAAAAATTTTTTCCTGAAGCCTCTCTTGTTCTTTTTTTGCCGCTTTTATTTCTCTGGCTTCAAGAAGTTTTTCCGACAGTTTTTTCGATTCCTCGATAAGGGGGCAGACGATGAAAGCCTGGCGGCCTTTTTTAATTTCGGTTTTTATGAATTCATAGATTCGGTTGCGACCTTCCGGCGGCGCGATTTCGGTTATGATGTTTTTTCGTCCCTTCGGCATTTCCTTTATCAAAGACAAATCAAGGTCTCCCCAAACGGTCAAACCGAGAGTTCTCGGGATCGGCGTGGCCGACATTGATAATAAATGGGGGACTAATTGCGGCGCGGGGCGCCGCAAAATTTCGGCTCTTTGATTAACGCCGAAACGATGCTGTTCATCGATAATCGCCAAAGCCAGATTTTTGAAACGGATGTTTTTTTGGATAAGCGAATGAGTGCCGATAACTATTTTAATTTCTCCGGAAGCGACTTTTTCGATGAATTTGTTTTTGGAAATTTTTTCGCCTTTATCATTGAAAATTTTGGCTTCCGAAGAAGTTAATAGGCCGGTGGCAATATTGAATTTGTTTAAAAGCGGCGAAATTTTTTCAAAATGCTGGCGGCTCAAAATTTCCGTCGGCGCCATAAAAGCCGTTTGATAGCCGTTTGAAGCGGCGAGGCAAGCCGCCATTGCGGCGACGACGGTTTTTCCGCTGCCGACATCTCCTTCCAAAAGGCGATTCATAGGCCGATTTTTCGACATATCCTGGATTATCTGCCAGGCGGCTTTTTTCTGGTCGCCGGTCAATTCGAATGGCAACGCGCCGACGAATTTTTTGGCCATTTTCTCGTCGAACGGCACTTCCGGCGCTTTTTGTTTTTGAAGTTTGAGGCGGCTCTGCCCCATAAAAAGCTGTAAAATAAAAAGTTCTTCAAAAGCGAAGCGTTTTTTGGCGAGCGCGGCTTTTTCGGCGGTTTCGGGAAAATGCATTTGAGACAAGGCGCTGTTCAAATCCGGAAGATTATTATCTTTTTTAATTTCTTTCGGCAGAGGGTCGGGAATTTGGGCGACGAAGCGAAGCAAAGGCTTGATTATCAGCCTTAACCAGCGGGAAGTGAGCCCGTAGGTTTCGGGATAAACCGGCACCAATCGGCCGGTATGCAAGGTTTCTTTTTGTCGGCGCGAATCTCCGTCGCGGCCCGTGATTTCATAAGCCGGATTGGAAAAACAAAGCCGCTTTTTGCTTAAAACGACTTTGCCGGAAAGATTGATTTGGTTGCCGGGCTGGAATTGGTTTAAAAGATAGGGCTGGTTAAACCAAACCGATTTAATTTCGCCGGTTCCGTCTTCAATCAATATTTCCGTCAAAACCATGCGCCTTCTGAAAATATTTATGTTTTTGGCGCTTAAAATTTTTCCGCCGGCCGTGGCTTGGCAGTCCGTTTTGATGTCGGCAATAGAAATGAAATTTGAAAAATCCTCATAGCGGAAGGGGAAATGGTAAAGCAGGTCCCGAACCGTTTTTATTTTAAGTTTGGCCAGTTTTTTTACCGCCGCCGGCCCGAAATATTTTATATTTTGAATCGGCGCGTCAAGAATTTGTACCATATGTCCCCTCGGTAGGAATCGAACCTACATCGCGAGAACCGCAATCTCGTGTCCTGTCCATTGAACGACGAGGGGATTTTGAACTTACATCGTACCTTAAAAAAATCTTTTTCTCAACAAATCTATCAACGATTCTTGTTCTTCTTTTTCCGGCAGATATTTTTCAAGAATCGCTCTTATTTTATTTTCATCATCGCCGTAAAAGGGCGCGACGAGAAGCGGCGACAAATGCCTTTTGCGCCGCAAAACCAATTCCGGATTTTTTCCGATATGGGCGGGGAAAATCCAAAAAGATTCAAAATCTTCATACGGGGATATTTTTTTTTCGATATGAAATCCTTCGCCGTCCAAACGGAAATTAATAAGTTCCGGCTTTTGGTTTTTGTTGGCGTAAATGATAAACATCGCCAAGGCTACTATCGCAATCAGGAGATAATTTTTCAGCAAAATTGAAAAAACAACGAGCGCGAACGCCAAAATTCCCAAAGCCCAAAACCATTCCGCGCTTTTCGGCGTAAAATCCGGCTCTTCTATTTTCCATTCAAAATTGTTTTCGATTTCCATGGCGGAAGCGGGAGGATTCGAACCTCCGATGCCCTTTCGGGCATACCGCATTTCGAGTGCGGCCCATTCGGCCTCTCTGGCACGCTTCCACAATACCCAATTTTAATACTTTGCGGCGGATTTTGCCAAATATTTCTGAACTTGCGCAAATAAAAAGGGCGGCGTCAAAGACGCCGCCCATAGCTTCGCGAGAAAATCTACTTGACGTAGATTTTCTCATATGTTGGCGGAAGCGGGGAAAGCGGCAGGGGCTTTCCCTTTGCATCCTCCACAGCCAAAATTTTATTTTGGCTGACGGAAAACTTTACCCTGGGCATGTCGGTGCAAGACCGGACACCCCAAAGTAGTTCAAAAAAGACAATCGCGATTGCCGCGATTGTCAAAACAAACTTTACTGCCTTTACTGCAAATTTTGCCGCCATCTTCTCCTCCTTTCTTAAATCTATTCCTCAAACAATCACTGATCACATAACGCAACCAGTCTAAACCAAATGGTTTATCAATCACCCCGTCGGCAAGATGATGGGGTGGAATCGCGTCCGAATTGCCTGTCATTATAATGACAGGCAATTCGGGTCTTAAAGTTTTTGCTTTTTTCGCGAGTTGGACACCATTTAACCCGCGTCCCCCCGAGAGATTGAAATCTGTAATTATCAGATCAACCCCTTCTATATGCTCAATGGCCTGTTCGCCATTTTCACATATAATCGGTTGGTGCGACATTGATCGGACTAAGTGTCCGACCAACTTTCCAATCGGCTTCTCATCGTCAATGATGAGAATTTTTTTTCCTGTCTTTTTTCCTGCCATAATTTCTCCTTGTTTTAAAAGATCTCGTTTTATTATACGTTATGTTATATCAACTGTAAACAGATTTGTCAAATTTACCGGCATTGTCCCCCCACTAGGAATCGAACCTAGATCAATTGCTTAAGAGGCAACTGCTTTACCACTAAGCTATGGGGGGCTTTTGCGCGCCCTGTAGGATTCGCCACGGGATGAACCCGTGGCGCCCCGAGTTCATCTCGGGGCGAACCCCTTGCGCGCTCTAGAGGAATTGAACCCCTATCACCGGTTCCGAAGACCGGTGCTCTATCCGTTGAGCTAAGAGCGCCGAAGAAAAATACCATAAAAATCACTTTTCGGCAAGAATTTTCAACAAGCTTTTGCCGGTCATTTCCGGCGGTTGCGGCAAACCCATCAATTCCAAAATCGTCGGCGCCACATCGGCCAAGATGCCGCCGACTTCGATTTTTTCCACTTCGATTTTTTCCACCGATTTTTCCCGTTTGAAATCGTCGCCAACCAGATAAAAAGGCACGGGATTGGAAGTGTGTTCGGTGATTGGCATGCCCGTTAGAAGGTTTATTTTTTCATCGGCATTGCCGTGATCGGCGGTGATGGCCAACACTCCGCCGCTTTTTAAAACCTCGGCCATAACTTTTCCGATTTCTCCGTCTAAAATTTCAATCGCCGAAACCGTGGCTTTAAAATTTCCGGTGTGGCCGACCATATCGGCGTTGGCATAGTTCATAATGATGAAATCGTATTTTTTTGAATTGATCGCTTCAATTAATTTTTCGGTAACCTCGGAAGCGGACATTGCCGTATTTTCGGCAAAGTCATGGTCTTTTCTCGTCGGTATTAAAATTCGGTCTTCGTTGGGAAAGGGGGTTTCTACGCCGCCGTTGAAGAAATATGTTACATGGGCGTATTTTTCCGTTTCGGCGACATGCAGCTGCGTCTTTCCGGCATCGGAAACAACTTTGGCAAGCATATTTTTTATTTGGAGCGGTTCGAACAAAACGTTCGGCGTCAGGCCTTTTTCATAGAGGGTCATTGTCGCGATATATAGTTTGCCGATTTTTTTTCTTTCGAATTTGTCGAAATTTTCCTCGGCGAAAGCGCGCGTCAATTGCCGGGCGCTGTCTTCCCGAAAATCGATGAATATTATTGCGTCGCTTTCTTTAACGGGTTCGTTTTCTATGACTTTTGGCTCGATGAATTCGTCTTCTATGTTTTTATCATAATCCGATTTAATGGCGCTTGCGGCGTCGGAAAAAATTTCTCCCTTGCTTTCCGTCATCAGGCGATAGGTGGTTTCGGTTCTGTCCCAGTTGTTATTCCGATCCATGGCAAAATGCCGGCCGATTAAACTGGCAATTTTGACGAACGGATAATCGCTATTCAGCCTGTTTTGGATTTTTTCATAAAGGTTTAAAGCGTCTTTTGGCGGCGAGTCGCGGCCGTCGGTAAAAGCGTGGATAAAAACTTTTTGGAGATTTTCTTTTTTGGCGAATTCCAAAATGGCGTAAAGGTGGTCGATATAGCTGTGCACGTTGCCGCTTCCGACAAGGCCGGCGATATGAAGCGCGGAATTATTTTTTTTCACCTGTTCGGCGGCTCCAACGAGCGCCGGTATTTTAAAAAACGAGCCGTCGCGGATGGCGAAAGTGATGCGGGGGAGGTATTGGTAAACAATTTGGCCGGCTCCCAAATTCAAATGGCCGACTTCGGAATTGCCTTCTTCGCCCCAAGGCAGTCCCACGGCGATGCCCGAAGCTTGCAGATTGGTCATCGGGAAATTTTTTTCGATGGAATCGATATTCGGCTTTTTCGCTTTGAAGATGGCGTTGGCCGCGTTTTCCGGCCCGCGTCCGTAGCCATCAAGTATCACCAAAATAACAGGTTTATATGTCATAAATACATAATACAATTTTTAAGTTTTATTGACAAAATTATGAAACGATATTAAATTACAGCGTATGCCGACAATTCATCAATTAATAAAAAAACCAAGGAAGTCAAAAAAGAGCAAAACCAAGTCTCCGGCTTTGCAGTACTATTTTAATTCCATCAAAAACCGGCCGGTTTTTTCCGCGTCGCCGTTTAAGCGCGGCGTTTGCGTAAAAGTTTTCACCACCACCCCGAAAAAACCGAACTCGGCTTTGCGGAAAGTGGCCAGGGTCCGCCTCACCAACGGAAAAGAAGTGGCGGCTTATATTCCGGGCGAAGGCCATAATTTACAGGAACACTCCGTGGTGGTTATCCGCGGCGGCAGGGTAAAAGACCTTCCGGGCGTCCGCTACCATATAGTTCGGGGAGTTTTGGATTTCTCCGGCGTTGACGGCAGAAAACAGCAAAGGTCCAAATACGGCGCGAAAACACCTAAGTAGTAACAAGTGACATGAGACAAGAAATTATTTTTTATTACATGTCGCATGCCGCGTGTTATATGTCGCAAATTTATGAGAAGAAAAACAAAAATAAAAAAAGTTGAAAATATTGATCCGAAGTACGGCAGTCCCTTGGTGGGCAAATTTGTCAATTACATCATGCGCCAAGGGAAAAAATCCACGGCCCAAAGGGTGGTTTACGGCGCTTTTGATATTATAAAAGAAAAAACCAAGGGCGATCCGATGGAATTGTTCGAAAAGGCGATTAAAAACATCACGCCGGCTTTGGAAGTGAAATCCCGCCGTGTCGGTGGCGCCAATTATCAGGTGCCCCAGCCGGTGCGTCCGGACAGGAAAATCCAGCTGGCTTTCAGGTGGGTTATTAACGCCGCCAAAGCGAAAAAAGGCAAGTCGATGGCCGAAAAGTTGGCCGAAGAATTTATGCTGGCGGCAAACAACGAAGGCGCGGCTATCAAGAAAAAACTGGATACCCACAGAATGGCGGAAGCGAACAGAGCGTTCGCGCATTTTAGCTGGTAAATTTGCGACATGTAATATGCAACATGCAACATGCAACATGTGACATATAATAAAAAATAATTTTTTGTCTCTTGTCTCTTGTCACTAAACTATGGTTGTTAAACAAAATTATCCAATCGAAAAAGTCCGCAATATCGGCATTATCGCTCATATTGACGCCGGAAAAACAACGGTTTCCGAGCGTGTTTTGTTTTACACCGGAATTTCCCATAAAATCGGCGAGGTTCACGAGGGCGCGGCCGTTATGGACTGGATGGAGCAGGAAAGAGAGCGCGGCATCACAATTACCGCCGCGGCCACGACCGCTTTCTGGACGCCGACGCGATACGTTGCCGCCGACGCCGGCAAAGAAAACGAACATCGCATCAATATTATAGACACCCCCGGGCACATTGATTTTACCGTTGAAGTTCAGCGGTCATTGAGGGTTTTAGACGGCGCGGTGGTGGTTTTCGACGGCGTTGCCGGCGTTGAGCCGCAATCGGAAACCGTGTGGCGCCAGGCCGACAAATACGGCGTGCCGCGAATTTGTTTTATCAACAAGCTCGACCGAACGGGCGCGTCTTTTGAAAAAAGTTTGCAGTCGATTCGCGAGCGGCTTACTTTAAACGCCGTTCCGGCGAATTTTCCGATGGGCCTTGAAGACAAATTCGAAGGCGTTGTCGATTTAATTGAAAACAAGCTTGTTCGTTTTTTTGGCGAACACGGGGAAAAATTGGAATTTTCGGAAATTCCCGAAAATTTAAAACAAGAAGCCGAGAGCGCCCGGAAACATTTGATTGAAAAAGTCGTTGAAACCGATGACAAATTGATGGAAAAATATCTTGAAGGCGCGAAAATTTCGAGCGATGAAATCAGGCGGGCGATGAGAAGCGCGGTGATTGCCAACAAATTGGCGCCGGTTTTTTGCGGCTCGGCTTTGAAAAATAAGGGAGTTCAATTGATGCTTGACGCGGTTGTCGATTATTTGCCAAATCCGATTGAATTGCCGCCGACCAAAGGAATCGCTCCGAGAACGGGCGAAGAATTGGAACGCCGGCCGGATGAAAACGAGCCGTTCACCGCTTTGGCTTTTAAAATCGCCACCGATCCTTATGTCGGTTCGCTTACTTTTTTCCGCGTTTACTCCGGAAAATTATCCAAAGGCTCCTATGTTTTAAATTCAACCAAAGATTCCAAAGAACGGATCGGCAGAATTTTATTGATGCACGCCAACGAAAGGGAGGAGCTTGATGAAATTAAAGCCGGGGAAATCGGCGCGGCCGTGGGTTTGAAAAACACCACCACGGGCGACACGCTTTCCGATGAAGAACATCCGATAATTTTGGAGCAGATTGTTTTTCCGGAACCGGTTATTTCCCAAAAAATCGAACCGAAAACCAAGGCCGACCAGGAAAAAATGGGCATGGCTTTGAAGCGTTTGTCCGATGAAGACCCGACTTTCAGGATTAAAACCGATGCCGACACGGGCGAAACCATTATTTCCGGCATGGGCGAACTTCATCTTGAAATCATCGTCGATCGGATGCAAAGGGAATTCAAAGTCGGCGCCAATATTGGCCGGCCGCAGGTGGCATATAAAGAAACAATCAAGAAAACCGCCGAAGCCGAAGGAAAATACGTAAGGCAATCCGGCGGCCGCGGCCAATACGGCCATGTTTGGTTGAGAGTCGAACCCGGCGAACGCGGTTCCGGCTTTGAATTTATGAATGAAATCAAGGGCGGCATCATTCCGCAGGAATTTATTCCGGCTACTGAAAAGGGCGTTATCGAAGCGATGGAAAAAGGCGTAAAAGCCGGTTTTCCCGTGGTTGATATGAAAGTGGCTCTTTACGACGGCTCTTTCCATGAAGTCGACTCTTCCGAAGCCGCTTTCAAAATTGCCGGCTCCATGGCTTTCCAAGAAGCCGCGAGGCGTGCCACCGTGATTTTGCTTGAGCCGATTATGAAAGTCGAGGTGGTTGTGCCCGAGCAGTTTTTCGGCGATATCACCGGAGATTTGAATTCCAAGCGCGGCAAAATTGAGCAAATGTCCGAACGGGCGATGTTGAAAGTGATTGACGCCAAAGTGCCTCTTTCGGAAATGTTCGGCTACGCCACGAAATTGCGCTCGATGAGCCAAGGCCGCGCGAGCTATACGATGGAATTCGACCACTACGAAGAAGTGCCGAACAACGTCGCGGAAATGATCATCGCCGGAAAAAAATAACTTTAAAATTTCTAATTATTCTAATTTCTAATTAACCTAATCAAATCTCAAATCCCAATGACTAAACCTTAGACATTAAAAATTGGAGCTTGATTAGAAATTAGGTCAATTAGAGCAATTAGGTTAATTTTAAAATATGTATCAAACGATAAAAAAATTTTTGGCGGAAGGCGGAAAATGCCTTTTGATTGAAGACGACAAGCCTATCGGGGTTATTTTAACCATGGAAGAATATGAGCTCTTGCAGAGCAAACCCGAAACCAAAAATTCCAAACAAGAAAAAAATTTATTTTCCGAAATCGACAATAAATTCGCTGGCGCGGACGCGCCCGCTAAAACCACTCCCGCTCCGGCCGCAAATCCCATCGGCGAGATGATGGCAAGGGAAATGGACTATCCCGAAGCTTCGGCCGATCTCTCCGACATCGAATCCGCCGACCTCAATCTCGAAGACCTCGGAATTGATGAACGGCTTTATTGATTCGTTTTGTTGACAAGGTTGATTTTATTGACTACAATGTAAGTTGTGTGTTAAATAAACTAAGGCAAAGCTATTTGTCTCTGGTTAGAAGTTTCACTAATTAAAAATAATTAATTTTTTTAAAAATATGGCAGAAAAATTTGAACGAAAAAAGCCTCACGTAAACGTAGGCACCATCGGCCACGTTGACCACGGAAAGACCACCTTAACGGCGGCTATTACGCATGTCCTTCATATGAAAGGCTTGGCGAAGAAAGAAGAGTCGGTTGACGATATCGACAAGGCGCCGGAAGAAAAAGCGCGCGGGATTACGATACAGCTGCACCACTCGGAATACGAAACCGACAAGCGCCACTACGCGCACATCGACGCTCCGGGACACGCCGACTACATTAAAAACATGATCACCGGCGCGGCGCAGATGGACGGCGCGATATTGGTTGTCGCCGCCACCGACGGCCCGATGCCTCAAACTCGCGAACACATTCTTTTGGCTCATCAGGTGGGCGTTCCCAAGATTGTCGTTTTTCTTAACAAAGTTGACATGGTTTCCGATCCGGAATTGGTTGATTTAGTTGAGGCCGAAGTCCGCGAACTTTTGACCAAATATCATTACGATGGTGACGCCACTCCGGTTATTCGCGGTTCGGGCTTGAAAGCCTTGGCAACGAAATCTCCGGATGATGAAGCCGCCAAACCGATTTTGGAATTGGTTAAGGCTCTCGATGAATATATTCCCGATCCGGTCCGCGAAACCGACCAGCCGTTTATTATGCCTATCGAAGACATTTTCTCGATTGAAGGCCGCGGTACCGTGGTTACCGGCAGAATCGAAAAAGGCGTCGTAAAAATCAACGATGAAGTGGAAGTCGTGGGTTTGAAACCGACCCAGAAAACCGTCATCACCGGCATTGAAATGTTCAACAAACAGCTCGACGAAGGCCAGGCGGGCGACAACGCGGGCATTCTTTTGCGCGGCCTTAAGAAAGAAGACGTTGAGCGCGGCCAGGTTTTGGCCAAACCGGGTTCAATTACTCCGCACACCGAATTTGAATCGGAAGTGTATGTTTTAACCAAAGAAGAAGGCGGCCGCCACACTCCGTTTTTCACCAACTACAAACCGCAATTCTACATCCGAACAACCGACGTTACCGGCGAAGTCGCTTTAGCTCCGGGCGTGGAAATGGTTATGCCCGGCGACACTGTGACATTTAACGTTAAGTTAATCGCGCCCGTGGCTCTTACAGAACAGCAAAGATTCGCTATTCGCGAAGGAGGCAGAACCGTCGGCGCCGGCGTGGTTACCAAGATTACGAAATAATGAATCGCCGGCCGTTCTTTAAAACTTATTGACAAAAATGGTTAAAAAAGAAGAAGCAAAACAAAGAATAAGAATCAGAATCAGGGCTTACGACAATAAGATAGTCGATTCTTCGGCTCGCCAGATCGTGGAGACGGCGCAGAGGCAGGGCGCCGAAATAACGGGTCCCGTGCCTTTGCCGACCGAAACCAGAAAATATACGGTTAATTCTTCCACTTTTGTCCATAAGAACAGCCGCGACCAGTATGAAATGCGCGTTCACAAGCGACTCATAGATATCATCAGTCCCACTTCAAAGACTATCGACGCCTTGATGAACCTTAATTTGCCGGCCGGCGTTGATATCGAAATAAAAATGTAGGGCCTTTTCAAAAACTTCGCCCTGTAATCGGGCGAAGTTTTTGTTGAATCCCTCCTTCGTTAAAACTTCGAAGGACAAGAAAAAAATATGTCTAAATTTATACTAGGAAAAAAATTAGGAATGAGCCAGGTTTTCAAGGGGGACAATGTCGTTCCGGTAACTTTGATAGAAAGCGGGGCGAATGTTGTCGTTCAAGTGAAAACTTCGGAAAAAGACGGCTATAGCGCCGTTCAAATTGGATTTGGCGAAAGAAGGGAAAAGAATATTAAAAAGCCCCAGAGAGGACATTTGGCCAAAATCCCAAACCAGAATTCCGAAACCAGAAATTTAAGATTTCTAAAAGAATTTCGTATTGATGCTACGGAGCTCAAAACGGGAGACGAAATTAATCCGGAAATTTTTAATGTCGGCGATAAAGTTAACGTGATTGCCGTTTCAAAAGGCAAAGGATTTCAGGGCGTTGTGAAGCGGCACGGATTCTCCGGCGGTCCGAAAAGCCACGGTCAGAAAGACAGGCTTCGCGCGCCGGGTTCCATTGGTTCTTCCTGGCCCCAGCACGTTTTGAAAGGTTTGAAAATGGCCGGCAGAATGGGCGGCGATAAGGTAACGGTCAAGAATTTGGAGATTGTCGAAATCGACAAAGAAAATAATCTAATGGCGATAAAAGGCGCGATTCCCGGCAGGCGCGGCACGCTTGTGATGATAAAAGGCTAAAATAAATAAATGTCAACGGTAAAAGTTTACAATCAAGAAGGAAAGGAAGTTTCCGAATTAAAGCTTAATGAAGCCGTTTTCGGCTTGCCGCTCAATGCCGATTTGGTTCATCAGGTTGTGAGGGTGGCTTTGGCAAACCAAAGGCAGGTATTGGCTTCAACCAAGGGGCGAAGCGAAGTTTCCGGCGGCGGCCGCAAACCGTGGCGCCAAAAAGGCACCGGCAGAGCCCGCCATGGCTCGATTCGTTCTCCGCTTTGGCGGCACGGCGGCGTTACATTCGGCCCGACCAGCGAGAAAAATTTCAAATTGAAAATAAATAAAAAAATGGCCAAAAAAGCTTTGCTCGCGGCGCTTTCCGGCAAGGCGAAAGACGGCGAATTGGTGGTTTTCGACGAATTGAAAATTTCCGTCCCCAAAACCAAGGAAATGGCGAAAATTATGGCTAATTTTCCCCAAATAAAAAACGGACTTTTGGTTTTGTCCGGAAAAAACGAAGATGTGAAAAAAGCCGGCCGCAATTTGCCTAATTTGAGCGTTATTAATATGGAAAACTTGAATATTTTGGATGTTTTGAGGTATAAATATCTGATTTTAACCAAAGAAGGAATTGAGAATTTGAATAAAAAATATGCCGCTATTAAATAAATTATTCAAAAAAACCGGCGAGGGAAAAAAGAAAGAAGTGAAAAAACCGGCGGTAAAAAAAGAGCCGGTAAAGGCGGTTGGGGGAAAAAAACCGGAAACCGAAATTAAAAAAGAAGCTGTTTTAACTTCAAAAGTTTTAGTTTCTCCCCATATGGCCGAAAAAGCCATGGCGGCTCAACGGCTGAATCAGTATGTTTTCAAAGTCGGCGACAAGGCCAACAAAATTATAGTGGCGAATGAATTGAAGAAAAATTACAATGTCAAAGTTTTGAAAGTGAATATAATAAATGTTCCGAAAAAAGCCCGGCGGGTTGGCAAGAGCCAGGGATTTAAAGCGGGTTATAAAAAAGCGATTATAACTTTGGCCGCCGGACAAAGCATAGAGTTTAAACAATAAAATTTTTATGGCAATCAAGATTTACAATTCAACATCTCCCGGAAGGCGCGAAATGACAGGCGTTGATTTTTCTATGATTACCAAAAGCGAGCCGGAAAAGAGCCTGACGAGCGGAATCAAGAAAACATCCGCCAGAAACAATCGGGGAAGAATAACAACTCGCCATCAGGGAGGCGGCCACAAAAAACTTTACCGCCTTGTGGATTTTAGGCAAGATAAGTATGATATTCCCGGCCGGATTGCCTCTATTGAATATGATCCGAACCGCACGGCGTTTATTGCCCTGGTGGTTTATAAAGACGGCGAAAAAAGGTATATTTTGGCGCCGCGCGACATTAAAGTCGGCGACGAAATTATTGTTTCCGAGAACGCGCCGCATAATGTCGGCAACCGCTTGATGCTTAAAAATATTCCGGTCGGAACATTTGTCCATAATGTTGAATTGTTTCCGGGAAAGGGCGGGCAGTTGGCGAGATCGGCCGGAACTTCGGTTCAGGTGATGGCGCAGGAAGGCGGCTACACCAACATTCTTTTGTCGTCTTCGGAAGTAAGAAAAGTTTTGGACGCGGGTTATGCCTCAATCGGTTCGCTTTCAAACGCCGAATGGAACGCCGTTAGCTTTGGCAAAGCGGGCCGTTCCCGATGGCTTGGCATAAGGCCGACGGTTCGAGCTTCGGCTATGAACCCGAGAGACCATAAGTATGGCGGCGGCGAAGGCCGGGCCGTAAGAGGCACGCGCCGGCCGAAAACCAAATGGGGGCAAATTACCGGCGGCCGCAAAACCAGAAAGAAAAACAAAAGGTCGAATGTCTTTATTGTCAGAAGAAGGAAGAAAAATAAATAAAGTAATATGTCCAGAAGTATTAAAAAAGGCCCTTGGGTGGATCCTAAACTGCTCAAGAAAATAAGCAAATTAAAACCCGGCGACAAGACGGTTGTTAAAACTTGGTCGCGCGACTGCATGATTTCTCCCGAAATGGTCGGCTTTACTTTTGGCGTTCATAATGGGAGAATTCATATCCCGGTTTTTATTGTCGAGGAAATGGTAGGCCATCGCCTCGGCGAGTTTTCTTTTACCAGAAAATTCACAAGGCACGGCGGCAAGATGCAGCGCGAGCTCGAACAAAAAGCCGCGGGAGCGGGCCAGCCGGCGGCGCCCAAAAAATAAAGGCATTCAATTATGCAATACAAATTCCATTTGAATAATTTAAGAATGGCTCCGAGAAAAGTGAGGCGAGTCGCCGCGCTTATTAAAAAGTTGCCGGTCGAAGAAGCTGAAACGCAATTAAAATTCAGAAATATGAGAGCGGCTTTGCCGATTTTAAAATTATTAAAATCCGGCGCCGCGTCGGCGAATAATAATTTTAATTTGCCGATCGACAATTTGTACGTTTCCAATATTTTTGTCGACGAAGGCCAAATGCTGAAGCGGTTTATGCCGCGAGCTTTTGGCAGAGCCGGCGCCATTCATAAAAAAACCAGCCATATAACTTTGGTTTTGGAAGAAAAAATTCCGGGCGTTAAAAAAGCCAAGAAAAAGGTCGTTAAAGAAATCGGCTCGAAAGCGGCGGGTATGAAAAAAGCGGAATCGGCGGAAGAAAAAAAGCCTTCTTTTGCCAAAACGGAAGGCAGAGAAGCGCCGAAAGAAATAAAACCGAGAAGAAAATCAGAAGGCGTTGCCAGAAAAATATTCAGGAGAAAAGCGATAGGATAAAATTATGGGACATAAAATACATCCGACAAATTTCAGATTGGGCGTGATTGAAAATTGGAAATCCCGCTGGTTAAATAAGAAACTCTTCCGCTATTTTCTGGAAGAGGATCTTAAAATTCGCGAATTTTTGATGAAGCAATACAATCGAATGGGAATCGGCGAGGTTGAAATAGAACGCTCCGGCGATAATCTTTCGGTTATCATAAACAGCGCCAAGCCCGGTTTGATTATCGGCCGCGGAGGCTCCGGTTTGGGAGATTTGAAAACCAAATTGGAAAAAATCGTCAAAAAATTGAGAACAAGCGGCGGTTATGGCACCGGCAAATGGGAATTGAAGCTTATTGTCAATGAAATTAAAAAATCCGAAAGCGAGGCTAAAATTGTTGCCCAAAATATCGCTTCCGACCTGGAAAAAAGAATGCCTTTCAGAAGGTCGATGAAAAGCGCTTTGGAAAAAATGATGGCGCAAAAAGACGTTTTGGGCGCCAAAATAAATTTGGCGGGCCGGCTTAACGGCAGTGAAATGGCTCGCCGCGAATGGCTTAGCAAGGGCAAGGTGCCTTTGCAGACGCTTCGCGCCAGCATCGGCTATGCCCAAGAAGAAGCGTTGACGACTTACGGCAAGATCGGAATAAAAGTTTGGATTTATAAAGGTGAAGTATTTGAAGATTCAAAAGTAAAATCTTAAATTTTTATATTTTATTTTTGATTTTTAATTTGTATTATGTTAATTCCAAAAAAAGTAAAACATAGAAAATGGCACAAAGGCCGGAGGCGGTTTAAGGGGATAGAAACTCGCGGAACGCAGTTGGCTTTTGGCAGTTACGGCCTGAAATCCCAAGGCCGAGCCTGGATTACCGCAAGGCAGATTGAATCGGCGAGAAGGGCGATGACGCGCTATGTGGCTCGGGGCGGCAAGATTTGGATTAGAATTTTTCCCGACAAGCCGATCACTAAAAAAGGCGCCGAAACTCCGATGGGCGGTGGCAAAGGAAGCGTTGACCACTATGTGGCTCCGATAAAACCGGGCCGGATTCTTTTTGAGATGGACGGCGTTGCGAAGGATATGGCGGAAGAAGCTATGAAGCGCGCTTCTTATAAATTGCCGATTAAAACGAAATTCATAACCAAATAATATGGACGCGTCTAAATTAAAAAAATCAAAAATTTTAAAAGGCCTCGTGGTTTCCGATAAGATGGCGAAAACCGTGGTTGTGAGAGTTGATGATTATAAAAAACATCCTCTTTATAATCGCTATTATCGGACGAGTAAAAAATATAAAGCTCATGACGAGAAGGGGGAATTTCACGTCGGCGACAAGGTTTTTATTAAAGAAGTCAAACCGATGTCGAAAGACAAACACTTCATGGTAATGTCAAAAATAAAAAATAAAAGCGAAAAGTCGGAAATTAATGATTAAATTTTTCCGCCAAAGACGTAAATAATAAATATGGTACAACCAAGAACAATTTTAAAAGTAGCGGATAACACGGGAGCCAAAACTCTAAGGGTTTTTAAAATTTTGGGCGGCACCAGGCGGCGCTATGCCGGATTGGGCGACATTGTGGTTGCTTCAGTCCAAGAAGCCGAACCGAGAAAGGCAGTTAAGAAAAAAGACGTCGTTAAAGCCGTGATTGTTCGCCAAAAAAAGGCTTTTCGCCGGAAAGACGGCAGTTATATTCGCTTTGATGATAATGCCGCGGTGATTGTCGACGGCCTTGACCCGAAAGGCAGCCGTATTTTCGGCCCGATTGCCAGAGAGCTTAGAGAGAAAGGATTTACAAAATTAATTTCTTTGGCTCCCGAGGTTTTGTAAATTTATGAACATCAAAAAAGGAGACAATGTAATAGTGGCGAGCGGCAAAGATAAAGGCAAGCAAGGCAAGGTTGTTAAAGTTTTAATTGGCGAGAATAAAATTATCGTTGAAAACGTTAATTTGAAAAAAAAGCATCAGCGCGCCAAAACCGGCGGAAAAAAGGGGGAGAAAATAGAAGTGCCGCGTCCGATTTCCGCGTCGGCCGCGATGATTGTTTGCAAAAATTGCGGAAAGCCGGCCCGTGTCGGCCGCCGGGTATCGCCGGATGGAAAAAAAATTAGAATTTGCAAAAAATGCGGCGCGGAAGCGTAAAATTTATGACTAAGTTTAAAGATAATTACCAAAAGAAAATAATTCCGGCTTTAAAGAAAGAATTGGGCGTAAAAAGCGTTATGGCTTTGCCGAGGCTGAAAAAAGTTGTTATTAATATCGGCCTCGGCCGGTCGCTTAAAGATGAGAAATTTTTAGAGGTGGCAACCAAGGACCTTGCTTTAATCGCGGGCCAAAAACTTAAAACTACGGCGGCTAAACAATCAATAGCTAATTTCAAAACCAGGCAAGGAATGATTGTCGGCGCCATGGCCACTTTGAGAGGCGAGCGAATGTATGACTTTGTAAGCCGCTTGATAGACGTCGCGCTTCCCAGAAGCCGCGATTTTCGGGGTCTGAATCCGAAATCGATCGACAAGTCGGGAAACTTGACAATCGGCGTAAAAGAACATATTGTCTTTCCAGAAATAAAAGGCGAGGAAGTGCGCAATATTTTCGGTTTTGAAATCACTTTCGCAGTTAAAGCCAAAAATAGGGATGAGGCGATTGTTTTGTATAAAACTTTAGGATTTCCGATGAAATAATATGCCGAAAAAATCGCAAATTGCCAAATCGAAAAAAAAGCCGAAATTCGTTACCCGAGTTGTGAGACGCTGTTTTAAATGCGGGCGCCGGCACGGATATATAAGAGATTTTGGCCTTTGCCGCATTTGTTTCCGGGAAGCAGCGAGAAAGGGAGAGATTCCCGGCATAAAAAAATCATCATGGTAGACCCAATTTCAGACATGTTAACAAGAATAAGGAATGCCCAATCGGCCGAACATAAAACGGTTGTTATTCCTTTATCGAAAATAAAATTGGAAATCGCCGGAATTTTAAAGAAGGAAAATTATGTCGGCGATTATAAAAAAATCGGCAAAGGCAACAATAAAATGATGGAAATCGATTTGCAGTATCCCGCGGTTATAAACGAAATAAAAAGAATCAGCAAGCCGGGCCACCGGATTTATGTCAAAGCGGCCGAATTGAAATCCGTTAAAAGCGGCTACGGCGTTTCCGTTATTTCCACTCCGAAGGGGCTCATGACCAATAAAGAAGCGCGCAAAGCCGGTTTGGGCGGAGAAATATTATTTGAAATTTGGTAAAACTAATTATTGATTATGTCTAAAGTCGGCAAAAAACCAATAGCGATTCCGGGAGGCGTTGCGGTGAGCGTTGAAGACAACGCGGTTAAAGTTAAGGGCTCTAAAGGCGAACTCTCGTTTAATTTGCCCAAGGAAGTGGAATTAAAATTGGACGGCAATCAAATTTTGGTTTTGCCCGTTGGCAAATCAAAGAAAACCCCGGCTTTATGGGGGACTGTCAGGGCCATCGTCGCCAATATGGTTGTCGGCGTGGAAAAAGGATTTGAAAAGAAATTGGAAATTGAAGGCGTCGGTTTTAAAGTCCAGCTTCAAGGCAATGATCTGGTTTTGAATTTGGGATTTTCTCACCCCGTTGTTTTTAAAACTCCCGAAGGCGTTAAAATCGGCGTTGAAAAAAACACGATCACCGTTAGCGGCGTCTCATTGGAATTAGTCGGGCAAACTGCCGCGAATATCAGGGCGCTTAAAAAACCCGAGCCTTACAAGGGCAAAGGGATTCGTTATGCCGGCGAAGTTATTAAGCGCAAAGCCGGAAAGAAAGTCGCCGGTTCCGCTTAATTTGAAAATAAATTGATATGACCAAGATTAAAAATATAAAAATTAAAAAACAAGCGAGGCATAAAAGAATCAGAGCGAAAATAAAAGGGGCGGAAAATCGGCCGCGAATTTCGGTTTTTAAATCGAATAAATATATTTACGCCCAGCTTATCGACGATAAAAACGGCAAAACATTGATTGCGATTTCAGGCGATAAGGGGCTTAAATCGGCTTACGAAGTCGGAAAGTCATTGGCGAAGAAAGCGGCGGCAAAGGGAGTAAGCGAGGTTGTTTTTGATCGCGGCGGATATAAATTTCACGGAGCGGTTTTAGAATTAGCAAAAGGCGCGAGGGAAGGCGGCCTTAAATTTTAATTTTCAAATATGTTGAACAAAAGAAATCCCAATATTAAAAGAGGTTTCCAAAGGGAAAAATCTGAATTTGATCAGAAAGTTTTGGATATCAGAAGGGTAACCCGAGTTGTGGCCGGCGGAAAAAGGTTTCGTTTTCGAGCCACGATTGTTTTAGGCGACCATAAAGGGCGCGTTGGCGTTGGCATTGCCAAAGGCGCCGATACTTCGGAAGCCATAGAAAAAGCCGGGCGGAGCGCGAAAAAGAATCTGATTTTTGTTCCGATGAAAAACAGCACCATTCCCCATGAAGTTGTCGGCAAATTTTCCAGCGCCGTGGTATTGTTCAGGCCGGCCGGGGAAGGCAGGGGCATTGTGGCCGGCGGCCCGATTCGGGCTGTGGCGAGTTTGGCGGGCATAGGCAATGTCACGTCCAAGATTTTGGGAACGACCACCAACAAATTAAACAACGCTCGGGCGGCGATAGAAGCGCTGAAAAAATTAAAATCTAAACGACAATAATTTTCAAATTTACAATTTACAATTTTCAAATCCCATTGAATTTTCAATGAATCAATGTTCCAAACATTTGAAAATTAAAACATTAAATCATTGATTGAAAATTGAGAATTGGAAATTGGAAATTTTTAATAATATGCAATTACACAATATAAAACCGAAAAATAAATTAAGGAAATCAAAAAGAGTCGCCCGCGGAGGAAAGCGCGGCGGTTATTCCGGCCGCGGCATCAAAGGCCAAAAGTCCCGCGCCGGCGCGAAAATCAGGCCGGCAATTCGCGACTTAATGATGAAATTTCCTAAAGCGCGCGGCCGAGCGAAGCATGCTTTTAAGAGTATAGTTGCCAAGCCGGCGATTTTGAATTTGAAAGACATAGAAAATAATTTTCAAAATGGAGAAATAGTGAGCCCAAACGTTCTTTTTGAAAAAAGTTTGGTTGGACGGCCCAAAAAAGGTAAGCTGAAAGTAAAAATTTTAAGCGAAGGAGAAATTTCTAAAAAACTTTCTTTCCAGAATGTTTCACTGTCAAAAGCGGCGCGCGATAAAATTGAAAAAGCGGGAGGCAGTATAAAATAAGATTAAGATGATCGAAAAAATCGTTCAACTTTTTAAAGTGAAAGATTTGCGAAACCGAATTTTTTTCGTTTTGGCGCTTTTGGCGGTTTTCCGCCTTATGGCCGTTATTCCGGTTCCCGGCGTCGATGTGATTCGTTTGAAGTCTTTTTTTGAAGGCAATCAGCTTTTCGGATTGCTTAATATTTTTTCCGGCGGCGCCTTGTCTAATCTTTCCATCGTGATGCTTGGCGTCGGCCCTTACATCACCGCTTCAATTATTATGCAGCTTTTAACAATGCTTATTCCGGCATTGAAAGAGCTTTACAGCGAAGAAGGCGAAATAGGCCGCCAGAAATTTAATCAATACACAAGATATTTGGCGGTGCCTTTGGCCGCCCTTCAGGGGTTCGGCCTTTTGGTTTTGTTAAGAAATCAGCAAATTATAACCACGCAAAGTTCGCTGGTCTTCTTGTCATCGGTTTTTACGGTGACGGCCGGTTCGATATTTTTAATGTGGATCGGCGAATTGATAACGGAAAAAAACGTCGGCAACGGCATTTCGCTTTTAATTTTTGCCGGCATTATCGCCCGATTGCCGACTGATTTGAAGCAAACGTTAATCAATTACGACCCTTCACAAATTCCGGTTTATCTCGCTTTTATTGTTGTTTCTTTGATAGTTATCGCCGGAGTTGTCGTGATCACCGAGGGCGAAAGGGCTATACCGGTGGCTTATGCAAAAAGAGTGAGAGGTAGCAGGGTTTATGGCGGTTCCATGGCGCATTTGCCGTTAAGGGTTAATCAGGCCGGCGTTATTCCGATTATTTTCGCTCTTTCGATTTTGCTTTTCCCGCAGCTTATCGCCAAAATGCTCAGCAATTCGCACATTTTATGGCTCTCCCAATTGGCGCAAGGGGTGGAGATATTTTTAAGGAATCAGTTTGTTTACGGTTCGATGTATTTTTTACTGGTAATTCTATTCACATATTTTTACACGGCGGTCACTTTCGATCCCGAACAAATTTCCCAAAATCTGCAAAAGCAGGGCGGATTTATTCCCGGCATCAGGCCCGGAAATTCCACTGCGGAATATATAAAACATATTTTAAACAGAGTGGTTTTAATTGGCGCCGTATTTTTGGGCGCGGTGGCGATTTTGCCGATAATTGTGCAATATTTTACCGGAATCGCCACTTTAACCATTGGCGGCACCGCTCTTTTGATTGTGGTTTCGGTGATTTTGGAAAGCATGAAACAAATCAACTCTCAATTGGCGATGCGTGAATATGAAGGGTTCTAAAATCGCCATAGTTATTTTGGGCCGGCCCGGCTCGGGCAAAGACACGCAGGCAAAACTTTTGGCGAAAAAATTCGGGTTGGTTCACATAATTTCAAGCAAAGTTATTGAAAAAGCTTTAAAATCCCGCGAAACAAACATTAAGCTTGGAGGCAGGGTTTATAATCTCGAACGCGAGCGCCGCTTGCAAAAAAGCGGTTCTTTAAATACTCCCGAATTCGTTTTGGCGCTTATCAAATCGGAAATAGAATCGGCGGCTTTGCGCGGTCGGGGGATTGTGATGAGCGGCTCGCCGAGAACTTTAAAAGAATTGAAGGGCGAGTGGCCGCTGATTGAAAAATTATACGGAAAAAATATTTTCGCTTTTAACGTGATTATCAGCCCCAAGGAATCTTATATCAGGAATTTGAAGCGGCGCCGCAAAGATTTGCCGGAGCTCGACACTCGGAAACTTATAAAAAAACGATTGGCGGTTTTTATGAACGAAACTTGGCCGGCGATAAAACTGCTGAAATCCAAAAAAATGATTATCGACATCGACGGCGAACGGCCGATAATGAAAATCCACAAAAATATTTTGAAAATATTGTCGCTAAAATAAAAACAACCCCGTATTCGTTTTCTCGCGGGTTGTGAGCCCGAGCGGGCATGGTTCTTCCGCCGAAGGCGGAAGAGAGCGAGGGCGAACCCTTTCATTTCCCTCGCAGGGGGAAATGAAAAAAGCGAGAAAGTGAATGCGGGGTTGTTTGTAAAGAAAGAAAAGATGATCACGATAAAAACAAAAGAAGAAATAGAAATTTTGAAAGAAGGCGGGAAAATTTTAGCCGATGTGTTAAATGAGATTTCAAAATTTGCGAAGCCCGGCGTCAGTACCGGTTTGTTGAATCAAAAAGCCCGCGAGATGATTTTGGCTCGCGGCGCCGAACCGTCATTCGAGGGATATAAGCCGAGTTTTTCCGCCAAACCGTATCCGGCCGCCATTTGCGCGTCGCTCAATAGCGTCGTGGTTCATGGTCTGCCTTCCGAAAATGTTTTTTTAAAAGACGGAGATATTTTAAAATTAGACTTCGGAGTTAAATATAAAAATCTTTTCACCGATGCGGCGACAACAATCGGCGTCGGCAAAATGGCCGGTGAAAAAAACAAATTGATCGAAACCACGAAACGCGCGCTGGAGCTGGCTGTTAATGAGGTGAAATCGGGAAACCGCATCGGCGATATCGGCTACGCCATAGAAAATTACGTTAAAAAACAAGGATTTTCCGTTGTTGAAGTTTTGGTCGGCCACGGCGTCGGCTACGCGGTTCACGAGGAGCCGAATATTCCGAACTACGGCAAAAAAGGCGATGGATTGGTTTTGAAATCGGGGATGGTTTTAGCCATCGAGCCGATGGTAACCATGGGAAGCGACAAGGTTAAAGAATCCCAAGACGGTTTCGGCTATGAAACCGTTGACGGCTCCCTTGCGGCTCATTTCGAACACACCGTCGCCGTCACGGACACCGGCGGCTTAATATTGACGAAATAATTATGAAAATTTTGGGAATTGATTATGGGTTGAAATGGATTGGGACGGCCGTTTCCGACGATGAAAGGAAAATGGCTTTTCCTTATGAAACCTTGGAAAATAATTCCAAGCTTTTTTCGCGTTTGAATGATATAGTAAAAAAAGAGGAGATATATAAAATAGTCATCGGCTTGCCGCTGAATAAAAAAATGAAGCCGACAAACCAAACAACGGAGGTTGAAAACTGGGCCGAGAGATTGATTAAAAATGTTGAAGTTCCGATTGATTTCGAAAATGAGATTTTTACAAGCAAAGCGGCAGCTAGATACGGGATAAAAAACAATCACTCGGCCGCCGCCGCGATTTTATTGCAAAGTTATTTGGATAGAAAATAAAACTTTTTATGTCTCTTTTTTCAAACCAATATAAATAATTTTCCTCGCGCATTCGGCCGCCCAGCGGCGGCCTCATTGTCCGATGAAAGCGTTTTGCTCCGCTATGCGGAGACCATGCCAAAACGCTTTCATAAGCTTCGTAAAATTATTTATATTGTTTTGAAATGAAAAAAGCGAAAAAATAAAATAATTGATTTTTTTCGCTTGAAATTCATTATCTGAATCTGTTAAAATAATTACAATGTCCAAGCATTTATCTGTCATTATTCCGGTTTATAATGAAGAACGGAGAATAGGAAGCACTCTTGAAGCTGTTTATAATTATTTGTCGCGGCAAAATTATTCGTGGGAAGTGATTGTTGTTTCCGACGGCAGTTCCGACAGGACTGTTGAAGTGGTTTCCAAGTTTATAAGCGATAAACCCGGATTCAGTTTGCTTGCCAATACCGTAAATCATGGCAAAGGTTTTGTGGTAAGGCAGGGAATGTTGCGGGCTCAAGGCGATTTTCGCCTTTTTACCGATGCCGATAATTCCACTTCGATAGAACAAATAGAAAAGTTCTGGCCATATCTCAATGAAGGCTACGATGTTGTTATCGGATCAATTGAATTGCCCGGCGCCGTGATTAACGAGCAGGCCCAATGGTACAGGCGTTTTTTGGGCCGCTATTCGAAATATTTGATTCGGGTTGTGGCGGGGCTTTGGCAGATTCGCGACACCCAAAGGGGTTTTAAATGTTTTAGCGCCAAATCGGCTCATGATATTTTTTCCCGCGCCGAAATCAATCGCTTCGGTTTTGATATAGAAATTTTGGCTTTGGCAAAAAAATTTGGATATAAAATAAAAGAATTGCCGGTTGTCTGGAATAATCCCGGCAATTCCACGGTTGGTTTGAAGAGTTATTTTCAGGTTTTGAAAGATTTGTTCAAAATAAGATTTAATTTGTGGCTTAACGTTTATGGCGCCGCAAAAAAATAAAAAAGATTTCATGTCGGAATTCCGCCAGGATCTTGTTTCCGGCGACTGGATTTTACTCGCTCCCAAAAGAGGGGAGAGGTTTGGATTTAAAGAAAGGGCGAAGGTAAAACTTGCGAAAAACAAATGCCCTTTTGAAAATCCCGCTAAATTCGGAAACGCGCCGGCGGTTTTGGTTTATCAAAATAAAAAAAAAGACGATTGGTTTTTACAGGTGATTCCGAACAAGTATCCGGCAGTCGGGCGAGGGAATTGCGAGCCGACGCACCGAAAAGATTTGCATAAAATGCACGCCGGAACGGGTTTTCATGAAATAGTCATTTATAGAGATCATAACCGTTATTTGGCCGATTTTATCGCGGATGATATTAAAAATATCGCGGCGGCTTTTCAAGATCGGTATAAAAGTTTGGCTGAAGATAAATGCATTGAGTATATTTCCATTTTTCATAATCACGGCAAGGAAGCCGGTTCGACCGTGCCTCATCCCCATTCCCAAATCCTGGCCATGCCGATTATTCCGCCCGATGTCAGCCACAGCATCAACGGCTCGCGCCGCTATTTTAACGAATACGGAAAATGCGTTCATTGCCAAATGCTGGCTCAAGAACTTAAAGAGGGGGAAAGAGTGATTTATGAAAATAACGGAATGGTTGTCATTGCTCCTTTCGCTTCCCGCACGAATTTCGAAATAAGGATTTTTCCAAAAAAACACTCCGCTTATTTTGAAAAAGCCGGCGAACAAGAATTGGCGCATCTTGCCGACGCTTTGAAGTTTTCGCTTTCTAAAATTAACAAAAAGTTGAAAGATCCGGCTTTTAATTTCTTCATTCACACGGCGCCGGCGGTTAAAAGCCGCGATTACAGCCATTATCACTGGCATGTGGAAATTTTGCCGAAATTCGGCATTTTCGGCGGCTTTGAATTGGGCACGGGCATGGATATTATCACTATGGCTCCGGAAAAAGCCGCTGAAATTTTACGCAAATAATATGGAATCTTTTTTCGGATTTGATCTTGCGACATTTATCAAGGCGGCCGGCTATCTCGGCATTTTGGGGATTGTTTTTGCCGAGTCGGGCCTTTTTCTCGGCTTTTTTCTTCCCGGGGATTCCTTGGTTTTTACCGCCGGTTTTTTGGCGTCTCAAGGATATTTTAATATCGCGATCCTGTGCTCGATATGCTTTGCCGGAGCGGTTTTGGGTGACAGTTTTGGCTACGCTTTCGGCAAAAAAACCGGTCCCAAATTATTCAAAAAAGAAGATTCTTTTCTATTTAAAAAAAGCCATCTTGAAAAAGCGCGGATTTTTTATGAAGCTTATGGTGGCAAAACAATTGTCCTGGCGCGGTTTATGCCGATTGTCAGAACATTCGCTCCCATTCTCGCCGGCGTCGGCGAGATGAATTATTTTGTTTTTTTGTTTTATAATATTATCGGCGGCGCGTTATGGGCGGTGGGATTGTCGCTGGTCGGTTATTTGCTGGGAAATGTTATTCCGAATGTCGACAGGTATATAATTCCCATCGTGGTTGCCATAATCATCGCTTCAATTTTGCCGCCGATTATTCATATATTGAGGGATAAAAAATAACTGTTGGAATTATGGAAAAAAAAATTATCATCGCCAATTGGAAAATGAATCCCCAGAACGCCGAAGAAGCGTTGCGCATTGTCAAAGGAATCGCGGGACAGCGATTTTCAAACAATGTCGAATTGGTAATCGCGCCGCCGTTTATTTATCTTGATTTAATTAAAAAAAACTGCGGCAAAGAAATAAAATTAGCCGCCCAAAACGCCGGTTGGGCCGAGCGCGGCGCTTACACTGGGGAAATTTCAAGTTTGATGTTGAAAAATCTCAGTTGCGATTATGTAATCATCGGCCATTCGGAAAGGCGGTATAAAATGGGCGAGACCGAGGAAATGATAAATTTAAAAATAAAAGCAGTTTTTAAAACGGGTTTAACGCCAATTTTAGCCGTCGGAGAAAAAGGGCAAAACGACGATATTATCGAAGCTTTGACTCGGCAGGTTAAAAGCGCTTTGGAAGGCAGTGGAGCGTCGGAAATTGGCCGGTTGATTGTCGCTTATGAGCCGGTTTGGGCCATTGGCACCGGACTATCCGACACGTCGGACCACGCGCTTTCGGCCGCTTTGCTTATAAGAAAAATCGTTGGCAACTTGTACGGTTCCGATTGGGCAAAAGATTTGCCGGTGCTTTACGGCGGGTCGGTTTCCGGCGATAACGCCCGCGATTTCATCGGCCAAAACGGCATAAACGGCGCTTTGGTCGGCGGCGCTTCGCTCGAGCTCGATAATTTTATAAAAATAATCAAAGCGGCGGGAACCAATGAATAAGAAAATAATTTACATAATTTTATTTTTAATCGCCGTTGTTTTTATTTCCGCTTTTATTTTTTGGCGGCAGATAAAAACGCCGCTCAATCCGGCGGGCGAGACTAAGATTTTCAAAGTGGCGAAAGGGGATTCGGCGAAAACAATCTCTGAAAATCTTAAAAAATCCGGTTTGATTAAAAGCCCTTTTCTTTTCCGCTTGTATGTTTTTTTATCTTTAAACCAATATTATTTACAGCCCGGCGAATATGAACTTTCGCCCAAAATGCCGATTCGCGATATCGGCGACATGTTGGCCGCCGGCGGAACAAACGAAGTTGTCATCACTGTTCCGGAAGGCTTTAATTTAAAACAAATTGAAGATCGGCTGGTTGCGGCGGGTTTGGCGAAATCGGGCGATTTGGCGAATTACAAGTTTTCCATGAGTGAGCCGCCGATTTTGGAAGACAAGCCGAAATCCGCTTCTCTCGAAGGCTATTTGTTTCCCGACACATATCGATTTTTTAAAGATGCGGTTTTATCCGATGTCGTCGGTAAAATGGTTGGCAATTTTGACGGCAAATTAACTCCGGATTTGCGGGCGGCGATAAAAAATTCCGGCCATAGTTTTTACGAAATTTTAACAATGGCTTCTCTTGTGGAAAAAGAGATTTCAAAAGATTCGGATCGGCCGATTGTATCCGGCATATTATGGAAACGGCTTGATGCCGGCGTTCCTTTGCAAGTTGACGCGACTCTTGTTTATATCACCGGCCGCAATGAAATTTCATCGGCCGATAAAAAAATAAACTCGCCTTACAACACATATCTTTACCGCGGTTTGCCGAAATGCCCCATTGCCAACCCGGGACTATCCGCCATTAAAGCGGCGATCTTTCCGGAAGCGAGCCCGTACTGGTATTACCTTTCATCAAAAGACGGCACAACTATTTTCTCCAAAACCTTGGAAGAACACAACCGCAACAAAGCGGCTTATTTGAAATGAATCCCGTTAGAAATTTTATGTTATCAACGCAACAAGAATTGAGATTAGTAATTATTAATGCTGTTATAATTAAGAAAAAAACAGCAGATTTCTAACGGGATGAAAACATCTTTAACTAAAAACGAAGCGAAAGAAAGGATTGAAAAATTAAAGAAGGCGATAAATCGTTATCGCTATTCGCGATTGGTTTTAAATAAAGAGTTAATTTCTCCCGAAGCCGAAGATGCTCTTAAAAAAGAGCTTTTCGATTTGGAAACCCAGTTTCCGGAATTGATCACCCTCGATTCGCCGACGCAAAGAATCGGCGGAAAGCCGCTTAAAAAATTTCCCAAAATCCGCCATTTTACGCGCATGCTTTCTTTCAACGACGCCTTTTCGCAAGAAGATATGAAAGATTGGCGCGACAGAAATTTAAAACTATTGCCCCGCGGCGCCAAGATCGATTTTTACTGCGAACTGAAACTCGACGGTTTGGCAATCAGCATGGTTTACGAAAACGGCATTTTAAAAACCGGCGCGACGCGCGGCGACGGGCTTGTCGGTGAAGACGTCACTAACAACATCAAAACTATCGAAGCCATTCCTCTTTCCTTATTGCCCAAAGAAGAGGTTTTGGAAAATTTGGAGAAATTAAAGCTTTATCATATTGCCAATCATTTGAAAAAATCATGGCCGAAAACAATCGAAGCGCGAGGCGAGGTTTTTATGAATAAAAAAGATTTTGAAGCGCTCAATAGAGAGCAGGCCAAAAAGGGCCTTCAAGTTTACGCCAATCCCAGAAATGTGGCCGCGGGATCGATTCGCCAATTGGATCCGAAAATCACCGCCGCCCGCCGCCTTGATTCTTTCTCCTATATTTTAGTCACCGATCTCGGCCAAAAAACCCATGAGGAAGAACATTTAATTTTGCGCGCATTGGGTTTTAAAACCAATCCCAATAACAAACGACTCAATTCGCTTGATGAAGTTTTTGAATTTCGCGATTATTGGGCCAAACATCGCGACAAGTTGCCGTTTGAAATCGACGGCATTGTGGTGATGGTAAATTCGGAAGAATATTTGAAGCGGCTTGGCGTTGTCGGCAAGGCGCCGCGGGGCGGAATCGCCTATAAATTTTCCGCCAAAGAATCGGAAACAATCGTTGAAGATATCATTGTCCAAATCGGCCGAACGGGCGTATTGACGCCGGTAGCAATTCTTAGGCCGGTTCAAATCGGCGGCGTTACCGTAAGCCGCGCCACATTGCACAATGAAGACGAGATAAAGCGCTTGGGGCTGAAAATCGGCGACACGGTTATCGTCGGCCGGGCCGGCGACGTGATTCCCGACGTCGTGAAAGTTTTGAAAGAACTGCGAACCGGACGCGAAAAAAAATTTCATTTTCCAAAAGAATTTTGCGGCCAAAAAGTGATAAGAATTTCCGGAGAAGCGGCGCATAAAATCGCGCATCCGGAAAAATGCGAATTGGTAAATCGCCGGCGGCTTTATCATTTCGCTTCCAGAGCGGCTTTCGATATGGAAGGCGTCGGCCCGAAAATTATCGACGCGCTTATGGATAGTAATCTCATTTCCGACGCCGCCGATTTATTTAATTTGGAAGAAGGCGATCTCTTGCCGGTTGAACGTTTCGCTGAAAAATCAGCCAAAAACGTTATTGCCGCCATTAAAAAAAGCAAAATAATCGGTTTGTACAAGTTTATTTTCGCTTTGGGCATTGCGCGCATTGGCGAGGAAACGGCGGTTGATATAGGTAAAAAATTGATCGAACGCAAAACTATCAAAAGCCCGCAAAATGTTATTGAAGCCGCGGAGAGTTTTGAATTGGAAGATTGGCAAGCGATTCCCGATATCGGCCCCAAAACGGCTGAAAGCATTTTTGAATATTTCAAAAATAAAACTAATATCGCCTTCATTAAAAAACTTGATGACGCCGGCATAAAAATAATTTCGCCGAAGATTGGCGCGGCCGCAACGAAGCTGAAAGGAAGAGTTTTTGTTTTAACAGGCGGTTTGGAAACCTTGACGCGGGAAGACGCTAAGAGCAAAATTAGGGCAGCGGGAGGCGACATATCTACGTCTGTCAGCCCGTCGGTTGACTATGTCGTGGCCGGATCCGAACCCGGAGAAAAATACGAAAAGGCGAAAAAATTGGGAGTGAAAATAATCAATGAAAAAGAATTTTTGAAAATGGTAAAATAAAAAGTATATTGCCAAATAATAATTTTCCGAAGCTTATGAAAGCGTTTTGGCATGGCTCCCCCGCAGGGGGACAAAACGCTTTCATCGGACAATGAGCCTCGCGCTGGCGAGGCGAATGCGCGAGGAAAATTATTATTTGGCAATATAACAATATATGTTAACAAAAAAAGAAGTTGAAAAAATCGCCGGATTGGCGAGGCTGGAATTGGCCGAAAAAGAAAAAGAAAAATTCGCCGAAGATTTGTCTTCGGTGATCGGTTATGTCCAAAAACTGTCGGAAGTGAATGTTGAAAAAGTTGAGCCGATGGCGGGCGGAACGAATTTGAAAAGCGTCGTGCGAAAAGACGATGAAACCAAATGTATTTCCGATCCCGAAATGAGGAAACAAATTTTAAGCGCCGCTCCGGATCGCGAAGGCGATTATTTTAAGGTTCCGTCGATATTGGAATGATTTGAAAATTTTTTAATATTCATCCTCACGCTTTTTTCATTTCCCCCAGCGCGGGAAATGAAAGGGTTCGCCCTCGCTCTTGCTTCGCAAACCGTGCCTGCTCGGGCTCACAACCCGCTTTGAGGATAAATATTAAAAAATTTTCCTAAATATGAATTTAAAAGAATTAACAATTAAAAAAGCTCACGAACTTCTTAAAAAACGGGAAGCGAGTTCGGTTGAATTGGTTGAGGCGCATTTTGACGAGATTAAAAAACGCGACGGCGATATTTGCGCCTTTTTATCTTTAGCTGAAAAAGAGGCGACGGAGGCGGCGAAAAAAGTGGATGGAAGAATTGCGAAAGGCGAGCCGATTGAATTGCTTGCCGGAATTCCGGCGGCGATTAAAGACAATATTTTAATTCGCGGAGCCAAAGCCACCGCGGCTTCGAAAATTCTTGAAAATTATATCGCGCCTTACGACGCGACCGTTATTAAAAAACTCAAAGAAGAAGAAGCGGTATTTTTGGGAAAAACGAACATGGACGAGTTTGCCATGGGTTCTTCAACCGAAAATTCCGCTTTCGGGCCGACAAAAAATCCGATTGATTTGGAAAGAGTGCCCGGCGGTTCTTCCGGCGGTTCGGCGGCGGCGGTTAAAGCCGGCTTTTGCGTTTACGCTTTAGGTTCCGATACCGGCGGCTCGATTCGCCAGCCGGCGGGTTTTTGCGGCGTAGTGGGCTTTAAACCGACTTACGGCGCCGTTTCCCGCCACGGATTAATGGCAATGGCTTCTTCTTTGGATCAAATCGGGCCGATCGCCAAAAATGTTGACGACGCGGCCGCGGTTTTCGAGGCGATTCGCGGCGCCGACGCGCTGGATTCTACCAGCGTTGATATGGAATGGCAGGATTATTGGAATGAACCGGTAGATATAGAAGAAATAAAAATCGGCGTGCCGCGGGAATATTTTATCCACGGCTTGAATCCGGAAATAGAAAAAAATATAAAATTCGCCATTCGCGCGCTGGAAAAAGAAGGCGCGAAGATTGTGGAAATTTCTTTGCCGTACAGCGAATGGGCTTTGGCGACTTATTATATTATTATGCCGGCGGAAGTTTCGGCCAATCTGGCTCGATTTGACGGCATAAAATACGGGCATTCGGCAATCGACAAAGAAGAAAAATTGCAAAATTTATTGAAGGTTTATAATAAAAGCAGGGGAGAAAGCTTTGGAGCCGAAGCGAGGCGGAGAATTATGCTCGGAACCTACATTCTTTCCGCCGGCTATTACGATGCTTATTATTCTCGGGCTCAAAAAGTGCGCCGGCTGATTAAACAAGATTTTGATCGCGCTTTTAAAGAAGTAGATGCCATTATAACGCCAACTTCGCCGACAACCGCTTTCAAGTTCGGGGAAAAAATGCAAGATCCCTTGTCTATGTATCTGGCCGACATCTATACTGTTTCAATAAATTTGGCCGGCATTCCCGCCATTTCCATTCCCGTGAAAGAAGTAAATAATTTGCCGGTCGGGCTTCAATTAATCGGCAATAATTTTGATGATATTAAATTGCTTAAAATCGCCAAGGTGGTTGAGATATTAAATAAACAGAATTTATGATCGAATACGCCGCGAATATATTAAACAACTGGCAATCTTATATTATAAAACTTGGCGGTTCCGAATGGATTTTCGGCCTCAAATTGCTTGGAGGTTTTTTAGTGCTTGTTTTTGGCGGTTTGGCCGCGCTTTTGATTATAAAAATGCAGATATTCGACAAGTGGTTTAAAACCACCGGCAATTTTCTTTTGATTCAAAAATTTCCGAAAAGGCATTTGAATAAATCATGGCAAAAAATCGCAACGCGTTTAAGTAAAAATGATGAGGCTAATTTGCGGCTGGCTTTAATAGAGGCCGACAATCTTTTCGACAATTTATTGAAGCAAATGGGACTTCCGGGGGAGTCGATGGCCGATCGGCTGAAACTTGTCAATTCTTCCCAAATTGCCAATATTGACGCAATTTGGCGCGCTCATAAATTGAGAAACCAAATCGTGCACAGCGCCGATTATCATGTTGATAGAAACGAAATCGAATTCAACGTTCAGGCCTACGAAAAGGCGCTGAAAGAATTGGAGTTTATCGATTAGACAAAAAACAAAAACAAAATCATTTTCCTCGCGCGCTCGTCCCGCCAGCGCGGGACTCGCTGTCCGATGAAAGCATTTTAGTCCCGCTTTGCGGGACACCGCGCTATAACGCCTTCATAAGCTTCGGAAAATGATTTTGTTTTTGTTTTTATGACACTGTTGCAATTTTTCTGCGCGGTGGAAGGGATTCGAACCCTCGATCTCCTCCGTGACAGGGAGGCGCTTTAAACCGGGCTAAGCTACCACCGCATATTTTAAATTCTATGCCAGGAGTGAGGATCGAACTCACGACCTCGGCCTTATGAAAGCCTCGCTCTACCACTGAGCTATCCTGGCGCGCCGCTCTATCCGGGGAATTTTTTAATGCTCACTTCGTTCGCTAAGATTCTCATAAAAGCTCGCCTGCTCGCTTTTATCCACTTCGCTACATAGGCGCATTTAAACGCGGTATTTGCCATATTATCAGAAATAGTTTATATTTTCAATGCGGGGTAGAGCAGTCTGGTAGCTCGCAAGGCTCATAACCTTGAGGTCGTTGGTTCAAATCCAACCCCCGCAACAAAGGCCCCTTGCGAGTCAAAACGCAAGGGTTTTTTGTTGCCTTTGTCTTACAATTTTGATATAATTTTCATATGCTTGCGGGGAATCGCTGGCCTTATCTGGCCGCTTTAATTTTAACGAATATTCTGGCCGGAATTTCTTTTTTTGGCATGGTTTTTTTCACCAATCCCGGAAGCGCCGGCGCATTTGGCGCCGTTGTTTTGGCCGCGAGTTTCATATTAATCTTAATCTGTTCGGCGGTTTTAATATGGCAATTGGCAATTTTGAAGAAAAAATAAGCGTTTTTGAAAAGGAAGCGAAAGAAGCGATAAACCAAGCGCCCGATTTGCCGCGGCTTGAAGCGATTAAAGTTAAATATCTCGGCCGCAAAGGCGAGTTCAACAATCTTGTTAAAGAACTTCCGGGAATTTCCGGCGATCTAAGGGCGCATATTGGCCGCCGCCTTAATTCTTTGAGAAGCGATTTGGAAACGCTCATCGGCGAAAAATTTCACAAACTGAAAGACGAGTCAATCGAAAAACAGCTGAAAAGCGAGGGAATCGACATAAGCATTCCGGGCAAGGGCGTTTCTTTCGGCCATTTACACCCTTTAACGAAAGTGGAGCGCCGCGTTGAAGATATTTTTAAATCATTGGGATTTTCGATTGTTTTCGGCCCTGAAATTGAGAGCGAATATTATAATTTCGATGCTTTGAATATTCCAAAAGACCATCCGGCGCGCGAAATGCAGGACACTTTTTGGCTTAAAGATTTTAGATCGGAAGATCCCAAAAAAAATTTTTTGCTTAGAACCCAAACGAGCAATATGCAGGTTCGCTATATGGAAAAAAATAATCCGCCGCTAAGAATCATTGTTCCCGGCCGGGTGTACCGTTATGAAGCCACCGACGCTTCGCACGAAATTCAATTTCACCAAGTCGAAGGCCTAATGATTGATAAAAATATTTCCATGGTAAATTTAAAAGCCGTATTTGAAGAATTTTTCAAAAAATTTTTCGATAAGAAAAAGGTTGAAATCAGGTTTCGGCCGGGATATTTTCCGTTTGTCGAACCGGGGATTGAAGTCGATATTAAGCTGGGCGACAGCTCAAAATGGCTTGAAGTTGCCGGCGCCGGCATGGCGCATCCCAAGGTTTTTAGAGCGGCGAGATACGTTCCGGGGGAGTGGCAAGGTTTTGCTTTCGGCATGGGATTGGACCGTTTGGCGATGCTTTATTACGGCATAAACGATATCCGGCTTTTTTATTCCGGCGATTTCCGGTTTTTAAAACAATTCTAAAATGAAATTTTCATATAATTGGCTTAAAAAATACGTTGATATCAAACTTTCTCCGGAAAAATTGGCGGAGCTTTTGACTTTGCATTCTTTTGAAAGCGCCGTTTCCGAAAAATCCGGCGGCGATGCGATTTTGGATGTCGACGTTTTACCGAATCGCGGGCACGATTGCTTGTCGCATTACGGCCTGGCGAAAGAGATAGGAGTTTTGACAAAAAAACCGGTGAAGAAAATCGGCGCCGGCGTTAAGGCGAATAATTTAAAATCCGGCAGTTTTGTTTCCGTGGCGGTAAAAGAAAAAAATCTTTGTCCGCGCTACGAAGCGAAAATTTTAACCGATGTTAAAATGGAGCGTTCGCCGAAATGGCTTGAAAATGAACTTTTGAAATTCAACATTAAACCGCACAACAACGTTGTTGATATTTTAAATTACGCGATGCTTGAAACGGGCCAGCCGATGCATGCTTTTGATTATGATAAGCTGGAAATGAAAAAAATTATCGTAAGGCGGGCCAAAAAAGGCGAAACGATAAACACGCTTGACGGCGGCAAATACGATTTGGACGAAAAAGTTTTGGTAATTGCCGATGGCAGAAAGCCGGTGGCGATTGCCGGCATTAAGGGCGGTTTGGAAACCGGCGTTTCTTTCGAAACAAAAAGAATAGTCATCGAATCGGCGAATTTTGAAGCTTCGGGAATAAGGCGAACCAGCCGAGCTCTTGAATTGAAAACCGACGCCTCGATTCGTTTTTCTCATGGCCTCGATCCTAATTTAACCGAGTTTGGATTAAATAGCGTTTGCGATTTGATTAAAAAAAATATTCCCGGCGCCAAAATCGCCGGCGGCGGCATTGATATTTATCCGAAAAAATCACTGCCGAAAACCATAAAATTGAATTTGGATTATTTGAACGGGCTAATCGGCGAAAAAATCAAACCGGAATTTATTAAAAAAACATTGGAAACGCTGGGGGCGAAAATTAAATCCGCCGGCAAAAATTCATTTTTGGTCGTTGCGCCGGCAATTCGCCTTGATTTGGAAAGGGAAGAAGACCTAATCGAAGAAGTGGCGCGAATTTACGGTTATGCGAATCTAAAAAGCGTTATGCCGGCGGGAGTTTTGGCATCGCCGGAACGGAATGACGCTAACCTGTTGTCAAACAAATCTCGCGACATTTTGACGGGGCTCGGTTTTTCCGAGGTTTACAATTATTCTTTCATCGGCGGAAAAGACGCGAATGAAAGCGAGAAAAAAGAGCTTGTTGAAATTCAAAATCCGGCGAGCGAAGATTTCAAATATTTAAGGCCCGATTTAATTTATAATCTTTTGAAAAATGTTAAAAGCAATTTCCGGTTTTTTGACAAAGCGAAATTTTTTGAGATCGGAAAAGTTTTTTCCGCCGAAGGCAAGGCGCCGGTTGAAAAAATCGGATTTGCCGGCGTTTGGGCCGCTAAAAATACCAAGGAAACCGCGGCCGGCGAGAAATTTTTTGAAATGAAAGGCAATCTTGACGTTTTGTTTGAAAAACTGGGCGTCGCGGATTGCGCTTATGAGCCGATGTCGGGCAAGTGGTGGCGCGCTGGCCGCGCCGCGCGTATTAAATGCGGCGAAGATTTTTTGGGCGTGATCGGCGAAATAAGTCCGGCGGTAGTTTCGCTTCTGGATATTTCGGGCCGCGTTGCGGCGTTTGATTTGGATTTTGAAAAACTTGTAAAAATTGCGGAAGAAGAAAGGGAGTTTTCGCCGATTTCAAAATATCCGGCGGTTGTAAGGGATATTGCCGTTTTAATCGGCAAAGAAGCGCGGGTTAGTGAAATTTTAAATGTTATTTATTCCGCGGGCGCCGATTTGGCTGAAGACGTTGATTTGTTTGATTATTATGAATGCGACGAACTTCCCGACGGGAAGAAAAGCTTGGCTTTTCATATTGTTTATCAAGCCGATCACACTTTAACGGATGAAGAAGTCCGCCGCGAGGAAGAAAAAATTAAAAATGCTTTGGTTGAAAAACTAAATGCGGAAATCAGATAATATGCCGAAAGAAAATATAAAAAAAGAAAAAATCGCGAAAGAGCCGACTTATACCGCCAAAGATATTTATGTATTAGAAGGTTTGGAACCGGTCAGGAAACGGCCGGGAATGTATATCGGCTCAACCGGCGTTGACGGTTTGCACCATTTGATTTGGGAAGTTTTCGACAACTCCCGAGATGAAGCGATGGCGGGATACGCCAAAAACATCGAAGTCATTTTGCTTCCGGACAATCAAGTTAAAGTTATCGATGACGGCCGCGGCATTCCGGTTGAAATACACAAGCAAACCAAAAAATCGGCCTTGGAAACGGTTATGACCACGCTTCACGCCGGAGGAAAATTTGGCGGCGAATCGTATAAAATATCCGGCGGTTTGCACGGCGTCGGCGTTTCGGTGGTCAACGCCTTATCGCGCCGATTGAGGGCGGATATTTGCCGCGATGGCGCTATTTGGACGCAGGAATACGAGCGGGGCAAACCGGCGGGAAAAGTTAAAAAAACCGGAGCTTGCAAAAAAACCGGCACGACGATTACATTCGAGCCGGATCAGGAAATTTTCAATACTTTTGAAAAGGGCAAAACGTGGTTTGACGCGAAAAAGATTTTAGACCATTTGCGCGAGCAGGCCTATTTGACTAAGGGCGTTAAAATAATTTTTCGCGATGAAAGAAGCGAAATTCCCGTTTCCCACGCTTTTTATTTTGAAGGTGGCTTGGTTTCCTTTATCCGGTTTTTAAATGAAGATGAAAAACCGATTCAGAGCAATATATTTTACGTTGATAAAACGCACGACGGCATCATGGTTGAAACGGCTTTTCAATATACCGAGGATATGCAGGTCGAGGAGTTGAGTTTCGCGAATAATATTCACACCGGAGAAGGCGGCATGCATGCCACGGGTTTTCGAACCGCGCTTACAAGGACATTAAACGATTACGCGCGCAAAAATAATTACATAAAAGAATCGGAAGACAATCTTACGGGCGATGATGCCCGCGAAGGATTAACCGTGGTGATCAGCGTTAAATTGCGGGAGCCGCAATTTGAAGGCCAAACCAAAGCCAAGCTGGGCAATCCCGAAGCGCGAACCGCCACGGAGGCGGTTATCGGCGAAGCGCTGGGAGAGTGGCTCGATAAAAATCCGGCCGACGCCAGAAAAATCTTGGAAAAAACGATTTTAGCGGCAAAGGCCCGAAAGGCGGCCAAAGCGGCGCGGGAAACGGTGTTGAGAAAAGGAGTCTTGGAAGGACTGGCTTTGCCTGGAAAATTGGCCGATTGCTCGAGTAAAGATCCGGCCGAGTCGGAGTTGTTCATTGTGGAAGGCGATTCTGCCGGCGGCAGCGCCAAGCAGGGGCGAGACAGGGGATTTCAGGCCATTTTGCCTTTGCGCGGCAAAATTTTAAACGTTGAAAAGGCGCGCATCGATAAAATTTTGGCTTTCAAAGAAATCCGGGCGCTGGTTATCGCGCTGGGCACCGCCATCGCCGAAGAATTCGATATTTCCAAATTGCGTTATCATAGAATTATTATTATGACCGATGCCGACGTTGACGGCGCGCATATCAGGACTTTGCTTCTGACTTTGTTTTTCCGGTATTTTCCCGAATTGGTTAATCGCGGCCACATTTACATCGCCCAGCCGCCGCTTTATAAAATCTCAAGCGGTAAAAGAATGGAATACGCCTACGCCGAAGAAGACAAGGCGGAAATTTTGGAAACATTTAAAAAGGACAAAATTGCGAATCCGTATGTTCAGCGATACAAGGGTTTGGGAGAAATGAATCCCGAACAATTATGGGAAACCACCATGGATCCGGAAAACAGGTCGCTGAAACAGGTGACGGTTGAAGATGCCGACAAAGCCGACAAGATTTTTGATATTTTAATGGGCGACGAAGTGGCGCCTCGCAAGAGATTCATCCAAGCTCACGCCAAAACCGTTAAAAATCTTGACATTTGACAAGATGTTTATTTGTTAATATAATGGGCTTATAAATAAAAGCCCTCGGGCTTTTTAAAATTACCCAAATTTATGTTGGAGCGGATAAAAAATTATTTTAAGGAAGTTAAGGTTGAAATGGCCAAAGTTAAGTGGCCGACGAAAAATCAGGCCGTTAATTATACTTTGACGGTTGTCGGCGCGTCTCTCGCGGCCGCGGCTTTTTTAGGCGCTTTGGACTATATTTTCAGCTTGGGTTTGAATTTCTTTTTGTTTAAATAAGATGATGTGGGCGGCCCCGCCATGAAGGCAGGGCGCTCATAAATTTAGCTAAAAATATTAATTTTTAGAAATTTATGGCGAAACAGCAATCACAAGGCAAAAATTGGTACGTGCTTCACACTTATTCCGGTTATGAAGACGCGGTGGCGCGCAATTTGAAGCAAAGAGTTGAATCCCTGGACATGCAGGACAAGATTTTTAACGTTTTGGTTCCAAAGGAAAAGAAAATAAAAATCAAGAACGGCAAACGGCGGGTTATTGAAGAAAAAATTTATCCGGGTTACGTTTTGGTTGAAATGATTGTTTCCGATGATTCGTGGTATGTGGTGCGCAACACGCCTCGCGTTACGGGATTTATCGGTTCCGGCACCATGCCGATTCCGGTGTCTTTGGAAGAAATGAAAGACTTGCAGAGGCGGATGGGCGGCACCGAATCGAAGTATAAGATTGAGTTTTCGGTTGGCGATCCGGTGAAAATTATCGACGGTCCATTCAAAGATTTTGACGGCAAAGTGAATGAAGTTGATGAAGAGCGCGGCAAGGTCAAGGTTATGATATCGATGTTTGGCCGGGAAACGGCGGTAGAACTTGACTCATTGCAGATTAAGAAGTTATAAGGATATGTAATGTGGGCGGCCCCGCCATGAAGGCAGGGCGCTCATAAATTTAGCTAAAAATATTAATTTTTAGAAATTTATGGCGAAGAAAATAAAAACAATCGTAAAAATTCAAATTCCAGCCGGGGCGGCGACAGCCCAGCCGCCGGTTGGCACCGCTTTGGGTCCGCATGGGCTGAATCTTGGCGAATTCGTCAGCAAATTCAATTCGGCCACAAGAGAAATGGCCGGCGATATTATTCCGGTTGAAGTGACGGTTTATGAAGACCGGACTTACGATATGAGATTCAAAACTTCTCCGGCGGCTTCGCTTTTGAAAAAAGCGGCCGGCATTGAAAAGGGAAGTGGCAATCCGAAGAAACAGAAAGTCGGAAAAGTCAGCATGGCCCAGATTCGGGAAATCGCCGAAAAGAAAATGGTTGATTTAAATGCCAACGATATTTCAGCGGCGGAAAAAATCATCATGGGCGCCGCCCGAAGCATGGGTATCGAGGTTGTTAAATAAAAAAATCTGTTCTTTGGAGGAAGAAAAGAAATGAGAGACAGAAAACCCAAATTGGGGCGAGTATTTTTTAGGGTTGTCAGGTGGAATAAATTGGCGTGTCACTTGCGATTGCAGTCGGCGCGCTACCGCCATTATAAGCAAACACTGTATAATCCTTGCCATCGGTTGTATCGGTTTAATTTCCGACAGACTTTGTAAGTTTTTAATGAAGCGATCCCCGCCGAGGCGGGGTTTTTTTATTTGAGATATTATGGTACTTTTAAACTAAGTTTAAATACAAACATGGCTAAATACCAGCCGGTGATAGGTTTGGAAATACACGCGGAACTGAAAACGAAAACAAAAATGTTTTGCGCGTGCAAAAACGATCCGGATGAACGCCATCCCAATGTTAATATTTGCCCGATTTGTTCCGGCCAGCCGGGTACTTTGCCCGTTATCAATGAAGAAGCGGTTCATAAAGTTATCCGAGTTGGCTTGGCTGTGAAAAGTAAAATTTCGGAAATAACAAAATGGGACAGAAAAAACTATTTCTATCCCGATTTGCCGAAAGGCTATCAGATATCGCAATATGACGAGCCGATTTGTTTGGGCGGAATTTTAAATATTCCGGGTTTTGAAAAGAATATCAAAATAACGCGAGTTCATCTTGAAGAAGACACGGGGCGGCTGGCTCACTTCGGCCATATAGGCCATTCTTTGGTTGATTTTAACCGCGCCGGCGTGCCGCTGATGGAGCTTGTAACCGAGCCGGATTTGAATTCCGGCGACGAGGCGAGCGCTTTTGCGCAGGAATTGCAATTATTATTGCGTTATCTCGGCGTTTCCGATGCCGATATGGAAAAAGGGCAAATGCGAGTCGAAGCTAATTTGTCGCTCAAAGTTGCGGGTGAAAAAGAATTCGGCGTTAAAGTTGAAATTAAAAACTTGAACTCTTTTAAAGCCGTTCGCGACGCCGTAAATTACGAAATCAAGAGGCAAACTGCGCTTCTTGAAAGCGGCAAAAAAGTCGTTCAAGAAACGCGCGGCTGGAATGAAACCAATGGGGAAACGGTATCGCAAAGAATCAAGGAAGAATCGCACGACTATCGTTATTTTCCGGAACCGGATTTGCCGCCTTTAAAAATAAATTTTGCGGTTGTGGAAGAATTTGAAAAAGGCTTGCCGGAATTGCCGGCCGATAAAAGGAAAAGATTCAAATCCGAATACAAATTGACCGCCAATCAAATCGATATTTTGATTGGCGATGAAAAATTAGCCGGATTTTTTGAAAATGTTGTAAGCGAATCGTTAAGCAATATTGAGCCGGATATGGTTGAAAAAGAAAAACAGGCGATTGTGAACCTGGCGGCTAATTATATGCTTAGCGATTTTCTGGGCCTTTTAAACGAAGCTTCGGCCGAAGTTGACGATACGCGAATTGGCGCCGAAAATTTTGGCGAGTGGATTGAATTAATCCATAAGGGCGCAATCACTTCCCGCGCCGCCAAAGATATTTTAAAAGAAATGTGGGCGAGCGGGAAAGATCCGTCGCAGATTATCGAAGAAAAAAATTTGGATCAAATTGAAGACGCGGGCGCTATTGAAAAAATCGCTTCAAAAGTTATCGCTGACAATCCGAAAGCCGCGGAGGATTATAAAAAGGGAAAAGAAACGTCGCTGCAATTTTTGGTTGGCGCGGTGATGAGAGAATCGCGGGGAACGGCGCGCGTTGAAATTACGGTTGACATCTTGAAAAAGTTGCTAAAATAGTGTATACTTATAAAGTAATGGTAATTTAAGTTAAAGCCAAAAAGGTCTTTTCAATTTAATAATTTAAAGGAGGTGAGAGCGATGGAAAAGTTATTCAGCATGGAAAAACTAGAGGCGCTTGTCGATTTTCAGGAGAAAATCGACAGGCTTAAATTTACCGATTTAGTGGATTTGTCGGTAAAACAAATCGCGGAAATTTTAAAAATTGAACGATGTTCTATTTTTAAAGTCAGCGAGGATTTTCAAAGGGTTTGCCTAATCGCCGCCGAACCTAGGGATGGCCATGGGTTGGGGATGAATTTTTTGCTCGACGAACTAAAGGCTGTAAAAAAAATCGTCGAGGATGGCAAATACCACGTGATAAACAATCCCATCGATAATGAATTAACCATCGCCAGCCGGGATCTGATTTATTATAAGTGTATTAATGCCATATTGTTCGTCCCTTTCATCGCCGGGGAAAAAGTAATTGGCGTGATCGCGATTGACGCGACGGGCGAGAAGAAGGGTTTTTATGAGGAGGAGATTTGTTTTTGTTTGAATATAGCCAACTTGATCGGCTTACTTCTTGAAAGAGACATGCTTTTAAAGAAAGAAGCCGAAAAAGAAAATCTCCTCATTTTGAGCCGATTGGTGGATGAAGCGGCCGACAGGTTGCGGAATCCTTTAACCGCTATTGGCGGTTTCGCCAGAAGATTGGCGAAAAAATCGGCCGGATCGCTATTTCAAGAAGAAATAGCGACCATCATCGAAGAAGTGGAGAAAATGGAAGCGAATTTCAACCAATTATTAGAAGAAATGAAGAGGTTGAGATCGCAAATTAAAACACAAGGCAATTAAGAGGCGTGATGACTAAAAAGGTCCGCCTCTTTTTTTGTTTTAATACAATTTTTTTACAAGCTTTTCAGCTTCTTTATAATTTTTTATCCAATGAATTTTTTTGTCTTTTTTAAACCAGGTCATTTGGCGCTTGGCGTAATGTTCTATTTCTTTTTGCAGTTTTTCAACCATTTCATTGTAAGAAAGTTTATTTTGAAGGTAATAGGCGACATAGCGGTATTCCAGGCCGAAATCTTCAAGCCGTTTGTAGCTTAATCCTGATTTTTTTAAATTTATAACTTCTTTAACCAAGCCTTGTTTTAATCGCTTCAAAAGCCGTGTTTTTATCGCTTCTTTCAGTTCTTTGGCGTTTCGTTTTATTCCTATCAGCAGTGCTTCATATTTCGGCTCGGCTTTCAGCGCAGGCACTTTTTTGCCCGATTTAATGATTATTTCCAAAGCCCGGATCAAACGGCGGCGGTTGTTTTTATCTACATTTTCAGCCCGCCGCGGGTCCAATTTTTTCAGCCGGTTGAATAATTCTTTTGTTGATTTTTTTTCCAGTTCGGCTCGCAGTTTGGCGTCGGGTTTTATTTCCGGAATCGATATATTATCCGCGATGGTTTGGATGTAAAATCCGGTGCCGCCGACGATAAGGGGAATTTTTTTGCGGCCGTAAATTTTTTTTATGGCTTTTTCCGCCATTTTTTTAAATTGAGCGGCGGTGAACTGTTTTTTGGGGCTTGCGACATCCAAAAGATAGTGGGGGATTTTGCCCATTTCTTTTTTGGTCACTTTGCCCGTGCCGATATCCATGCCTTTGTAGACTTGGCGCGAATCGGCGGAAATAATCTCGCCGCCGAATTTTTTGGCGATTTTAATTGAAAGATCGGTTTTTCCCGACGCCGTCGGCCCGACAATCACGATGATTTTTTGTTTCATATTCTGTATAAAATTTCACTTCAAACCAATATAAATAATTTTTCTCGCGCATTCGGCCGCCCAGCGGCGACCTCATTGTCCGATGAAAGCGTTTTGCTCCGCTACGCGGAGACCATGCCAAAACGCTTTCATAAGCTTCGTAAAATTATTTATATTGTTTTGAAATAACCAATAATATATCCTAAACCCAATCTCATTGCTTTTTATCTCATGCTTTATTTTCAATCTCTTCTTTTATTTTTTCAACGAATTTTTCCAATTTCATTGCGCCCAAGTCGCCCTTGCCTCTTTGGCGAACCGCCACTGAACCATCTTTTTCTTCTTTTCCGCCAACAACAAGACTGTAGGGGATTTTTTCAATTTCGGCGTTGCGGATTTTTTTGCCAATGGTTTCGTTTGAGTCGTCCGCTTCGGCGCGAATGTTGTTTTTTGCAAGCTCGGCGCGGATTCTTTCGGCGTAATTTTCATTTTGCGATCCTATCGGCAAAATTCTTGCCTGAACCGGCGAGAGCCACAAAGGAAAAGCGCCCTGGTAATTTTCAACCAAAATTCCGATGAATCTTTCAAACGAGCCGAAAACGGCGCGGTGGATCACAACCGGCCTCTCTTTTTTTCCTTCCGGGCCCGTAAAACTTAAGTTGAATTTTTCGGCAAGATTAAAATCGACTTGGATGGTGCCGAGTTGCCATGATCGGCCCAGAGAATCTTTGACGTGAATTTCTATTTTAGGGCCGTAAAAGGCTCCTTCTTTAGGCTGTAATTCGTATTTTATTTTATTTTTTTTCAAGGCTTGGGTCAGAGCATCCTCGGCTTTATCCCATAAATTTTTATCGCCCATGGCTTTATCCGGGCGAGTGGCGAGATAATAAGCCGTTTTAAATTCGAAAATGGCGTAAAAATTATTTATCAAACTTATCAACCCGTCGATTTCATCAAGCATCTGTTCGGGGCGGACGTAGATATGCGCGTCATCCATTGTGATTTGTCTCACTCTGAACAATCCGTTTAAAACCCCGGAGAGCTCTTTCCGGTGAAGCCGGCCGATTTCCGAAAATCGCAAAGGCAAGTCGCGCCAGCTTCTGGTTTTAGTCGAATAAACAATGGCGCTTTCGGGGCAATTCATCGGCTTTAAAACAAAAGTCTGGTTGTCGACTTTCAAAGTGAACATCAGGTCTTTATAAAACTGGAAATGGCCGGATTTTTCGAAAAGGTCTTTTCTGACCATGATGGGAGTTGATATTTCCTGATAATCTTGTTTGTCGAGCGCTTCGCGGATCGCTTTTTCAAGTTCTTTGAAAATTATCATCCCTTTGGGATGCCAGAAAGGAGCGCCCGGAGATATTTCATGGAAAGAATATAAATCAAGCTGCGCGCCCAATTCCTGATGACTCAATAATTTTTTCATTTTTTTGTATTTTCTAAAATTTTAATTTTTTTCGGCGGAAACATTTGTTCGATATTCGGGCGGCGCAAATTCTTTGGCGCTGTTGCAAATGACGCTTAAAACGCCGTTGCGTTCCGACACTTTGCCCTGCACCAAAATAATGTTGTCTTCCCGCCAGATATCCGGATTTTTTTCCAGAATGTCGGGAAACACAACCACCTCTATTTTATTAGCCCAATCTTCAAGTTTTGTAAAGAGCATTAATTTGCCGTTTTTAGCAACATGTTTCTGGACACCGGAAATAAGCCCGCCGATAATGACTTTTTGGTTTACCAAAGCTGGTTTTATTTTTTGAATCAATAACGATTTTTTTTCCATAATTTCCCTGTAATCATGCATCGGATGTTCCGAAATATACAATCCCAGCAGTTCTTTTTCCCAAGCCAGTTTTTCTTTTTTGACGGCCGGTTCGGCGTCTTTAAGTTTTAAAGGCGCCGCGGTTGAATAAGACGCGAAAAGGCCGGTTTGGGAGGATGCGCTGTTTTTATGCATGTCTCTCAAATAGCGCAAAAGCTCTTCGATGTTTACGTTCAGTCGGCGGCGCTCTTCGAAGCAATCGAAAGTTCCGCATTTAATGAGCGCTTCAAGCGATTTTTTATTTAAGTCGCGCGACGGAATTCTTTCCAGAAAATTTTTGAGATCTAAAAACCGGCCGCTTTTTTTTCTTTCCGCGATTATGCTTTGAGTGGCGTTGTCGCTTAAATTTTTTATCGCCGACAGGCCGAATCTGATTTTTATCGGTTCATTTTTTAGCTCTTCGGAGATTTCGCCGTTTTCGGCAGGGTTAACCAAAGTGAAATTTTCCAAGCTTTCGTTTATGTCCGGCGGCAGAATGTCTATTCCCATTTTTTTGGCCTCGCCGATGATTACAGCCACCCGTTCAAGGTTGAAACTTTCGGCGTTTAGAAGAGCGGTCATAAATTCTCCCGGGTAATTGGCTTTAAGATACGCCGTTTGGTAGGCGATAATGGCGTAACAGGCGGCGTGGGAGCGGTTGAATCCATACTGGGCGAAAGGCTCGACATATTGCCAGATTTTTTCCGCGATGATTCTCGGGATGCCGTTATTTACCATTCCGCTCACAAGTTTTTCCGACTGTTCTTCCAAAAGTTTTTTGATTTTTTTACCGACGGCTTTTCTCAAAACATCGGCCTCGGCCAAGGTGAAGCCGCCGAGCTGGTTGGCGATTTGCATCAGCTGTTCCTGGTACACGGCGATGCCGTAAGTATTTTTTAAAATCGGCTCCAGTTTGGGATGAATGTAGGAAACTTTTTCATGTCCGTGTTTTCTCGCGATATAGTTGGGAATAAATTCCATCGGGCCGGGCCGGAACAAGGCCACCATTACAATAATATCTTCAATGTTGGTGGGTTTAAGCTCTTTTAAATAGCGTCTCATTCCCGAAGATTCAAGCTGGAAAACGCCGGTGGTGTCTGTTTTTTTCAAAAGCTCGAAAGTTTTTTCATCATCCAGCGGAATGTCATAAATGTCTATTTTTTCGCCGCGGTTTTTTTCGATAAGCTCGAGCGCTTTTTCAATAACGGTAAGGTTTCTTAGTCCCAGAATATCCATTTTTAAAAGCCCTAACGATTCGACGGAGCGCATTTCGTATTGAGTCACCAAAGCCTGTTCTTCATCTTTTTTGCCGCCGGATTTTGTCGCCCATTGGAGGGGCATATAATCGGTGATCGGGTTTTTGGTGATGACGACGCCGCAAGCGTGGGTGGAAGCGTGGCGCGCCACTCTTTCCAGTTTTTTGGCGGTTTGGACAAGTTGCCGCGCTTGGAGATCGGTGTCGATGGCTTGTTTCAGTTCGGCGGTGATTTCTATCGCTTTTTCAAGAGTGATGCCGGGCCCGAAAGGCACCATTTTGGCGATGGCGTCGCAAAAACTATAGCCGAAGCCCAAGGCGCGCCCGGCGTCGCGGATGGCGGCGCGCGCCGCCATTGTTCCAAAAGTGATAATCTGCGCCACGTGTTCGCGGCCGTATTTTTTAGCGATATATTCCAAAACCTCGCCGCGCCGATGGTCGGCGAAATCGAGGTCGATGTCGGGCGGCGCGATTCTGTCGGGATTAAGGAATCTTTCAAAAAGCAAATTGTATTTTATCGGATCGATATTGGTGATACCTGTTAAATACGAAATAAGCGAGCCGGCGGCGGATCCGCGCCCCGGCCCGACGGCGATTCCTTGGTTTCTTGCCCAATTTACAATGTCCCACACGATTAAGATATACGAAGCGAAACCGATTTTTTTAATTACGCCGATTTCAAATTTAAAACGGTCGGCCAATTCTTTCGGCGCTTCTTCAAGCGAGGCGCAATTAAACCTTTTTTTTAGGCCTTCCAGGGCGAGATTTTCTAGAAAGTTTTCGGCCGTTTCTCCGCTCGGCAGTTCGAATTGGGGAAAATGCAGGTTTCCGAATTCAAATTCAAAATCAATGGCATCGGCGATTTTCTTGGTGCTCAAAATCGCTTCGGGCAAGTCTTTAAAAATTTCCGCCATTTCTTCCGGCGATTTCAGCGACAAGTCGTATCCTTTCAATGAAAGCCGGTTCGGATCGGAAATTTTGTTGCCCGTGCCGATCGCCAGAAGCACATCATGGTAATCCTCGTCTTCTTTTAAAAGATAATGCACGTCGTTGGTGGCCGCGAGAGGGATATCCAGATTTTTCGCGAGCCCGATTATTTCGGAATAAAGATTTTTATTTTCCGATTTTAAAAAATGCGGCTGGATTTCGATGTAAAAATTTTCTTTCCCGAAAATTTCCTGAAATTCTTTGGCGGCATTTTCGGCTTTTTCCATCTGGTTGGAATTAACAAGACGCGCCAGTTCCGACAGGGGACAGCCGGAAAGGCAAATGAGGCCGCCGGAATATCGCCGCAACAAATTTTTATCGATTCTCGGTTTGTAATAAAAGCCTTCGAGATATGATTGAGTTATGAGTTTAACTAGGTTTTGATAGCCGGTTTTGTTTTTTACCAAAATGGTCAAATGAAATCGCTTGTTGCCCGTTCCGGGATTTTTGTCGGCCATACCGCTTTCGGCGACATAAAATTCACAGCCGATAATCGGTTTAATTCCGGCCTTTTTGGCTTTTTGGAAAAATTCCACCGCGCCGTAAAGAACGCCGTGGTCGGTTAAAGCCAGAGATTCCATGCCCAGCTCTTTTGTCCGATTGATTAAATCGTCGATTTTCGCCAAACCGTCGAGCAAGCTGTAATGAGAATGGACGTGAAGATGGGTGAATTTTGCCATAATTTCCGAAAATTTAGAGTTTCAACGAATAAATTTTCGTTGAAATTTTGAGCATCCGCCGAATCCGCCAATTGGCGGAGAAGGCGGACAAATATTCTTTAGTAAACTGGTTTCATTTTAACACAAAAAAATTTTTGCAAATATTGATTTATTTCGGCATTTGTAGTATTGAAATAATACGATAGTCAAAAGGTCTTTGACAAAAATCAAAATAATAAGGAGGAGATATGGAAAGAATTTCCTGGGATGAGCTTTTTATGGAAATAACGCGGCTTTACGGCAAGCGTTCGTTTTGCAAACATTTTCAGGTTGGCGTTGTTTTTTCCAGAAAAAATCGCATACTTTGCGCGGGATACAACGGCCCGCCAAAAGGAGAAGTCCATTGCATTGATATTGATGTCGGTTGCGCGAAAGAAGATGCGGATGGAAACAGATTGCCCACAGGTTCCGGTTTATGTCGCGGATCGCATGCGGAAATGAACGCTCTTGCCAATGCGAATATAGAACACGTGAGTTTGGAAGGAGCGATAGTGCATTGCACTTATTCTCCCTGCTATGATTGCGCTGAAGTGCTCGTCCATCTTGGAATTAAAGAATTTGTTTTTGAGCATTGGTATAAAGACAGCGGCGAAGATTCAAAAGCGATACAGCTTTTCAAGAGGCAAGGTATAAACGTAAGGCAAACAAAAAGGAGGGACTAAGATGAAAAATACCACGGGAGCGTATTTTCTTGAGGCGACTTCAATCGCCGACGCCTGGTTTCAAGCGATTTATAAGATAATGACTGAAGGCAGGCGTTATTTTATTACAAAAGGCAGTTATGAAGGCATTCATCGCGTCGGGATGCCAATATGTATTAATATTCAATATCCCGGGACGCGCCCCTTGGCCCCATTGATGCCGGAAGGTTCAAATATTCCGGCGCCCACTTCCGAGGATGACATTGTGGAATATCTGAATTATTTAACCACGAAAGAAAGACAGTTAAACGAGCATTATACTTATGGAGAAGATTTATGGTGGCAGATTCAGTGGGTAATCAGGCATTTCAGAGAAGCTGGCGATGGGAATAATCATTGCTATATGTCAGTTGGCCGTCCGGAAACGGTTAATTTCTATGACACAAGTGTTGATTATGAAGAAACAATAATCGTCAGGGACAGGGTATATGGCGTTATTCTTCATCAACGCCATATTAGCAATAATTGGAATAAAAACCCAAAAGACAAACCGAGTTCTCAATGCCTGCGCGGTATTGATGTATGGATTGATAATGGGAAACTCCATTTTTGGGTTTATTTCCGAAGCTGGGATTTATGGGGCGGCTTTCCTGTTAATCTCGGCGGCATCCAGTTGCTTAAAGAGTATATGGCTTCAGAAATCGGCGTCGAAGACGGAGGCATGATTGTATCTTGCAAGGACCTTCACGTATACGAACACACGTGGGCAGTTGCTCTGATGAGAATAAAGAAAGGAGATGATGTATAGAAGGGGGGTGATTGAAGTGATTCCAAAAGAAAAGCATTTAAGGGTTATATTATAAAGATAGTTGCATTTGCAACTATCTTTTTTTATTTCTATAATAGCTTAATATGATTTTAAAAATTCAAAAAATTGATTCAAACGCGTCGGCGCCCAATTACGCGACGAAAGGAGACGCGGGATTGGATTTTTATTCGGCGGAGGATATTGTTTTAAAGCCTGGGCAAAGACAGGCGGTTAATACCGGAATAAAAATGGAAATTCCGGCCGGATATGTCGGCCTCGTTTGGGATAAAAGCGGATTAGCCTTGAAAAACGGGATAAAAACAATGGCCGGAGTCGTGGACGCCGGATACAGGGGAGAGATCAAAATAGTTTTGATAAATTTTGGCAACGAAGATTTTATTGTAAAAAAGGGTTTTAAAATCGCGCAGATGCTCATACAAAAAATCGAAGAGCCGACAATAGAGATTGTCGAAGAATTAAGCGACAGCGAACGTTCCGAAAACGGTTTCGGCAGCACCGGATTGTAAAATATAGATGTCGGACATCGATGTCCGACATCTATATTTGGATATTGCCAAAGAAATCGTTTTTATGTTAGCATGCAGAGGCGTTAATTTTTAATTTTGAGATTTTAATTTTACATTTGAAACATGGGCGGAGTACAAACGCAAAGGCATACTAAGGGAAAAAGAAACCGGAGGCGGTCTCATTTAGCCTTGAGCAGAACTTATTTGGCGGTTTGTGCCAAGTGCAATCGGGCGGTTTTGCCGCATCGGATTTGCGAATATTGCGGTTTTTACAATGGAAAAGAGGTGATAGACGTAATGGCAAAACTAACCAAAAAAGAAAAGAAAAAACGCGAAAGGGAAGAAGCGGCGGCGCACGAAGCGCATAGCCACGGCCCTGCGGCGCGAGGCGAAGCCACGCCGGAATTAAATCCTGAAGAACTTTCCAAAAAATAATGGATTTTTATAAAAAGCCGCCGTTATTATTTTCCAATGGAAAACAACGAAATTAAAGAGTTGCGCGAGAAGCAGGAGGAAACTTTGGTTTTAGTCCGAAAACTTTGGCAGGCCGAAAAATGGCGCCGGTTTTGGGTTATTTTTAAATACGCGATATTTATCGGAATAATTGTCGGCGCTTTTTATTTCCTCACGCCTTATGTTGAGAAATTTTCCAATTTAATCCTGCAATTCCAAAGCGTTAAAAGTCCCCAGGAATTGCAAATTTTCTTGCAGCAATTGCAGAAATAATCTGAAATTTTTGATCGGAAATTATTGAACCAATGACGAAAAAATACCAAAAATGGGCGAGTCCCATTCTGATTGGGATTTTAATTCTTCTTGTGATAGGAGCTTATGTTAAAGTTTTTCGCGCCGAATTTGTTTACGACGATTTTGGTTTTATCGTGAACAATAAGGCGATTCAAAGTTTTTCTCCTTTTTCAAAATTTTTCACGGATCCTAATATTTTTACCGGGTCAAACATCGCCGCGGAAACGGGCGGAAAAAATTGGCGGCCAGTCGCTTCTTTGGCGTTTGCCGTCGAATACGCGCTGTTCGGCGCCAATCCCGCCGGTTTCCATTTTGTAAGCATTTTTTTGCATATTCTGAATTTGGCGCTGGTTTATGTTTTAATTGTAAAACTTGTGAAACGAAGAAGCATCGCCGCTTTGGCGGCCGCTTTTTGGGCTTTGCACCCCGCGGCAACCGAAGCGGTGAGCTGGGTTTCAAACCAGAGCAGTTTGATTTTTCTCGGTTTTTTTATTTTAGCGGTTTTGGCGATTTTAAATTATCAGGAAAACGGGAATAAAAAATATCTGCTCCGGATTTCTTATCTATTTTTTGCCTTGGCTCTTTTAACCAAAGAAACCGCGCTCGGAGGCGTTTTTATAATTCCTTTTATTTTCTTAATCAATTATAGAGAACGAGAGGTGATTGATTTTCGCCGCATTTTTAAAGATTTTTATCCGTTTGCGATTATCGGTTTGGCGTATTTTTACGCGCATTATAAAATTTTGGGCGCCTTGGGCGATCACGCTTTGCGGGGCTCGTTTTTCCAAAACATTCTTTTGGCGCCGGCGGTTTTCTTAAAATATGTCGGCTTGGTGGTTTATCCGGTTAAATTGCTTTTGGATTATGCCAGCTTTCCTTTGCCTTCCGGCATCGGCGATTTGCGGGTGATTTTCGGGTTTTTGTTTGCCGTTATTTTGGCGGCATTGGCTTATTTCGGATTTAAGAAATCGCGATTTATTTTTACGCTCGGAATCGTTTGGTTTGCCGCTTTTCTTCTTCCGGTTTTGCAAATTATTCCTTTTCATGATTTGGTCGGCGAGCGCTTTCTTTACGCGCCCCTTGCCGGATTTTTCTTGGCGCTGATATTGGGCTTTGATTATTTATTCGCGCATGTAAAATCCAAATTTGATTGGAATTTGTATCCGGCGGGAAAAACAATTTCGGCGTTGGTTTTAATTTCGTTTTTTGTTTTGACTTTCAATCGCAACAACGACTGGTTGAATTCAGAAAATCTTTGGAACAGCGTTTTGAGAATTGATCCAAAAAATGAAAAGGCGCTGGTGAATTTGGAGGCTGTTTACCAAAATACCGGCCGCTACGAAAAAGCTTTGGAGATTGCGCAAAAACTAAATGCGCGGCTGAACAGTTATCCATATATTGAAGATGAATTTAGGGCGCCGGCGGTGGAAGGCAATATCATAAATTCCGGAATTGCCGGGCGCATTGTTTTAAACGGAGAACCGTATGAAGCGTCGTTTGAAATTTTCAAAAGCGGCAATTTAACGGCGCCTTTTATTTCGGCTCGCGCGCACAGCGACGGAACTTTCCAAATTCCCTTGCGCCCCGATTCTTATGTTTTCAAACCTCTCGATCCCGACGGTCCGATTGCTCCGGCGCGAACGGAATATCCGTTTGCGGTAGGCGATGGCAGGTGGCTGCAAATTAAGATAGAATACAAATAAAATGGCGGATCAAGTTCAAGAAATAAAAGAGAAACTTAATATCGTCGACGTTTTGTCGAGCTATATTCGCTTGCAGAAAGCCGGCGTTAATTTCAGGGCGCTTTGCCCTTTTCACAACGAAAAAACTCCGTCTTTCATGGTTTCTCCGTCGCGCCAAAGCTGGCATTGTTTCGGCTGCGCCGAAGGGGGCGACATGTTTACTTTTATCCAAAAAATCGAAGGAATGGAATTTCCGGAGGTTTTGAAACTTTTGGCGGAAAAAGCCGGAGTGGTTTTAAAATATGAAAATCCGAAATTGCGATCGGAAAAAGACCGGGCTTATGAAATTTGCGAAAAGGCGGCGCAATTTTTTACGCTGGCGCTTCGCAATTTTAATTTGCGCGCGCATTCAAGCGGCGCGAATGAAAATCCGATTTTGAATTATCTCCGCAAAAGGGGATTGGAGGACGCGACTGTCGATGAATGGCGGCTGGGTTACGCGCCGGATTCTTGGGATTCTCTTTTGTCATTTCTTAGAAAATACGGATACCGCGAAACGGAAATGGAGCGGGCCGGTTTGGTTTTGCGCGGCGCGCAATATCATGATCGCTTCAGAAACCGTTTGATGTTTCCGATTTTTGATTCCAATGGCCGCGTGGTGGCGTTTTCCGGCCGCATTATGAGCGAAATTATTCCCTCCAAAACCGAGAAAGCCGACAGCGGCAAATATATCAATTCTCCGGAAACGGTTTTGTTCAGCAAGAGCCGCGTTCTTTACGGCCTGGACAAGGCCAAGTCGGAAATAAGAAAAGCCGATCGGGCGATTTTGGTTGAAGGGCAAATGGACGTGCTTTTGCCCTGGCAAGACGGCGTAAGGAATGTTGTCGCTGCTTCGGGAACGGCGCTTACCGAAAATCACCTTTTGGTTTTGAAAAGATTAACCGGTAATTTGACGCTGGCGTTTGATATGGACGATGCCGGCGCCAAAGCCACTGAAAGGGGAGATTTGGCGGCGGTTCGCGCGGGGTTTAATGTTTCCGTTGTCAACTTGCCTTCGGGAAAAGATCCGGCGGATTTTGTAATGGACAAACCCGGGGAATTTGTTAAGTTGGCCGCCGCCGCCGAGCCGATAATGAATTATTATTTCAAGCAAGTTTTTTCCGCCAGAGGCGGATCCGGCGACGGGGAAGGCGAAATTCCGTTTGAAAACCGGAAATTTATCGCCGTTGACCTTTTAATGAAAATAAAGCGCTTGCCCTCGGCTCTTGAAAAGAGCCATTGGATACGGGAATTGTCGTTAAGGCTTGGAGTTTCGGAAAACGATCTTAAAGAAGAAATGGAGAGGCTAACCCTGCCGGATGACGCGGGTTCGGAAACGCCGGCTGGCGCGCCCGCAATCGGGATGGCAACGGCAAAAACGAGAAAAGAAATTTTGAGCGAACGGCTTTTGGCGTTATTATTGAAAAAGCCGGAATTTACCGCTTTGGCGGTAAAAATTGCCGCTTTTCTGCCCCAAAAAGATTATGAAATTTTGGGAATGATAGCGGCAAAGCAAAACAATTTTTCCGATATCCGGTCGGCTTTGGCGGCGGGCTTGCGCCCTCGAATAGATTTTTTGTATCTGGCCGGCGACTATGAACTTGGAAAGGCCGATGCCGATTTTGATATCGGAAAAGAAGTTGAAATTTTGACCGTGGGAATCAAACGCGAGCATTACAAAGAAGCGCTTCAAAAAATCAATTGGGAAATTCAAAGGGAAGAAATGGCGGGAAATTCCGATCTAAGTAAATTGACCGAAGAATTTAAGGAAATTTCAAACAAGCTGCATGTTTTATCCAAAAATAAAATCGGCGGCGATTGATTTTTGAAAGCGAAGTTTTGTGATTTGTTTTTAAAATTAAAATAAAAAATGGCAAAAAAGAAAAAAGCAAAAATCAAAAAAGCTTCCGTTAAGGGCAATAAAAAAGCCAAAAAAAAGGTCGTTAAAAAAGCAGTTGCGAAGAAGATTAAGCCGAAGAAAAAAGCAAGGCCCAAAGCGAAAGTCGGACTAAGCGCGAAAGAGCGGTTTTTTGAAAACGGAGTGAACGCTCTGATTGGCCGCGGCCGGACAAGGGGTTTTATCACCGAATCGGAAATCCTGAAATTTTTTCCCAATGCCGAAAAAGACATTGAAGCGCTTGAAAAACTTTACGATCGTTTGGAAGAGGCGGATATAAAAATTGAAGAAACCCGGCAATTTATAGAGGCGGCGGCGCCGGAACCGACGGAGGAGGAGCTGAACAGGGCTTTAAACATCGAAGCCGACGACACCATCGTTTCCAATTCGGTGCAAATGTACCTTCGGGAAATAGGCAAAACGGCGCTTTTGACCGGCGACGAAGAAAAAGAATTGGCGAAGAAAATCGAAAAAGGCGACGTTGAGGCGCGCAACAGACTGATTCAAGCCAACTTGCGCCTTGTGGTTTCAATTGCCAAACGGTATGTGGGCCGCAGTCCGAACTTAACTCTTTTGGATTTAATCCAAGAGGGGAATATGGGTTTGGCGCGGGCGGTTGACAAGTTTGATTACCGCAGGGGCTTTAAATTTTCAACTTACGCCACATGGTGGATCAGGCAGGCGATTACCCGCGCGTTGGCCGACCAATCGCGCACCATCCGCATTCCGGTCCATATGGTCGAAACCATTTCCAAGTACACCCAAATCAAACGGCGATTGCTTCAGGATTTGGGCCGCGAGCCTCTGCCGGAAGAAGTTGCCACCGAGATGGGCGTTGAAGTGGAAAAAGTCCGCCACATCATTAAAATTTCTCAAGACACCATACCTTTTGAAGCGCCGGTTGGAGACGAAGAAGAGGGTTCGACCTTGGGCGATTTCATTGAAGATGAAAAGGGAATAACGCCGATTCAATCGGCGTCGTTGCGGCTTTTGGGAGATCAAATAAAGGAAATTATCGACGACCTTCAGCCGCGCGAGCAGAAAATTTTAAAAATGAGATTCGGTTTGGAAGACGGAGTTACCCATACGCTTGAAGAAGTGGGCAATGAATTCGGAGTGACGCGCGAACGCATTCGCCAAATCGAATTCAAGGCGCTTGAAAAAATCCGCCAGCATCAAAGCTTAAAGAAACTTGAGGGCTATTAAAGACCTTTTAGGTCTTTATCGATACCCTGGAATTCCTGGTTTAAATTGCCGGTATCGATGTTTTGCAAATCGCTATTTATTGCCGAAGTGGTGTCGCTTTCCGGAGCGGCTGTTTGAACATTTTGCGTTCCCGTGGCCGGTGCTTGCTCCTGGGAATAAGGCGCCGATGCTTTGCGCGACCAAAGCCAAATGCCGATAAGCGCTAAAATAATGATGACGATTGCGATTGTTAAAAATTTTTTATTCATACGTGTATTGTGTTATTTTATTTGGATTCAACTTCAAGTTTGTCGATGTCGGAAATTTTGGCCAATGTTGTCGCCGCATCTTTAACCGCTTTTTGCGCGGCTTGCACGGCATCTTTAACCTTGGTTAAGTCGCTGTGAAGCGCTTGGCGGGATTTGCCGACGTCGGTTTTTAAAGCCGATTCGGTGTTTACGGTTAAAGTATAGGTTTTTCCGGCTTGCGTTTTCACTGTCGCGCGGGCGCTTTCAATTGCTGTTTGAGCGGCGGCGATAGCCGTTTTAACGGAAGAAATGTCGCGGCCGTTAATTGCGGCTTTGTCGGCGCGGGAGCCGATTCTGTTTAAAATATTTTCAAATTTTTCCAACACCGCGGAATAATGGTTGGTCATTCGCTCGTTGAGCGCGTCAATTTGATTGCCGATTCTTTCGACGGCCTGCCGTTTTCGTTCATCTTTTATTTTTGCCAGCTTTTCTTTCAAATTCTGCTTTTGCGCCTCAATGCGGTTTTTAATCTCGCCGCGCTTCGTTTCCAATTCTTGTTGGAATTCCTGGCGTTTTGTTTGCATTTCGGTCTGAAGTTGCGCCCGCTTTTCCTGAAATTGCCTTATTTGTTCTTGCGTTGCCGCTTTAAAATTTTGCGCCGTGTTTTGCTCGATAGCGCCGGGCGTCGCGGCTTGATTAACTTTTTTTAGCGCGTTTCTTTCCGCGTTTCGCGGCATAATCTGCCTGACGTTTTTTGGCGCGTTTTGTTCGGCATCTTGCGCCGTGTTTTGCTGGGCGCTTGCCGGCAAAACAAAAACCATCGCCGCGGTTAAATAAATGAAGAATTTTCGCATATTATTTTATTAATTTTAATTTTAAACGGGTTAATAATTCACTTGTAATTGTAGGTTTTTTAAATTTTCAACGCAAATTGACTTATGCACAGCGTGCTCGGCGATTTGATTTTTTTTAAAAAAAGTGTGAATATGAGAATGGGGTTAGGAAATTAAAAATTTAACATATTCCGACATAGCTCAACGGTAGAGCGACTCCCTGTGAATTTTATTTGCAGCTTTCGAGAGCAATCTCGAATGAAAAACGGGGTTAATTGCGGGAAGCCTAAATTTGCTAAATTTGTAAACAAGGTAATCCGCAGCCAAGCCAAGTATTGAATCTTTTTTGCTTGGAAGGTTCATCGACTATCCTGAAAGGGAGTACTTCAATTTATTGGGGGAAACGCCTCGCATCCAGCTTTTGGATGATGATATAGTCAGCGCCATTGGAAACAATGGAATAAGTGTAAGGAGTGGGTTCCTGGTTCGA